>JABDPB010000031.1 GCA_013042995.1 Ignavibacteriaceae bacterium | reverse complement strand
GTGTGATATCGCTGTAAGCTGCGTCATCAATCAGGGTTACATTTCCAGCTTCTCTAGCCTTAACATCAACCGTGGGTGCATCAGTAGAACCGTGCAAAACAAAGAAATCAACATCACTGCCTAAACCGGTTTCACGGGCCATATCTTTTACAAAAAGAGTGAATGCTGTATTTCTGCCATCTGGATTAGCTGCATACTGACTTGGGTCCAAAACACCATTCGCAAATACAACATAAGTTTCATTTGCTGTAAGGGTTACTGGAAAGTTTTTCAGAGTATCATTTGCTGAACCGCTGTTACCAGGAGCAACCCCTATATTAACGACAACGCCAGCAGGTAAATCAATATATGGAGTTGCTGTACGGAATGCAAAATTATCAAGCGCAAGGGCACCATCTATATATACATCAACTTCATTAGCCAAAAGATCAGCTGAGTTATGTATTACCTGAACTCTCGCAGTCGGACCACCTGCCTCATCACCGGTAACGTTCATTACTATGTGCATATTTGGGAATCCAATCGAACCAGTCGGGGTTGGTGTAGTTACACCACAATCTGCTGCAAGCAGATATGAAGGTCCAGTTTCTCCATCTGCATTAGAACCTATGAAGAATGAGTGTCCAGCTGTCTGTCCGTCTGGTGTAAAGATTTCAACAACAAGCTCAGAACCTGCAGGGGCTGTGCCCGTTACTGCTATTGGAAATACTGTTAATGTTTGATCAGGAACATTAAGCGAAGCAGTTCCAATCTGAGTTACCGAACCTGGGAAACCAGTTGGGAAAGGCTGGCTTGAAGTCCAGAGATTAACTGTTATTGGCTGTGTACCGCCAGTTCCAGCTGCGGTTTCAATACCAATTGATACTTCAGTTATATTAAAATCATTTGTAATACCAAATGAAGGTAAGTCAAATGCTCTGAAGTAACTGTTGTCTGTATGAAGACCACCAGCATTACAGGATACAGAGTTACCAGTAGTTATAGTCTGAGTGGCAGAATGAGTAATGGTAATTGCATCTGTATTATTGTTGAGAGGTACTTGGCCTTGTTGCTCGTAAACAAGATTGGGGTTTACAGAAATGTCTTGCGCATTTGCAGTAAATAATAAACCTGCAAATACCAATACTGCGAAAATGAAAAAGTGTGTTGATTTAAACATACACATCTCCTTTTGTGGTTGATATATTAGTTGATTAAAAATATTTTCTTTTTTGTAATTAAATAAGAATGAAATGTTTAGAATGGAGTCAGCATTTAAACGAGATTCGAAGCGATAAACGCATAGTAAATTATTTTAAATAAGTTTACAAGAAATCTATAATAAAACTGCTTTTTATTACCCAATCAAATTTTCATTTTTAAGCTTAAGCATTTTTTGCAAAGTAGTCAAGACAAAAATGTTTTGAATAAAACAAAATTGATTATTTCAATCTTGTATTGATATCACAATACAGTTAAAAATCAGCATAAAAAAAGCCGGCATAGTGCCGGCTTTAAAGAACAAATTGAAACAGAATGCTTTGCTCTATTTAGTTAAGATCATCTTCTTAACATCAACAAAGTTGGTTCCGTTAACTGCATCGGCTTCAATCTTATAGAAGTAAACACCACTGTTCAATAGAGTAGCATCAATATCAACAGTATGATTACCTGCAACAAGATTAGTATTTACAACTGTCATAACTTCCTGACCCAGAAGATCAAATACTTTAAGTGTAACTTTAGCATCTGAAGCAAGACTAAAATCAACTTTAGTAGTTGGATTAAATGGGTTTGGGTAGTTTTGACCTAATGCAAATGATGTAGGAGCCGGAACATCTACTTCAATTGTTTCGCTGAACTCGAAGCTACCATCAAAATCAATTTGACGGAGTCTGTATGAGTAACTGCTCATTACAACATTGTCATCAGTAAATGTGTAAGCTGTAGGTTCAGTGGTTGTTCCATTTCCTTGAACATATCCAATTTTTTCAAATGAGCTTCCGTTGCTTCTTTCTACTTCAAATCCCTGATTGTTTGTTTCTGTAGCAGTAATCCAGCTCAGTTCGACACTGCCATCAAAAGCAGAAGCAGTAAATGAAGTTAATTCTACCGGTATTATATCTGTACCATAAATACAAACATTATCTACAACCCACCACCAATCCCAGCCGGGTTGAATTGATACAAATCTTATAATGAAATTGCTTAGTGCAACCTGTGAGGTCATATCCCAAATTTCGTGAGTATTCCTTATATCAGTTTCATCAAAGGTAAGAATATTTTGCCAGGTTGTACCACCATCCGTGCTAACATCAACCAATGCAAAGTCGTCAGCGTCAATTGCCTGCCAATCATTGTCGAACTCTAACCAGACTGATTGATACAAAGTTGCATCGATTGGATTTGTTAGTGTAGCGGTAGAGAGTAAAGTGGTACCAGATCCACAATTATCAGAATCTGCACCTAGTACTTGACCGCAACTAGGATCACATGGTAATGTATATGAATTTGGCCAAGGTTCTGGGAAAACTTCCCAAACACAAGTTCCGCCATCATTAGTTATTGTCCAATTACCAGCTCCGGTTTCAAAATCATCACAGAATAGTTCTTGAATGTTTGGATCATCCACAGTTGTGAAAGTCCACACAGGTCCAGAAACTCCGCATGTATCATTTTTACAAACTACTCTCCATCCATAAGTAGTGCTGTAGTCCAGTGGTTCAACAGGAGCGAGAGAGAAGGAAGTAATAGGAGTACCGTCATAAACTTGAACAAGACTTCCTACTTCACCAAAATAAAGTTCAACTGCAGTTGTTCCAGCACCATTATCCCAAGCAGCAGTATTACCGGTAACTGGAACACCTACGGTACCATCCGGAGGATTAGGATTTGTTGGTGGATCCACCGGACAAGGTGCACCAGCATTTCCTAAAATTAAAAATGGAAAATCTTGTGGACCAACATCTGTAACTGCAACCCATGTACCTGCCTGATTTTGTAAGGCATTTCCAGTACCGGTTGAGCCTAAAACCGATACAGGAGGTGCCCAGGGGCCTGATGCTAAAGTTCCACCACAAGTCCAGTGAAACCAGTAAGTTCCTGGTCCTAAATTCAATGGGGGTGTTAGTTGAATAACATTCTCCATTATTGGTCTTTGGCTGCCTAACAAATCAGTATCAAGCACTCTATAAATATTAGTCCAGGAAGTTGTAGCAAGTACATTTGTTGTTAAGTCACCGTAGATTAATGTACCTGTTGTTGAAGGATCACCATCATAGATTTCCAATCTTAAATCATTAATGGTTGAAGTAGTAGATGATCCTGTTTGATAAGCATAGAAACGAATTTCATCAATATTCCAGGCACTACCAGCAATAGTAAAGTCATCTGCAATACTGTTAGTCGCAGAAATTTGATGACCATAACCATAAGTTCCCATACCAAGAGCAGTTTGAAGAGCACTTGCATCTGCACCTCCAAAACCACCTCCAGGATGAGTTGTTAATGGTCCGTTATCATAAAGAAGTACTAGTGGGCCTTCGTACTGAAGTGGTATATTTTGCCCTTGAGGTACCTCCTGTTTAATAAATTGTCCTTCATACTTGTCGTAAAACGGTGACTCCTGTGAAAAAACAGAAGACGACCACACAAAGGCCAAAAGGACAGCAACAATAATTATGTAAGACCTTTTAAGCATAAGCCCTCCTAAAAAATATTTGAGTAAATGAGTTAATTAGGTAAGTAACTGATGAGAAACGTAGTATTTTGATATGTACAATCATACCCTCGCTTAAATATTTTGGCACCTAAAAATATAAATGCCTGCCCTCGCGAAATATTAATATCAACATTAATCAATTTTTGCGTTTAATTCAAGATGTTTGATATTAAATTTTAAAGAATAGCAATAAAAGTAGAAAGGCTGTTAAGCTTTAATAGGTGTTTGTTTTAGACTAAAATTCAACTTTTTCATTTTTTGCCATTGATGCTTTTTCCATCTTTTTCTTGTAATCCACTAATTTAGAATGGATTGCATCATCTGATAAAGCTAATATTTGAACTGCAAGCAGTGCTGAGTTTTTTGCACCGTTAACTGCCACAGTTGCCACTGGAACTCCGGGAGGCATTTGGACAATTGACAGAAGCGAATCCATTCCTTCCAGAGATTTTCCTTTTATCGGTACGCCAATTATTGGTAGTGTAGTGTGTGCAGCCGTAACACCGGGCAGATGAGCAGCTCCACCTGCGGCAGCTATAATTACCTTTAATCCCCTATCAATTGCAGTTTTCGAATATTCTGAATGCTGATGTGGTGTTCGATGAGCAGAAAGAATTTTAACTTCATAGCCGATGTTAAATTCTTTAAATACTTTTACTGCTTCTTCCATTATTGGCAAATCAGAATCACTACCCATAATTATTCCAACTAATAGTTTATTGTTACTCATAATGTTCCTTTAGATGATTTTGTTATTGATTATTCCAATTAACTATTTCAATTTTTTTCCCGTCTGTTCTCAAAAGTATAGCTCTGTTCAAATCTGTTCTCAAGATTTTTGAATCATGTTTTTTTAATTTATACAGCACTTCATCTGCTGGATGACCAAAACTATTGTTCATTCCAGCGCTTACCAAACTAATATCTGGTTTAACATAACTAATAAATTTCTCAGAAGTACTTGTTTTACTGCCATGATGAGATACTTTTAAAACATCTGAATCTAAAAAATCTCTGTACTTAAATAAATATTCTTCTTCAGCTTTTTTTTCCAAATCTCCGGTGAATAAAAAACTTCTATCACCATAGGTAATTTTTATTACACCGCTTCTGTTATTTGTTTCCAATTCTGTAGAACCAATAAATTCATCATAATTTAAAAAGTACACTTTCACATCTCCAATATTTAATGATTTTGTAGTATAATATCTTACAGGAATTTTAAAGATGTTTAAGAAATTTTCAAAGCGGACATCTTTAGAAAGTGAAGTGTCTATCTCCGGTTTAAAAATCGCTCCTATTTTTTTTTCCAAAACAAGCGAAACAAATCCTGCATAATGGTCCGAATCAATATGCGAAACAAAAGCATAATCAATATTCTTAATTCCCAAGTAATTCAATAATGGTAAAATCACTCTTTCTCCATTATCAAAATAAAAAGTTGTGTTACCTGCATCGATTAAAGCGGTTTTACCATCTGGAAATTTTATTAGAAATGAATCTCCCTGCCCAACATCAATCATAAATATGATTAGGTAATTATCAGGCATTAATTCCTCATCATCAAATGAAGAAAATAAAAATATGTTTACTGCAATAATGGTTGTTAAAAGTATTTTAGGTATAAATTTTTTGAAGTAGAAAAGACTTGATAAAAATATTGCTATAAACAAATAGAAGACAAAAACATCAACAATTGAATATTGATTGACAACTATATGAGAAAAATCAAGACTACCACTGAAATGAATAATGTCTATAATCAGTGTTGTAATCAAATCATTAGCTGCCCCAAAGTAAGAAGCCAAAAAAGGCAACACAACTGATACAGCCAGAGTGAAAAATGCGACTCCAATGATTATACCAATTGCAGGAATAACAATTAAGTTTGTAAAAAGAGCTATACTTGAAAATTTGTTGAAGTAAAAAAGTGTAAATGGAAATGTTCCAATTTGTGCGGATAAAGAAACTGCCATAAAAAGAATTGTATATTTTATAAAATTATTTTCAATACTAAAATTGGAAATAAATCGTTCTATAACCGGATAGATTATTGCGATTGATAATACAGCCGCAAACGATAATTGAAATCCCGGATTGTAAATTTCATTTGGATCGAATGAGAGGATTATTAAAGCGGCAATGGCAATCGAATTAATTAGATTAGTACTTCTGTTGAGTAAAAACGTGATTATTAATATAGTAGCCATTAAAGTTGCACGAAACACAGATGGAGGGACACCGGTTATCAACATAAAACAAATTAATCCAACAATAGTTAAAATAGAACGAAGAAAAAGATTGAACCTTCCAAATAACAAAAAGAATATTAATACAATGTACCCAACATGCAATCCTGAAACAGCAAGTACGTGAATAACTCCTGCGTTTATAAAATTATTTTTAGTTTCATAATCTATTTCTCGTCTGTCAGCAAGGATTAATCCGCGCAGCAATGCTGCAGTTTGTGGAGAGTGAATCTCTCTAATTTGAGAGTCAATTGATTTGCGGACCTGATGAATTGTATTTTTCACAAAATTAATTTCGTCAGCAGAAATTAGCACATTACTAATGGTATCTATAAGCAAAATTGCTGTTATGCCTTTTGACTGAAGATAGTCGTTGTAATCGAATTCGCCGGGATTTCGTTTTTCCCGACCCTTATAATAAATTCCATTGAGGGTAACTTTATTGCCGGGTTTTAACAGCTGATTTAGTTTATTTATATTTTCAATTTCATCACGAAACTTGCAAAGCAGCTTAACTTTACCGCTCACAAAAAATTCTTCCGAAATTATAGAATCAGTTATAGTGTAAAAGACTAATTCATTTTCACGTTTTAAGTCAATTTTAGCTACTTCACCTTTGATAGTGATATTTTTTGCTTTGTAAATTTTATTTAACGAAGAATTTATTTCTCTTTTATTAGTTTGAATAATAAGGTTGCCAGCCATAATAACTAGTATCGCTGCAACTATTGAGGTTGAAAGTTTGTAGGATACTTTTTGTTTTTCTTTTCTGACAACTACTAGTAAAAGAAATAATAAACCTGCAAGAAGAAAAAAGTGCTCAAATGGAATTGATATTAATTTTTCAGAAAGAATTCCAAGTACAAATAACAGTGCTATTTTAATTGCTGGAAAGTCCTTCATTTACAATATTTTAAAATTGAAGATTTAATTTGAGAAATATCTCTCACCTCATTAAAAATTTTTTCAGCATATTTACCGGCTGTAATTGTTAACCCAGGATTTCGTGTATGTGATTTTGTAGAAAGGTCTTCTAAATTGCCGTGATCGGAACAAACGATAAGAGTGATATTTTTTTTATCGAATTCTGAAATCAGTGTAAATAAAAATTGATCCATTTCTATAAATAATCTTTCAAACTCTTTAGCAAGACGTAAATGACCAAGGTGATCGCTTAAATAATATTCGAAAAGTGTAAACTTAAATTTTTTTGCAATTCTCAAAAGTCTCCTTGCTGCCGTTGCCGGTTTGATTACAGGCAAATTGTAACCAAGCCTTTTGTTCCATCTTTCATTCGTAAGCTCTGCGGTAATAGCTTTTCCCTTCCGAACATCTGAGACTTTGTTCAATCTGATTTCTGCTATTTTGCACGTAAGCGTTGTAACACTCAGACGTGATCTTCCAGATTTTAAGTAATCAAAAAATAGTTTTGGATAAGCATTTGCAAAAAATCCACTTTTATGCTTTTTGTAAAAATGAACAAGTATATTTTTTTCTTTTAAGATTGGAATTGTTGTAGTATACGGATACGGACCATAGTGTTTTCCCACATATTTTGGAGCATTGAATCCACAAAAAAGAGATGCCTGCCCAGTTCCGCTTTGCGGCAACCCATCAACACCTAAATTTGCATCAGTTGGAAAGAGAAAACATTCATTCTGAAATAATGTTGAGTTTTCGAGTGATGGTGTATCGCCAAATATATTTTTAAATGTTTTAAAGTTGTACTTAAAGAATGGATTGTATTCAAAATCTTTTTTTCCAATTCCAACCCCATCCAAAAATATCATTAAAATTGAATTCATAAGATTCTTATTGAAGCAAACATCAGAAATTTCTTTTCGAATCAATAGTCAAAGTTACGGGTCCATAATTAGTTAATTTTATATCCATCATTGCACCGAAGACACCTGTTTTTACTTTTGAATCTCCAAGATTCATTTTCACTCGTTCAATAAACTTTTCGTAGAGCGGTGTTGCTTCTTCTGGTTTTGCCGCCTCTGTAAAGCTTGGTCTGTTCCCTTTCGCTGTTTCACCATAAAGTGTGAATTGTGAAATTACTAAAACTTCTCCTTTAATATCTTTAACTGAAATATTCATTTTCTCGTTCTCGTCTTCAAAAATTCTGAGGTTACAACATTTATCTGCAACAAAATTAACATCATCCATTGTATCACCCGTTTTAATTCCCAATAAAATCAGTAATCCTTTGGAAATTGCAGAACTATAGTTATGCTCAAAAATTTGAACTGAGGCTGATTTGATTCGTTGCACAACCGCTTTCATTTTTTTACTCCGTAAATTACCCTGTCAATTTGTTGATAGTCTTTTATAGTGTTTATTTCTGAATAAGAATATTCCTGCATGATTTTTTTAACTGCACTACTCTGCCCTTCACTTATTTCAAAAAACAACATGCCACCTTTTTTTAATATTCTAATAGATTTAGAACAAATTGCTTCAAAAAAAGTGTAACCATCCGCATCATCAGTTAGAGCTTGTCGGGGCTCAAAATTTTTGATTTCTTGCTGCAATAGATCAAACTCACTTTTAGCAATATAAGGTGGATTGGAAACAACTACATCCACATCATCAACAAAATTAATTGGTTGTGATATAATATCATGTTGAACAAAATTAATTTTCGAATCTACATCGTGTAACTGAGAGTTTTCCTTTGCAAGCTCAATTGCTTTTTCAGAATTATCTGTACAAATTACTTTTTTGCTGAGCAAATTTACAGTGAGTGTAATTCCTATACATCCACTTCCACAACCAATATCCAAAATCGAATATTTTTCTGTTTTCTTCAAAACAGCTAAAATAGTCTCTACCAGCAGTTCTGTTTCCGGTCTTGGGATGAGTACTGCACGTGATACTTTAAATTTCATTCCGTAAAATTCCACAGAGCCGATAATATATTGAAGTGGTTCAAAATTGCTTCTGCGTTTAATTACGTTTCTGTAAATATTTAGCTCATTTTCTTTTAGCGGACGATCAAATTGCAGGTAAAGTTCAAGTCTTTTGCAATTAAGTACATATGCTAATAGCATTTCAGCATTAGTTCGCGCCGATTCGATTCCTTTTTTTTGTAAGAAATCTGTTGATAGTTTTATAGCTTCTAATACTGTAATCATTTATAAATTTTTTAGGGATATTGCTCTAAACTAACAAAAGAAAGGGAATTAATCGGAAAGAAATAGATAAATAATCAGTCCAAAATTTATTTGAAGAGCAACAAACGTAGCACCGCTAATAATATCCAATCTGTCGGTTTGAGAAAGCAATTCAGGATCGCCTGTAACTTTGTATTCATCAAACCGTTTATCTGCTTCCAGCTTAAAGTATGCCGTGGAGGCTCCCAAAGCTATAGCAGTTCCTATCAAAATTTTAAATATTGTTGATTCGTAGAAACTTTCTCCATCCTCTTCTCCAATAAAATCAAGTTTTATTTTTTCATTTGTTTTAATCTCACTTAAATTTATTTCTTCGCTCCGGTATTCAGGTTTTTGCAAACTAAAAGATTCAAAATTACTTCTCAATAAAAGCGGTGTATATCCTATCAATGAATCGCCTCTAAAGACATAAGCATTTTGAGGATCGGTATTTAACAAAAAATCATCTTCAAAAGAATAGCTCAAACTTATTTCTGAACAATCTTTTACTTCAATTGTATCGGTAAAGAATTTTGAATTCCATTTTATTGAGTTCTCTACAATATTGATGATGTGATTTCCTAGTTCAATTTCTGCCTGAAAATTATTTCCACTTCCCAATAGGTTTTCATTAATGAAAATTTTAATGTCTTCTCTATCGGAATTAATCTTTAATGTTGCTTTACAATCCTGCGATAAAGATTGCTGAGTAGAAACCAAGATGAAAACACCGAGAATTGTTTTATTCAATAAATTCATAAGCTCTTATTATTCCGGCATCGAAACCGATGAAAAGTAAATTGCGATGATACACAGGCGAGAGTTTTGCTCTTCCCTCAAGCTCGATGGAATTAACAACCTCACCATCATTTTTATTTAAAACATGAACCGCAAAAAGCACATCAGGTAAAATTATTTTATTATTTGTTACAAGGGGGGTTGAATTAAGTACACCTTTAAAATTGATTTGCCAATTTTTCTTTCCTGTTTTTTTATTAATCGAAAAGAAATTTCCGCTCAAATTTCCCAAATATATATTTTCTGAATCATAAGCAGGAGTCATTACAATTCGAGAATCTGTTTCAAACTGCCAGATTACACCACCATCATTTAAATTGATAGCGTACAGGTTTCCATTTTCATTCCCTGTATAAATTATACCACTATCAATTGTTACTCCTCCTTGAAAGCCATTGCCAATTTTACTGACATAAACTGAATCGCCATTTGAAGCTTTGAGAGCGATAATTTCTCCATTATCATTACCAAAAACAATAAGATCATTTTCAAAGGCAGGATTGCATCTTGTAGGAACACGTGTGTGTGTTTCCCAAATTCTATCCCCAAGTAAATTGTATCTGTAAACAGTACCAATTTCGGTTGTGAAAATTATTTCATCATCCACAAGTAGTAGATTTGTCAATACTCTTCCGGGGAGTTCAATCAGTTCAATCTCCTTACCGTTTACATAATCATAATAAACCAGTTCTGTATAATTTTCTTTTTCCCTTGCAACAGGAAAGATGAGCAAAGATCGGAATGGTAATGGTGTGGATAATACCGCACCTTTGCTGTATTTCAGCTTTCCAACCTGTTTACCAGTTTCGATGTTATAGCAATATATTCTTCCTGAGAGATCATTTATAAAGACCAGATTTTCATAAATTGAAACTGATGAATTCGGAAAGCTCCCGTACATATCAGACTCCCATTTTAACACCAAAGAATCAGATAAATCAACAGAGACAAAGAATTCTCTTGCTGGAGTTCTGCCAAATATTTGAAAAGGATCTTTATCTTCAACAGCAGTATATTTGATAATTGATCTGCCGCAACCCGTAATAATTAATAAAAGCGATATGAATATTAATTTCAGCTTCAAAAATCCCATCCAAAAAAGAATTGATAGAACAAACCTTTTTGAAATTCTGTAAAATCTTTTTCAATTTTTTTACCAATATCGTAACGCAAAGTGAGTACGCCAAAAAGATTCATCCTAAATCCGAATCCAAGTGAACCCAAAGTTGTTGTGTATTTTTCATCCCACGCGCTGCCCATGTCATAAAATATTGCCCCTCTAATTCCCCAAAACCCTAGTGCAAAAAATGGAAATTTAATTGCGATCTGTTCTATTATTGGAAAGCGAAATTCAAGTGAGGTTAGCCAAACTTTTTCGCCCCTGATTCCAAATCTTGGCCACCCTCTTAAATCCCAACTTCCGCCCACAAAAAATCTACGTGCTTCTTTTCCCTGGTTATAAAATGCAGCGGCGCGGAATGCAAGCAATGTTGTTAGTCCAAATCGGTAGTAGTACCTGTAATCCCCTATCAATGTAAAATAATTTACATTACTGAATTTTATATCGCTTGTATAACCCAATAAAACAACCGCCCGTATTCCATCAATTGGACCTGTAGGACCCCAAATGGAATTATCCATTACCCATCCAAGAGTGTTAGTAAAAAGCATGGCTTTGCGTTCTATGACGTTGGGAATGACTTCTTTGTTGGAACTTCTCACTGTGGCAGTAGCTTCCAGCCTTTGAAATTTTGAAATGGGATAGCTAAGCAAAAATGATCCGCCAAAACTTCGTTCATAAAAAAATTCATCTGGATCAGTAAAATCGTACACCCTTCCGCTAAGATGAAAAATTCCATAGCCGTAATTAACTCTGCTGGCAAAATTTACTTTTTGTAATATTACATTAAAGCTTTTTAAAATATCACTTTGCACAGAAGCACTATTGTAAATTAGAAATGAATAGCGATCATCACCAAGCAAATCGCTTATTGATAAAACCGCACCACCCCTGGTTCCAAAAACAGGATCTGTTGCAACAACACTTTGAGCAAAATCGAGTGAATACTCTTTTTCATAATCAACTTTTTTTCTTTCGGAAGGTAGCTCAATTACATTGGCATTCCACATTCCAGGTGCAGGTTCTTTTATCATCTGAATAGATGTAAGGGAATCGCTTCTCTCTCTAGAGTTATTTAAGACAAAAAGATCAAATGATAAATTTTCAAATCCTGAAATGGCAATATTTGCAGAATCAATATAGCTTGGATTATATGCACTGGAGATAAAATTTGAAATCTGTTTTATTTCTTTACCAAATTCATTTTGTTCAATGGGCAGGTCATACAAATTTCGAACTCCATCAAGTTCTGAGGTAAAGAGAAGTTTCTTTTTATCAGGGGATAAAACAGGTGTGAAACAATTTGCGTTTAAATATGTTATATATTCAATTGAGTGGTCATTTAGGTTACCGCTAAACAGGTTGTATTTTTTTTCATAATCACCAGCTGTTCTATCCGATGAAAAAATTATTTGTTGCTCATTAGTTCCAAAAACAGGATCTTTATCATCATAATAGTCGTTTGTTACACGATACAGTTCATCACTTAGCAAATCAAATAGAAAAATATCAGAGAATCCTTTTCTATCAACAGCACTGAAAACAATTCTGTTTCCGTTCAAAGAAAATTTAGGAGAGGAAATAAATACTAATTCCTTTGTTTGAAAAGTTTTTATTATAGCATTTTCAATTATGGAGAAGAAATGAATTGCATCCGAACCCCCTCTTTTTGTAACTAATACAAGCAGTCCATCCTCAGAAATATCAATTGAAGAATTAAAAAGATGAAACGATTCCAGTTCCTGTGTTTGTCCACCGCGTAAAACCAGTTCGGGTGAATTGAGAGGAATAAATTCCGGACTTATTTCAATTCTGTACAGTGAAGAGTAGCCATCCCGGTTTGCCACAAAGTATAAATATTTTCTGCTTTCAAACTCAAAATAAACTGGCGCAAAATTAAACCCATCCTCTGTAATTTTTTTTGATCCGAATTCTGTTGGATATTTTGAATCCATCATCGGATAGTATTTTTTCCTTAAAAAATAAAGCCATTCGTTATCAATTTGTTCAAATGATTCTTTAAATGTCGTTTCCAAGACCTGGTTAAAAGAGGTGTACATCCAAAAGTTATCCAGAAGCAGTGCTATTTTTTCTTCACCATATTTATCCGCTGCAAATTCCAGAAAGCTTTGGCCTTCCTTGTACATTAAATAAGATCCGTAAATCCTATTCATGTCCTTCAGGCTAACAAAATAATTATTCAAAACCGCATCACGTAAAAGCATCTCTGCCTGCGCATCCCATTCTGTTGAATAAAATTCTGCCAATCCTTCCACAAACCAAAGTGGAGGCATACGGTTTGTAGGTATTCGATGATCTTTCAAAACACGGTAAACTTTATTTGTCATAAACACATGCACAAGTTCATGGCGTATTACATGTCTGAAATCGTACAATGAGCCGTTTGATGGAAGAACAACACGTCCCTTTAAAAATTCAAAAAAGCCTCCAACTCCTTCAGGTATTAGTCCTGGAGTTGTGTTCGTCTGCTGAAAATCGATTGTGGTATTGTAGAAGATTAGCGGCACTTTGCGGGTTACAATGTGATTCATCCTTACTTTCAATTCATCGTAAATTTCTTCTGCATAGAACGCACCAATTTCCGCAATCTTTCCCATCTCATCGTAGTAATAAATATCGAAATGTTCAGTGCGAAGGATTTTCCAATCAAATTCTTGATATTGAACTTTATTTCTTCCAAAAAAGAAAAACTGGGCTAGGGAAAAATCATTCGAAATGAGCAAAAACAGAAGTGCAAAAACGAAGCAATTTTTTAGCCTGAAGAAAAATTCCGCCATAGGACTGAATTAAATTAAAATGAATTTTTAACAACATCATAAATATGAGAACATTAAACAAGCCGTTTTTTCATCTCGCAAATAAAATCAATCTCTGAAGGATCAAAACCACGCAATACAGCCAGGTAAAAACTTATCCAATCACTCAAATAAATCAAATCCATAATTCGTACCCGAAAATTTTTTTCACTACTAGTTAAACTGATTACTTCCACTCCTTTTGAAGCTGCAAATTCTGAAAAAACCGAATACCTTTTTTTTATTTGTGAATGATATTCATTATCGTGCAGAAAAATAATTTTCGGATTAAACTTTTTTTCAGTCTGTGTTTCCCATCCTATAATTTCATTGTGATTCATCTCCGGAATAATATGATGAAACGCATGCACTTTTGAATTTTCATTTAGCTGGCATTTAAATCGGTAACCAGCGGAACTCAAATGCCCAGAAGAATAAATAACCGGTATAAAGCCAACCAATTTTTCAGCAATTTTCAGTGCGTTGTTCTCTTTAAGCGAATATTCATCTGCTCTTTCTTTCCATAATTTCGAAATTGAAATAACTATTTCATCTTGCTTTTTAATGAGTTTTAATTCCTGGAAAATTTTTAGCAGTGTAAAAAATCCCAGCCCAAGAGCATAGCGTGGCTGAAATCCCGATTTTATCTTTATGTGTTTAATAGAATTTTGATTTGCAATTTTTTCCACTTTACCGTCGGAGGAAATAACTACAATCTTAACATTCATTTTTAATGCGTGTTCAAAACAGGAAACTGTCTCTTCTGTATTTCCTGAATATGAAGAAATTATAACCAGCCAATTTTTATTTATGAATGATGGCAGACTATAATTTCGATTTACAATTATCGGAATTTTTATTTCATCGGAAAGAAAATCGCTAAGTAATTCGCCGCTTATTGCCGAACCCCCCAGGCCGCAAATCAATACTGCACTTAAATTTATAGTTTCAATTTTGCTTAAATCAACCTTATTTTTCCAAGCGTCATCAACTTGCATGTAAGATTCTTTTAAAACTTTAAATTGATTCTGAGGATCGTTTTTAGTTATAGTATTTTTCAAAATACTTCCATTTATATGATTTGGCGTGTTCTTATAATTTTATTATCTGTAAAGAATTTTTGAATTTCGTCTTCAATTTCTTTTTGAGAAGTAAATTTTAGACATTTTTCGGCAAGCTTTTTTGATTTTTTATAATCAAAATTTCTAATAATTCTTTTTGCATAAGGAATTGTAGCCGAAGAAATACTTAAGTTTTCCAGACCTAAACCAACCAGTAAAGGCATCGCAAGTGTATCTGCTGCCATTTCACCGCAAATGCTAACTGGTTTTTTAGCCTTCTTTGCATCATCAATTATATGTTTTAACGTGCGAATTACGGCAGGGCTAAATTCGCGGTAAAGATCAGACACTAAATCATTACCGCGATCAACTGCCATTAAATATTGAATTAAATCGTTTGTTCCAATACTCAAAAAATCAATGTGCTCTACAAAAACTTTTGTCATAACTGCAACTGAAGGAACTTCAACCATTATTCCAATTTCAATATCATCATCAAAGGGAACTTTTTTCTCCTTAAGTTCATGCTTGCATTCTTCTAATAATTTATTTGAAGCATGAACTTCATCAAGTGTTGAAATCATTGGTAACATTATTTTGATGTTACGGTTAACACTTGCTTTAAGAATTGCGCGAAGCTGAGTTTTGAAAAGTGTCGGATTTTCTAAAAGAAGTCTAATTCCTCTTAAGCCTAAAAATGGATTTGGCTCCTGGTAATCTAAAAATCTAAATTTATCTCCGCCAATATCAAACACCCTTATTGTTACTGAGTTGGGGTAAATTCTTGATGAGAGCTTTGTATAAATTAAAGTCTGTTCTTCTTCGGTAGGAAATTCTCCAGTCTCATTTAAGATCTGTTCAGATCTGTAAAGACCTATTCCTTTTGCTCCACTAGCTACTACTACATCAATCTCACCGGTTACATCAACGTTAGCATAAATATTAATTTCTTTTCCATCTTTTGTAACCGCAGGTTTGTCACGTAATTCTTCCAATCCCTTTTGAAGTTCTACTAACCTGTTGTGCTTTTCGGTAAAGAAATCAATTTGTGCTTGCGTGGGATTTGTAATTGTGTAACCATAAAATCCATCCACAATTATTTTATCGCCGTCCTTAATTTGCTCTGTTGCATTATGCGTTCCTACAACAGCAGGAATATTTAGAGAACGAGAAATGATTGCAGCATGTGATGTTATTCCACCATGATCAGTAACGAATGCTAAAACTTTGTTACGTGAAAGAAGTACTGTATCAGCAGGAGTAAGGGATTCACTAACAACTATCACATTATGATCAATTTTTGAACCCCATCTTTTCTTTTGAAGATTTCTTATTATACGTTGTTTAATATCTTCTATGTCTAGCGCTCTTTCTTTCATATACGATTCGTGGGATAAAATCATTCTGCTCTGATACTTAGAAATTTCATCATCAACAATATATTCGGGTTGCTTTTTCTCTTCCTTAAGTCGGCTAATAATAGTACCTATTAAAATGGGGTCATCAAGTATCATCAATTGAGCTTCAAAAATTGCTGCGCGGACATCATCCATTTTTTCACGAGCAATTGTAAATATCTTATTCAATTCCTTTTTTGATTTTTCCAGCGCTTCATGTAAATCTTCAATGGCCTTATTAATATCATTAATGTCGGCTTTGCTTATTTCGAGTTTTTCTTTTGTAAAAAGATATGCCTCGCCAATAATTATACCGGGGGCAGCGGCTATACCTGTAATTTTGTTTTCAGATTTTCGATATATTTCCTGAAATGATTTCAAAGTTCGTCGAATCCCCTTTCAAAGAAATCCACTATTTCTTTTGCAGCAACTTCTTCATCATCACCCTCAAAAGTAAGCACAAGTTCTGAGCCCTCTTCAGCTGCAAGGGTCATTACTCCGATTATGCTTTTGCCATTAATATTCATTCCATTTCTCGAAATAAAAAAATCACATTTATATTTTGCTGCCATTTTTACTATTGTTGCAGCGGGACGAGTGTGCAGTCCTGCACTATTTTTAATTCTAATTTTCTTTTCAATCATCACTTGGTTCTTTCAATTAAAGCATCGGCAAGCATATAAAGAATTTTTTGTTCTGTTGAATTAAAAATTTTAAGAGCATTCAAGGCTCTGTTCGTGTACTTTCTTATTTCTTTTTTCGATTCATCCAGTACACCAAGTTTCTCGTACAATAATTTATACTTCTTAACCTGGTTTTTTCTGACACCATATGATGATATTACTCTCGAAAGACTTTTGCGATCCTCACCAGTTGCTTTTTCGAGCGCTTTAATAAAAAGATATGTTTTCTTTCCTTCAACTAAATCACCGCCTATTGTTTTACCAAACTCTTTTTCATCCGCACTTATGTCTAATAAATCATCTTGTATTTGAAATGCAATTCCAAGATTCTTGCCATAATTACTTAAAGAATTTACCTGAATTTTTGAACCACCGCCTAAGGTTGCACCAATTCTACAGCACATTTCCGCCATTGCTGCAGTTTTTTTTGTAATCATTACAAGATATTCTTTAATTGTTACTCTTTTTTTCATTTCAAAATCAGTGTCCATACTTTGACCTTCGCAAACATCAACCAATCCTTGTGTAAATGCACCCATAACTTCTTTTGCATTTGCACTGCAGTCCATAAGCAAATATTCGTAAGCAACAGAAAGCAAACTATCACCAACCAGAATAGCAGTGTTGTTATCATATTTTTTATGTAGCGTTAGTCTGCCTCTTCTTTTGTCGGCATTATCCATTATATCATCGTGCACAAGTGTGAAGTTGTGAAGCATTTCAACGGCTGCAGCGGCATTATAGACTTGATTGAATTTTCCACCCACAGCTTTTGCAGAAAGCAATACAAGTAAGGGTCGCAATCTTTTGCCTTCGCTGTGTAAAATATATGAACCAGGTTCATAGAGTGAAGATGGTTTCCTTCCTTGTAATGATTTTTTTAGAATTAAATCAATTTTACTTTTTTCTTTTTTATAAATTGAGTGGAATTTTTTTTCGCTTAAATACACTAGTAAAGCAGTTCCTTTCTTATGATCTTGTTCTTTTTAAATTGTTTTAAACTATTACTTCCTGTTAAATACATTATTTTCTTTAAATCAGTAAACCAATTATCAATTAAATCTATTACACCATCAACTCCATTTTTATCAAGTTCCTTTAAAACAGTTCTTGCTGAAGCAACCAAATCTGCGCCGAGTGCAAATGCTTTTGCAGCATCTATACTTGTATTAATTCCTCCACTTCCAATAATAGTAAACTTGTAATTGTTTTTCAGTTTTGAAATCTCTTTTATACAAAAGGAAGTCGGCAATCCCCAATCCCAAAAATAATTCTCAGTATTCACATCATTGCGGAGTAATTCAACACCAGCCCAGCTTGTTCCTCCTGCACCAGCAACATCAATTCCAAAAACACCGGCTTCAAGTAATCTTTTTGTGACTCGTACTGATATTCCCGATCCAACTTCTTTGATAATAACTGGAACATTGAGGTTCTTTACCAGTTTGGAAATATTTTTTAATAAGCCCCGAAAATTAGGATTGCCTTCGTGCTGAATTAACTCCTGCAGCGGATTAACATGAACAACCATTGCATCAGCTTCAATTAAATCAACAAGCTTCTGGAATTTTTGAGAAGATTTATATTTAACAACTTCTGCTGCTCCAATGTTACCCAAAACAGGAACTCCAGGAGCATTTTTTCTGATTATTTTATATGATTCTTCAAAATTATTATCTTCCAATGCTTGTCTTTGGCTTCCAACTCCAACTGGTATTTTTAATTTTTCAGCCACTACCGCAAGTTTTGTATTTATTTTTTCTGATTCGTTTGTACCTCCTGTCATACAGGAAATAAGAAAAGGATAATCTATTTTTTTCTTCAAAAATTTTCCAGCAAAATTGATTTTATCAATTTTGACTTCAGTTATCGCATCATGCAAAAAATCATAACGTTCGAAACCAGTAGTTTTAGATTTGAACGCCACATCTTCATTTATGCAGAGATCAAGATGTTCTTTTTTTCTTATTGAAGTTTCGTTCAATTTATTTTGTCCAAATCAAAAGAAAATGACAATTGAAGGTAATGCAAAATATTAAAATTTGTGCTAAAAAACTTTATGAATCCAAATGTAGTGGATTGATTTCGATAAACTCGTTATTATCAAAATATATTCTGTCAATATTTACTTCTCCACGAACAGAGTTTACCATTTTAACTTCTTCAGCCGTAGATAAATCTTTTGTAGTAAGTGAAGTTTCGATGATATCAGGTTGGGTTTTGAGTAAATAATTTCTATAAATGCCAGCTATAATTCCCGAATTGATAGTTGGAGTAAACCATACTCCCTGTCTCTTTACAAAAATATTTGAAATACTCCCTTCGGCTAATTCTCCCTTTTCATTCAAAAAAAGTACATCAAAAACGTTATTCGCTGAATATTTTTTGTATTCACTTTCGTATAAATCCCGGTTTGTGGTTTTAAAATATTGAAACTTATTTTGTGAACTTATTCTATGCTGTGAAAGAATAATACTATTTATATTCTTTGTCTGTATAAATTCTTTTGTTTCCATAGATATTTCCCCCCATTTTCCCAGCATTACTCTTAAAACATATTTTTTATTCTCGTCAAGTTGCAGGATTGATTTTGTAATGCGTTTGGATAATCTTTGCTCTTTAAAGTTAAACAAAAAGAAGTTCGCAGTTGACTTTAAACGCTCAATATGTTCTTCAAAAAATAAAATTTTGCCTGAATCAAAAAGCATAGTTTCAATAATTCTAAAATATTTCGTGGGATGTTTTAGAAAATTACTTTTAAGAAGAGTTTCTTTCCATTCCTCTTCAGGAATGCTATCCCAAACAATTCCGGAACCAATTCCGATCTCAGCGTTATTCGTCTTAGAATTTATTTTCAAAGTTCTGATGGCAACGTTAAAAGTCGCATCTTCATCCATCATCAAGCCGATTCCACCGGTGTAGAATCCCCTTCTTTCCTTTTCAATTTCTTTAATTATTTCCATCGTCCTTATTTTAGGCGCTCCTGTTACCGATCCGCAGGGAAACATGCTGCTTATCACATCACTCAAGCTTCTATTTTTTTTAAGCTTTCCATAAACTGTGCTTATTAATTGAAATAGTGATTCATACTTTTCGGTTTTGAATAAATCTGGAGCTTTAATAGAACCGTACTTACAAACTTTTCCAAAATCATTTCTGATTAAATCAACAATCATCACATTTTCTGCTTTGTTTTTCTCACCTGTTGCCAACTCAGATTTTTTCAGCAAATCTTCTTTTTCTTCGATGCCGCGTTTGATAGTTCCCTTCATCGGTTTTGAATATATTCTTCCATCGTAAAGTTTAAAAAACAACTCCGGAGAAAGTGAAATCATTATTGATTCATTGTTGTTGATAAAAGCTGAGTACCGTGCAGATTGGTTGAATAATAATTTTTTATAAAACGAAGAGTACGATCCATTAAATTTAAATTTAGCTTTTACAGTATAATTAACCTGATAGCTATCGCCGGCTTTTAAATAGCGTTTAATTTTCCTGATGTCTCTAAAATATTTCTTTTCTGAAGTATTCAGTTTGAAATCAGAAATTGCATATCCGTCATTATCCTTTAAATCAAAATCAATTTTAGATGATTTAACTTTTTGAATATCTTTTTTATCGAAGAAAAATATTTGGATTAACTTCTCACTATTTCCTTCTATTAATGGCTCAAGTTTTGGCTCGAGTAAATATCCAGCTTCGTAATCAATTAAACAGTATCCACACATACCTTTATTAAAATGTTTATCTAAAAATCTTTGAGCGAGAGGTAAATCTTCTTTCCTTGTAACCGAAATAATTTCAACAGGATTA
>JABDPB010000028.1 GCA_013042995.1 Ignavibacteriaceae bacterium | reverse complement strand
CACTTGGAATATCACTTCGCAAAACGTATCAGGCGCTAAAAGAAAAAAAGATGATCGGTATTGCTGCCGATCAGCGCGGGCCGGAAGAAGGGGTAAAGGTTAGATTTTTTAATACTAAAGTTCCCGTTTACAGCGGTCCTTCAGTGCTTTCAATTAAAACCGGTTCACCGATTTTATCATTACTTGCCGTAAGACAAAAGGATAACAAGTATAAAATTATAGTAAAAGAAATAGATAAAACTAATCTGCCTGAAAATTTTGACGATGCAGTTATAGAGCTTACACAGCGGCACACTATGCACCTTGAAAATATGATTAAAAAATATCCTGAGCAGTGGTTTTGGATGCATAAAAAATGGAAACATTTGCAGTTAGAAAAATGAAAATTCTGATAATTCAAACAGCTTTTGCCGGCGATGTAATTCTTACTCTACCGATGATCCAGCTGTTAAAGAAAAAGCATACCAATTCGTTAATTGATGTTCTATGCATACCTGCAACAAGTGAAATTTTTGATGCTTCTCCAGCTGTAAATTCTTCAATTGTAGTTGATAAAAAAGGTGCGCAAAAAAAATTTTTTTCATTTATCAAATTCATTAAAAAACTAAAGACTGCTAATTATAATAAAATTTACTCGCCGCATCGTTCGTTCAGAAGTGCATTTATCGTTTGGCTGCTCCATGTAAAAGACTCTGTTGGTTTCAGTAACAGCAGTATTCCTTTTATTTTTAATGAAGTTGTAGAATATGATTCATCTGCACATGAAGTTTTAAGAAACTTAAATTTAATTGATGTCGGACTGAAGGATGATAATTGGAAAATTCAACCGGAAATAATTGTTAGTGATTTTTCAAAAGAAAAAGTGAAAAATTTTCTAAGTGAAAATAAATTAACAAGATTTATTTCTGTTGCTGTTGGAAGCGTGTGGGAAACTAAAAAGTATCCTCTTGAGTATTACAAGTCAATAGTAAAGCATTTTATTGATGATGATTACAAAATAGTTTTGATCGGGGGTGCAGAAGATAAAAGATTATGTGATGAGCTTGAAGATGAAAATACAATAAATACCGCTGGTATGTTTTCTTTTGTTGAAACTACAGAGCTTTTAAAACGCACTAAATTATTAATTTGCAACGATAGCGCACCGACTCATTTAGGAATGTGTGCTGACATTCCTGTATTGACAATTTACTGTTCAACTGCTCCAGCATTCGGCTTTTATCCCTATAATTCAAGAAGCAACCATCTTAGTTATAATGAGCTAACCTGCAAACCTTGTGGAATACATGGGCACAACGAATGCCCGATTGGAACTTTCGATTGCGGCAAGCTTCTTAAACCGGAAATTGTGATCGAAAAAGCGAAGTCATTACTTGAAAAAAATGGAAGGTAAAAAGTTAAAATCTATTTATATAGACGAGCTTTTTGAAAAATCAGTTACTTTTGCCAAGGAGCTGTTTTTTACTGGTAAAATTTTTATTTATCCCACTGATACTATTTACGGGCTTGGAGGGAACCCATTTAACAGAGAAGCAGTAAGAAGAATTAATGATATTAAAGGAAGAGATAAATCAAAGCAGTTTATTTGGCTAGTTTCTGATTTGGATGTTATAATGAATTACGCAGAAATTAATTATGAAAGCCACTTGCAATTTCTAAAATCAATATATCCTGCTTCTGTTTCTGTTGTTTTAAATTTGAACAAGAAAACAATTAATTCAGTTGGCTATAGCTCTGCAGCATTCAGAATTCCGGATCAAAATTTTTGCACTATGTTATTATCTGGAATCAATCTTCCGCTTATTTCTACAAGTGTGAACAAAAGCGGTCAAAACGCATTAAATGATTACAATGCTATTGAAAAAGAATTTAGTGAAGATGTTGATGCGCTGTTTTATACAAAATCTAAAATTAAGCCAATAGCATCAACAATAATTGATTTGACTGCTGAAAAACCAAAACTAATTAGAGAGGGCACAATAAAATTTGTGGATTTGTTGGAGAAGTTCAATTAACTTTACATACTTTTTCAAGATGAATTATTATGCCGTTAATTAAGTATTTAAAGAATTTAAAGAACTTTTCTGTAATCATTTTGCCGGATGATACTTCGCATGAAACAAAAACACATAAATTCAACTCATTCAAAATCGCACTTTTTTTATTTCTCTTTTCTATTTTTATGTCAATTGCCAGTTACTATTTTCTGAATTTAACAGGTATTGGGCCGGCTGTTTTACCGGGCAACTTTCAAATTAGAACTGAAGAGCAGAAAAAAGCAGAAAAATTGAAAGAAAGAATAATTTATCTGGCAAACGAAATTCAGAAATTAAAATCGACTAATCAAAAACTGAAGTATGCACTTATTCTGGGCGATTCGCTTCTGGCTGATTCGCTTGGTGTAGAGCCAGATTCAGTTGAACATTTTTACGATTATCCTGCTGAAGGAAATATTCTTTCAGTATTTGTAAAACTTTTTATTTCAGAAAATAACGGTACTAATACTCAAACATTTTTCATTTTTCCTGTGAATGGATATATTAGCAGGCACTTTGAACCTGAAAAAGGACATATGGGTTTGGATTTTGCAGTTAAAGAAAATACTCCCCTTTATGCTGCAGCTTCTGGTTACGTTATATTCGCAGGATATACTATTGAAGAAGGGCACGTTATAATTTTATCACATTCGGATGGATATACAACTATTTACAAACATTGTTCTTTACTTCTAAAAGATGAAAGAGATACAGTTGAGCAGGGCGAATTGATTGCTCAAAGCGGAAACAGCGGTTTGCATACAACTGGTCCGCATTTACATTTTGAAATTTGGAAGGATGGTAGTGTAATAGATCCCGAAACAGTTTTAATCACTAACAACCAAGGAGGTTTTTAATTTGAAAAACAAAGTTATGAACGGCGAAGATGGCGATATCACAATCATCAGCCATGGTGTTAAGCTTGAAGGGAAAATTTCAAGCGGGGGAAGCATAAGAGTTGATGGTGAAATTAAAGGTGATATAGTTTCGCAGGGAAACGTTACGGTTGGCGAGCAAGGCGATGTTAATGGACAAATAAATGCTACTTCTGTAACTGTTGGCGGCAAGGTTGTAGGTTCCGTAAATGCAAAGGAAAAAATAATCATGGAATCTAAAGCAAACTTGAAAGGTGATATCTTTACAAAAATTCTTGTTGTTGAAGCAGGCGCACGTTTTGATGGTAAAAGCAATATGGGTGATGCAAAAGAACCACCCAAACCCCAGGGTTTAAATCCACAAAAAAATGAAACCGGATCCTGATAAGCTTAAAAGGGGGAGCAGTAAATTCTATAAAGAAATAGGTCCTTACATCGGACTAGGACTGCAGCTTGCAATTACTGTGACTGTTATGGTTTTTCTTGGCTTGTGGTTAGATGGTATACTTGAAACTGAGCCAATATTGACTGTTGTTTTTGCATTTTTAGGAGTTTTTGCAGGATTGTACACTTTCATAAAGTCTGCGCTAAAAGCCGGTAAGTGATGTTGAATGAAAAATCACTCCGGCTTTTTATTGTTATCTCATCAATCCTTTCTCTTATGGTTATCGTCACTCTTTACTACTCTTCGGTATTGAACTTCACACAATTCTATTCAATTCTAATCGGCGCATTAATAGTACTTCTAAACTTTTTTATAGGCTTCTTATTTATAAAATTCAGCCTGGACAAATCCAATAAATTATTTATTACTATGTTATGGGGAGGGATGGCTTTCAGGCTAGTTTTCGTGTTATTTTTAGTTGTAATTATGCTAAAATTCTTGGAATTAAATACGTTTGGCTTTATATTTTCTATCTTATTTTTCTATGTTTTTTACTTGATAATCGAAATTTTATACCTGAATCTTAAGAAAACAGAACATTTTGAACGCTGACAGTATTTCAGATACTCTGACGACAGTTACAGACTCACTTCAGCAAGCCGGTGACACTGGCAGCGGGTGGATTCTTCATCACGTAATGGACGGAAAGGAAATCGAATTACCATTTCTAGGTTACATTCATATTCCTCAGCTTCCCCTTGTATTTGGTATTGACGTCACCCCTACAAAACATGTTGTTTTTATGATTATAGCTGCAGTTTTAGTTTTTTTAACTTTTGCAGCGGTTGCAAGACAGTATAAATCTTCGTTAATCCCTAAAAGACTATCAAACTTTTTTGAGGTAATGATTGTTTTTGTCCGTGATGAAATTGCTGAGCCAACTTTGGGTAAAGCATACCCAATATATCTGCCTTATCTATTAACTCTGTTTTTCTTCATTTTATTTGGAAACTTTTTAGGACTTATTCCGTTTTCAGCAACGTTTACCAGTAATATCGCAGTTACTGCTGCGCTTGCAATTTTATCGTTTTTAATGATACAGCTTGGCGGGATAAGACAAAACGGATTGATTGGATATTTAAAGGGATTAGTTCCACATGGAATACCACTTTGGCTTTTACCATTGATGATCCCTGTAGAAATACTTGGACTATTTACAAAACCATTTGCATTAGCTATACGACTTTTTGCAAACATGATTGCTGGTCACACTGTAATACTAGCGTTACTTGGTTTAATATTTTTTATGGGAACTATTTTTATCGCACCAGTTTCGGTTGCGTTTGCTGTATTTATTTACTTGCTTGAAATTTTAGTATCTCTCATACAAGCATATATTTTTACAATGCTAACTTCCTTATTTATAGGAATGGCAGTTCATCAGGAACATTAAAGAACATTAAATTATTCATATTAAATAAAAGGAGATAATAAATGGATTTAGCATGGTTAGCAGCAGGTCTTGGCGCCGGCTTAGTAGTAATTGGAGGCGGGCTTGGTATTGGTAAACTTGCAAGTTCTGCAATGGATGCAAGCGGAAGACAACCTGAAGCCGCCGGTGCAATCAGAACTTCTATGATTATTGCCGCAGCACTTATCGAAGGTATGTCCTTTTTTGGGCTAGTTATTTGCATCCTGCTCGCATTAAAAGCGTAAGCAAATTAAGTTAAAAATTAAATTCATTAAATTCATTAAATTCATTAAAGGAATACTATGTTTAGTGAATTACTAATTGCAGTAATTGCATCTGAAGGTGGCGGCGGTGGATTGTTGGACGTAAATCCCGGTCTGATGATCTGGACAGTAGTTACTTTTATTTTGCTTTTACTCATATTAAAAAAGATAGCCTGGAAACCAATTCTTGAAGCACTCGATAAGCGTGAAAAAGAGATTAAAAATTCATTAGAGCAAGCAGAAAATGCAAAAGATGAAGCAAGAAAAATTTTAGAAGAAAATCAGGCGAACCTTGCAAAAGCTGAAGAAGAATCGAAAAAAATTATTGAGCAAAGCCGCACTTATGCAGAATCCTTAAAAGAGCAAATGCTTAAGGAGAGTAAAGAACAGTCAAAGAGATTAATTGACGATGCAGGTGATGAAATTCAAAGAAAAAAAGATGCTGCTTTTGAAGAACTTAAGGAACAGATTGCAGAATTAGCCGTGAATGCTGCGGAACGAATTATGAAAGAAAATATTGATGCTAGTAAAAACAAGGAGATTGCAAATAAATATTTAGGTGAGATTACTAAGAACTAATAATGGCCAATTTAAAAGTATCACATAGGTATGCAACTTCACTTATAGAAACTGCAATTGAAAAAAATAAGTTGGATAAAGTTTCTTCAGATATGATTCTGCTTTTAGATGCGTTGAAAGATAGCAAGCAATTAAAATTGATGCTCGATAATCCTGTAATTAGACCTGAACTAAAGGAAAAAATATTAAAAGAAATTTTTACCTCTAAATTTGATTCAGATTCCTTAAACTTTTTAAGCTTTGTGATTGAAAAGAAAAGAGA
This sequence comes from Ignavibacteriaceae bacterium, assembly GCA_013042995.1. Classification (GTDB taxonomy): domain Bacteria; phylum Bacteroidota; class Ignavibacteria; order Ignavibacteriales; family Ignavibacteriaceae; genus IGN2. The sequence continues at coordinate 19,096 of JABDPB010000028.1, read as the reverse complement.
AAACTTGCTGGATTCAATTGCAGAAAGATTTTTAGCACTGCGAGATGAACACCTTGGTATCATTAGTGTTACCGTAACTACGGCTTTTAAGTTTGAAGATAGTCAAATTGAAAAATTGCAGAAGAAGCTGGAGGAAATCCTGGGCAAGAAAGTTAGATTAAATCTAATGGAAGATGAATCGCTTGTTGGCGGTTTTATTGCCAAAGCCGGCGATACAATGTATGATGCTTCCGTACGGCATCAACTTGAATTATTAAAAAAACAATTTCTCGTAAGCGGATTTTCGCTTAATTAAGTAAAAGATTTTAAAGGGAAAAAATAATGGCAGAAGTTAGACCAGATGAAATATCTGCGATATTAAGAAAACAGCTTTCTGGCTTCGAAAGTGAAGTTGATATTTATGATGTTGGTACCGTCCTGCAGATTGGCGATGGTATTGCAAGGGTTTACGGATTGAGCAAAGTTATGGCAACTGAACTTGTTGAGTTTCCTAATAATGTTATAGGAATGGTTCTCAATCTTGATGAAGATAGTGTAGGATGTGTCCTTTTTGGTGAAAGCTCTCTCGTAAAAGAAGGTGATACTGTTAAAAGAACTAAAAGAGTGGCATCTATTGCCGTGGGTGAAGAATTATTAGGACGCGTTGTAAATCCACTTGGCATTCCAATTGACGGAAAGGGTGCCATCAACACGAAAGAATTTTTACCTATTGAAAGAAAAGCCCTTGGTGTAATTCAAAGGCAACCCGTTAAAGAGCCTCTGCAAACAGGTATTACCGCAGTTGATGCGATGATACCAATAGGAAGAGGGCAAAGAGAATTAATTATTGGAGACAGGCAAACAGGTAAAACAGCAGTTGCAATTGATACTATTATAAATCAAAAATATACACACACGGAAGAAGCAAAAAGTTTGGGTGTTAAACCTGTTTACTGCATTTACGTTGCAGTGGGACAAAAAAGTTCAACTGTTGCACAAGTTGTTGCTAAACTTCAGGAACAAGGCGCGATGGATTATACAACCGTTGTTGCCGCCGCCGCCTGGGAACCTGCACCACTTCAATATATCGCGCCTTATTCAGGAGCTACTCTTGGTGAGTATTTTAGAGATAATGGCAAACACGCTTTAGTTATTTATGATGATCTTTCAAAACAGGCTGCCGCGTATCGGGAACTATCCTTGCTTTTAAGAAGACCACCTGGAAGAGAAGCTTTTCCTGGTGATGTGTTTTATCTTCACTCCCGATTGCTTGAAAGAGCTTCTAAGCTAAGTGAAGATCTCGGGGGCGGAAGTTTAACCGCACTACCGATTATTGAAACACAGCAAGGAGATGTTTCTGCTTACATTCCTACAAATGTTATCTCCATTACCGATGGGCAGATTTATCTTGAATCTAACTTATTTAATGCCGGCGTACGACCAGCAATTAACGTTGGTATTTCAGTTTCGCGTGTAGGAGGAAATGCGCAGAGCAAAGCAATGAAGAAAGTTGCAGGTACTCTAAAGCTCGATCTTGCACAATACAGAGAACTAGAAGCATTTGCAAAATTTGGTTCGGATTTAGATCAAGCTACACGACGAACACTTGCTAAAGGTTCAAGGTTAGTTGAGCTATTAAAACAGGGTCAATATTCACCTGTTCCAGTTGAAAAACAGATTGTGAGTATCTTTTTAGGTACAAAAGGATTTATGGATTCCATTCCAGTTGGTGATGTTAAAAGATTTGAAAAAGAAGCTCTTGAGTATTTTGAAGTGAAGCATAAAGATATCTTTGAAACTTTAAAGAAAGAAAAAGCGATTTCCGATGAACTCGAAAGCAAAATTGTAAATGCTGTCGAAGAATTTTTGAAAGTTTTTAAGAAAAGCGAATAAATAATTAAGTGGCCACCTTACGAGATATAAAAAGAAGAATAGTGGGTGTAAAAAACACTCAGAAGATTACAAAAGCTATGAAAATGGTTGCCACTGCCAAACTGCGTCGTGCACAGCAAAAAATTATAAGTGCCCGTCCGTATGCTGGTAAAATTTCAGAAATGCTTTTACATTTAGTTTCCGAAGAAGATATTGCATCGAATTATCTCCTTAAACCCAGAGATGTTTCAAATCTTTGTGTTGTTGTTGTTACTGCAGACAGAGGTTTATGCGGTGCTTTCAACACAAATATTATTAAAGAAGCAGTTAGACATATAAATGAAGAAACCCAAACCGGAGAAGTAAAAGCAAAGCTTGTTACTGTCGGAAAAAAAGCTACTGATTACTTTAGTAGAAGAAATTATGAGGTAATTGCTAAAAACGTTGGACTGTTTTCCTCACTTCAAATAAATTCTGCGCTTCAAATTTATAATGAAGTTTTAACTAGGTTTAATAAAGAAGAATTCGATAAAGTAGTTGTTATTTATAACCAATTTGTTTCGATGGTCCAGCAAAAGATTACTGTTGAGCAAGTACTGCCGATTCCCATTAAAACAAATTCTAAAGAGGTAAAATCAGATTCTGAAAATTACATTTTCGAGCCTGATCAGAAATCAATTTTAAATTATCTCCTTCCAAAGCAATTAAAATCGCAATTTTGGAAATTCCTGCTTGAATCAAACGCCGCCGAATTAGGAGCCAGGATGACAGCAATGGACAATGCAACTACCAATGCCCAGGAATTGATTCGGTCATTAAATATCACTTATAATAAAGAACGGCAGGCTTCGATTACTAAAGAAATTCTGGAAATTGTATCCGGCGCAAACGCACTTAAAGCCAGTTCGTAAACCAGCCAGCATAATTAATATGAGTTTATTTTGAATAGAAAACTATGTTTGAAGATTTATCACTAAAATTAGAAACAGCTCTAAAAAAAGTTAGAGGACAGGGCAGGCTAACTGAGAAAAATATTTCCGATTCTTTAAGGGAAATTCGGCGTATTTTGCTTGATGCCGATGTAAACTATAAAGTTGCTAAAGAATTTATTGAAAGGGTAACCGAAAAGGCACTCGGCAAAGAAGTTATTGCTTCCATCTCACCAGGGCAGCTAATAACAAAAATTATTTTTGATGAACTGGTTGTGCTGTTAGGTTCTGATAGGAGTGAATTGAAGATTAATGCTTCTGGAATTACAACTTTGATGGCCGTGGGACTGCAGGGTTCCGGCAAAACAACTTTTTGTGGAAAGCTTGCAAAACGACTTAAAGAAAACAAAAGAAAAATTTTATTAGTTGCTGCCGATGTTTATCGTCCTGCGGCAATTGAACAATTAAAACAGCTTGCAGAAAAAATAGGTATAAGTGTTTTTTCAATAGAGCAGCCTGATGCCAGAAAGACAGTAAAAGAAGCCCTAAAATTTGCTGCCCAGCAAAATTTTGATACTTTAATATTTGACACTGCAGGTCGTTTGCACGTAGATGGTGAAATGATGAAAGAAATTGCAGATATTAAAGAAATTGTAAGTCCTAACGAAATTTTGTTCGTTGTTGACGCAATGACCGGACAGGATGCTGTAAATTCTGCAAAAACTTTTAACGAAACAGTAGATTTTGACGGTATTGTTCTTACCAAATTAGATGGAGATGCTAGAGGCGGGGCAGCACTATCCATAAGATCTGTAGTTGGCAAACCTATAAAATTTGTTAGTAATGGTGAAAAATTGGACTCTTTAGAGGTTTTTCATCCTGATAGGCTAGCTTCCCGAATCTTGGGTAAAGGCGATGTAATTTCGCTTGTAGAAAAGGCCCAGCAGGGCTTTGATGAAAAGGAAGCTGAGCTGTTGGAAGAAAAGCTTAAAAAAAATAAATTTGATTTTGATGATTTTCTTAAGCAAATTAAAGTTATCAAGAAAATGGGTTCTTTGTCATCACTAATCGGAATGATTCCGGGAATGAATTCTCAGATTCAAAATGAACAAATTGATGATCGAGCACTTGTGAAAGTAGAGGCAATTATAAACTCTATGACTTTAAAAGAAAGAGAGAATCCCAAAATTTTGAACGGTAACAGAAGAAAAAGAATTGCAAGAGGAAGCGGAACATCTATTCAGGATGTCAACCGAATGATAAAACAATTTTCTCAAATGCAAAAAATGATTGGAAAGATTTCAGGCAAAGGGGGTCTTTCAAAATCATCATTAAAAAACTTAAATTTTAATTGACTAAATGAATTAAATCCGGAGGATAAAATAACTTGGCAGTTAAGTTAAGACTAAGAAGAATAGGTAAGAAAAAACAGCCTGTTTACAAGCTTGTTGCAGCAGATGCAAGATCACCACGTGATGGTAAATTTATTGAAGCTGTTGGATTGTATAATCCTTTAGCCGAACCGCATACTTTTGAGATTAAAGAAGATAGAGTTCTTTATTGGCTAAATGTAGGTGCGCAGCCTACAAGTACAGTTAAAAGTCTTTTAAGACAAAAGGGGATTACCCTTAAAAAAGAACTGATATCAAAAGGTCTCGATGAAGAAAAAGTAAATTCTGAATTGGAAAATTGGCAGAAGATGAAAGAAGCCAGTTCTACGAAGAAACGTGTTAAAAAATCTGCAAAAAGGAAAAAAGCGGAAGAACAAGCTTCAGCCGAAAAAACAGATGAGGTAAAAGAAGAGCCAAAAACGGAAGTTCAAGCTGAAGAAAAACCGGCTGAAGAACCTAAAGTGGATGCGAAAGAGGAAGGGAGTACAGCAGAAGAAAACAGCGCTGCTTCTGAAGAGAAGTAAACTGAGTTTTCAGCTTACGGTTCTGTACTATAATTCTATATTGCTCACAGCGCTAAAGAGGAGGCTCTTACAATGAAGGAGTTCATTGAATTTATTGCAAAGCATCTTGTTGATAACCCGGACAGCGTAGAGATAGAAGAGTCCGTTTCGGAGGATAAAAAAACTGTCCTCTCGCTTAAAGTAAAAGCGGATGATGTGGGAAAAGTAATTGGCAAGCAAGGTAAAACAGCGCAGGCAATGAGAACCTTGTTAACCGCGATTGCTGCTAAAGACGGAAAACGGGCAATACTCGAAATCATTGATTAAAAGGAGGCTTTTCAATTTGTGGCAGATTTTTATTTAATTGCTGAGATTGAACAGCCCGCAGGCAAAAGTGGTTTTGTTAGAATAATCCCGGTTTCAGATTTTCCGGAAAGGTTTTTAAAACTAAAAAAAGTTTTTCTGGATTTTTGGGGGGATAAAAAACCGTTTGCTGTTTCTGAGGTAAAAAAACATCAGGAAAACTTTTTACTCAAATTTAAAAACTTTAACAGCATTAGAGATTCTCAAGTTCTAATTGGAAGAAAAATTTTTATCGATGATAGAAATGTTGTCAGACTTCCTAAGAATCATTTTTTTATTCATGACTTAATTGATGTGAATGTTTTTATTAAAGATGAAAAGATTGGAGTTGTAACCGATGTGCTTAAACTGCCCGCAAACGATGTTTTAGTTGTAAAGAAAAATGACATTAGTGAACAGCTTATTCCTTTTGTTCTTGAATTTATTGAAAAATTTCAACCGAAAAAAAAGAAATTATCTCTAAGAATTGATAAAGATTTTTTTGAAGAAGATGAGAATTGATTTAATAACTGCAGTTCCGGATTTACTAGAAAGCCCGTTGAAGACAAGCATTATTAAACGGGCGCAGGATAAAAAAAAATTAAAGCTCTTTATTCATGATCTTCGAGATTATGCACACAATAAGCATAAGCAGATTGATGATAAACCGTTTGGCGGTGGTCCGGGAATGGTACTTAAACCTGAACCCTTTTTTGAATGTATTGAATCTCTTCAATCAGAACGGAATTACGATCATATAATTTTTACAACACCTAAAGGAAAAATATTTGATCAAAAATCGGCAAACAGGTTTTCGCTTGCAGAAAATATTATAGCTATTGCAGGGCACTACAAAGAAATTGATGATCGAGTTAGACAGAAATTTGCTACGGATGAAATTTCAATAGGTAATTTTGTTCTTACAGGAGGCGAGCTTCCGGGCTTAATAATTGTTGATGCTGTTGTTCGTTTGATTCCGGGAGTTCTAAACGACAGTGAAGCAGCTCTAGATGATTCTTTTCAAGATGGGCAAACAGTAGAAGCCCCTTATTTTACTAGACCTGCAGAATACAGGGGAATGAAAGTGCCTGATGTACTGCTTTCGGGTAACGATAAAGAAATTAAAAAATGGAAAGAAGAACAATCAAATAGATTAACAAAAAAATGGCAAGTTTTAAATAAATAGCGGAGTAAATGATGGAAAAAATAAACAACTTATTACAGGATGAAAAAGCACCCAAGCTGCCGAACTTTAAAACGGGCGATCGTATTAAAGTTTTTGTAAGTATTATTGAAGGCGATAAAGAGAGAGTGCAGCCGTTTGAGGGCGATGTAATAAGCATTCGTGGATCTGGCGCAAGCAGAACTTTTACAGTACGTAAATTATCAAGCGGTGTTGGGGTTGAAAGAATTTTTCATTTCAAATCTCCAAAGATATCTAAAGTGGATGTAATTAAAGAAGGCAATGTACGACGAGCTAAACTCTACTATCTTAGAAATCTTTCAGGCAAGGCTGCACGAATTAAAAACAAATAAAACGTAAGGCTGACAAAGCCGCTTTAATGCGGCTTTTTTATTTTAAATGATGAAACTGTTTTTACCTGACAATATTTTTTCAAAAATATTTCTTTCCGAAATTGATGATGCAGAAAAACTTCAAACTGAATTCTCACCTTCTGCGCTTATTTCTAAAAGGTTAGTTGATAATGATACTTCTTTAGGGCTTATACCAACCTTAGATATTCTTACTTATAAAGATTTATATATTTCACGCGAGTTGGGAATCTCTTTCAATGCACTCCTTTCAAATTCATATATCCACTTTAATGAAAAGAATAAATCAATTAATGAGATTTTTCTTTGGGGCGATGTTACAACAAATGAAGTTATTTTAAGCAAAATTCTATTAAAAGAATTTTACAATGTAGATGTTAAAACTTCATTGCTTAGTAAATCCCCACTCGAATTGAATAAAAATGTTTTGATTGTTGGTGATGAAAACTTTAAACATGAACTTTTTCGCAATGGCTTAAGTTTTGCAGAAGAAATTATTGAACTTGTAAGCGCACCTTATGTTAATTTTCTCCTGGCAAGTAAAAACGAAAAATTACTGAAAGATTTTGCCTCAAATTATAAAAGTAAATTCGAAAAAGGACATGCAGATGATTTTAGCAGTTTGTTTCCGCAGTTACCAAAAACCTCACTCGATTTTCTCAAGTTAAACATCCAACATCTTATTTTTGATTTTGAAGAACAGGATTTGGAGGGGGTTAAATTTTTACTGCAACTGCCGTTCTTTCATGGTATTGTAAAAAATATGATTGATGTTAAATTTATCTGAAATGTTTAATCAATGGCTGTCACGGTTGAACCGTGACAGCCGAATACCCTATTAAATCTCTACGTGGCTAACACTTATTATATTTGGATTTTCTTTCATCTTTTTCAGCATATCTGGACTAACGGCATTAATAAGTTTCATAGTACAACTTGCTGCAAGTGCGCCATCGAATATTACGTTTTCAATCTCTTCAATATTAATATCGCCTTCACGTAGCAAATCTAAAACGCCTGCGAGCACACCCGGTTTATCGTAATGCTTAACAACCAGTTGATAGTGTGCATCAGTAATTTTTGCCCTATTCACCCAGTGATCAATAATTCCGCTATGGGCATAATGATTTATTATATTCACAGTTTCTTGTGCAACAGCATCCTGTGCCTGTTCAGTTGATGCACCAATGTGATGTGTGATATAAATGTTTGGATTATTCTGAAAATGCGATTTTACTTCTCCGGTTTTTGCTTCAGGTTCACCCTTAAATACATCCCCTGCAAATCTTATATTTTTTTCTTTAATTGCTTCAAGTAAATCTTCTTCAACAATAACATTGTGACGGGATGTATTAATTAAAAGTGCACCGTCTTTCATATAGCCGAACATTTTTTTGTTGAACAATCCTATTGTATCTTCTGTTGCAGGCAGATGAACAGTAACAACATCACAAAGTGGAAGAAGCTTATCCATTTCAGAGAAATCTTTTATTTGAACACCTTCAATACGTGTAATATCTTTTCCATAAACATTCATTTCAAATGCTAGTGCACGTTTTGCGACCTCTTTTCCAATTGCGCCAACCCCAATAATTCCAAGAGTTTTTCCTTTCAATCCTTTCCCTTTAGAATATTTTGCTTTATTCCACACACCATTTCGAAAGTCAATCACACTATCTGGTATAAATCGATCAAGTGAAATCATTAATCCAACAGCTAACTCGGCTACTGCAACTGCATTCATTCCTGGGCAATTTGCCACATAAATTCCTTTTTTGTTAGCTGCTTGTATGTTGATATTGTTAACACCTGAACCAGCACGAATGATCAGGTTCAGATTCTTGCTGTTCTTTATTGCATCTTCATTTACTTTTGTTGAACGTACAACCAGTATATCTACTTCTTTTGCAGCTTCTACAAGATCTTTTTCGCCGTACGTTGGTTCGTATGTTACTTCCAGATTCAGTTTTTTCATTTGTTCGATGTATTTATCAGGAAACTTATCTGCAATTAATATTTTTAATTTCATTTTTAACCTCTGTATTTTAAGTTTTATTGAATATGAACAAGAAAATCTTTTCTATGGAATCCCCGGAAAAGATTCAACAAATTTAATTTTTAAATCAGGAAATGATTCTACGATTTTTATTTTAATATCTGGAAAAGAATCAACAATCTGCCATTCACCGCAATCATCAGCAAATGAATCTACTATTTTTACCTCTAAATCAGGAAATGATTCTACAACTTTTATTGTTATATCGGGGAACGATTCTACAAACTGAATTTTACCATAAAGCTTTATACCATTGAAAGAACATTCTTCTTCATCAATGCCCTCTTCGCTTTGTGCAAATGAACTAGTTGTAAAAAGAATAAACAGAATTATGATTGACAGTATTTTCATTTTGTTAGAACTGTTGAAACAATTGCTATGATTATTATTTCATCATTGGGATTTTTACATTCCATTTTTTTGCATTTTCAATTGCTTGATCGTAGTCTGCATCTGCATGACGAACGATTCCCATTCCCGGATCGTAAGTTAATACTCGTTCCAATCTAACCTCGGCTTCTTTAGTTCCGTCTGCAACAATCACCATTCCAGCATGAATTGCCTTCCCAATTCCAACTCCACCGCCATGATGTAGCGAAACCCAGCTCGCGCCGCCGATTGTGTTCATCAGCACGTTAAGAATGGGCCAATCTGCGATTGCATCACTACCATCCTTCATTCCTTCAGTTTCCCTATTTGGCGAGGCTACAGAACCGCAATCCAGGTGATCTCTTCCTATTACAATCGGTGCTTTAACTTTTCCGTTCGCAACAAGTTGGTTAAAAACTTTTCCCATTTTTGCACGTTCACCATAACCAAGCCAGCAAATACGAGTCGGCAGTCCCTGGAAATGAACTTTCTGTTGGGCCATATCAATCCACTGGCATAAAGCTTTATTTTCGGGGAAGGTTTTTTTGACAGCCTTATCAGTTTCGTATATATCATTTGGATCTCCGGAGAGCGCAGCCCATCGAAAAGGTCCTTTACCATCACAAAAGAGCGGGCGAATAAATTCTGGAACAAAACCCGGAATATCGAAAGCATTACTTACACCATTTTCTTTAGCTTCGCCGCGGATGTTGTTTCCATAATCAAAAGTAATTGCACCCTTTCTCTGAAATTCAAGCATAGCTTCAACATGTTTTACAACTGTCTGGCGCGATAGTTTGATATATCTATCGGAATCAGAATTACGTAGTTCGATGGCTTCTTCAAAACTCATTCCCATCGGAACGTAGCCGTTTAAAACATCGTGTGCCGAAGTCTGATCAGTTAAAATATCAGGAATGATTCCGCGTTTTAAAATTTCGGGCAATGCTTCACCAGCATTGGCAACTAGTCCAACTGATAGTGCTTCACCATTTACTTTTGCATTGAGTACCTTTTCGAGTGCTTCATCTAAGTTATCTGTTAAATAATCAAGATATCCGGTATCAATTCTTTTTTGTGCACGACTTCGATCAACTTCGATACCCAAAAATGCAGCACCGTTAAAGGTTGCAGCAAGCGGTTGAGCTCCACCCATTCCGCCTAAGCCCGCAGTTAGTAAAAACTTTCCCTTTAAACTTCCTTTAAAATATTTTCGAGCGCATTCAGCAAAAGTTTCATATGTGCCCTGCAAGATTCCTTGCGTTCCGATGTAAATCCAGCTTCCGGCAGTCATCTGTCCGAACATTGTTAAACCAAGTTTTTCGAGTCTTCGAAATTCATCCCAGGTCGCCCAATCAGGAACGAGCATTGCGTTTGAAATAATAACTCTTGGTGCATCGGTGTGAGTTCTAAAAATTCCGACAGGTTTACCAGATTGAACTAAAAGTGTTTCATCATTTTCAAGTTTTTTTAATGAATCAATAATTGCTTCGTAAGCTTCCCAGTTTCGTGCTGCTTTACCGCTTCCACCGTAGACAATCAGTTCTTCTGGTTTTTCTGCCACTTCAGGATTTAGGTTATTCATAAGCATACGCATTGCTGCCTCCTGAAGCCACCCTTTGCAGCTAATCTGTGTACCGGTTGGTGCTTTTATTTCTTTTACTTCAATTGAATTCATATTATCCCTTCAGGTGCTCATTGTACAAACTTAAATATTGATTGTAAAGCGATTTCATTAACCACTTTTTTATAAAAAAACTTCCTTTCATTTGCTTTTCAATGGAGTCTATATTTTGTTTTATATTATGCGTCAGCCTTGTCTTTTCATCTTTAGTGAGTTTTATTCTATCTGATTCTGAATTTATTTTATCGTGTATTGAATTGAATGCCTTTGCCTCCGCAAAAAATTGTTTATCATTCTCCATTTGTTTAAGTGCCTGTTTGCAGAAAGAAGAAATTAATTTCTTTTCATTCTTATTGAATTCAAAATCATAGTTTTGAAAAAGCTTTTTCTTCATTTGTACCCTTACTCCTCTAATTTGCTTTTTACATCTTTAAAGCCCGGTTTAATTACATCGTAAATGTACCTTAGTCTTTCATCGTAGTGTATAAAAGAAGATTTCATCGAGTTGATGGTAATTTTTTCTATATCTTCAAATGTGAGGTTAAAATGCTCAACCGCAATTAAAAATTCTTTTGTTAAAGTTGTGTCACTCATCAGTCTGTCATCGGTATTAATTGTAACTCTGAATTTTTCTTTATATAATGTTCCAAATGGATGATTTTCAATCTTATCAATTGCCCCAGTGTGAAGATTGCTTGATAAACAAATTTCTAAAGGAATTCTTTTATCGAGAATATATTGTGCAAGATCCCCGTAGCGTATTGCTTTTCCGTTTTCATTAACAATCATATCTTCTTTAAGATGAGTAGCATGTCCAATTCTGTGCGCACCGCACCACTGAATTGCCTGCCAGATTGATTCTTTTCCAAAGGCTTCGCCAGCGTGAATGGTTATATTAAAATTCGCGCGTTGTATAAAATGGAATGCATCAATATGTTTTTTAGGAGGGTATCCGCCTTCTTCGCCGGCAAGATCAAATCCAACAACACCCCAGTCTCTAAAGTTTACAGCAAGTTCAGCGATTTCAAGAGTATCCTCCATATTTCTCATTCCACATAAAATCAATCCGTAACCAACTCCAAAATCTCTTTTACCTTTCTCTAATCCATTAAGCACCGCTTTTACAGCATCATCCAAATGTAATTTACCTTTCAGATGATAGACTGGTGCAAAACGAGTTTCGACGTAATACACTCCATCCTTTTTCATATCTTCGATCATTTCGTAAGCAACCCGCTCCAAAGCAGACTTAGTTTGCATAACTGCACAGGTATGTTCAAATCCTTTAAGATATTCAACTAAACTTCCGCTGTTTGCAAGCTGATGAAACCAATCACCAAGTTTTTCAGGATCGGAAGTAGGGAGCTTTTTGTAGTTCTGCTCAGCGGCAAGTTCAGCCACGGTTTGCGGTCTTAAACCACCATCAAGATGGTCATGAAGTAGCACTTTTGGGACCGATCTTATTATCTCTTCATTTATCAAATTTTTCTCTTTTTTTGAAAATTAAAAATATCCTATTCCTCAAGTAAAATCAATTTAAAAGCTTAATTACAGGCAGTTATTTAGTTTCTTGGTGTGCATTTGAGAGTAAAATTTGAAAGCTATCAAAATTCTTGATTAAGCAATGGTAATATGGTAATTTTGAGTTCATTATTTACACTTTTTTTAGATGGAGATAAAATGAAAAGTCCAAAATTCTTTCTTATGATTGCATTGCTCTTAGGAATAACCTTTATGGGATTCCAGTGTTCATCTACAGAGCTTACCAGTGCAAGATTATACATTCAACAGAAAAATTTTGATAAAGCTTTAGAAGTACTTAAGGAAGACGTAGCTAAAAATCCTAAAAGCGACGAAGGCTACTATTTGCTGGGATATGTTTATGGTGAAAAAGGAGAACTTGATAATATGATTGAAGCTTTTGATCAGTCGTCAGCTATAAGTAATAAATTTTCGAAAGATATTAATGATTCAAGAGCTTACCATTGGGCAAATAGTTTTAACAAAGGTGTAAATTTATTCCAGAGAGGCAATAAAACAGTTGATGTAGATAGTTCAAATATGTACTACAAAATGTCTGTTGATGCCTACAAAGGTGCGATTAAAGTTCAACCTGATTCTACAGAGACATACAGAAATCTGGCTTTTGTTTACCTTACAATGGGAAAAAATGAAGACTCAATTGAACCGCTTCAAAAGTTAGTAGAGTTAGAAAAATCGGAAGATGGCTATCAATATCTTGGCGAAGTTTATTATACACTTGCATCAAATAAAATGATTGATTTTAGAAACGACGCAAATGCTCAAGACAGTGTTGACGGTATAGAAATGTATAATAAGGCAATTGAAGTATTAGAAGAAGGAAGAAAATTATATCCCGAAAATGCTGAAATGCTAGTTGCTCTTTCAAATTCGTACATTGGAGCAGATAAAATTGATGTTGCGATGGATGCATTTAAAGAAGGTGTTGAAAAAGAACCAGAAAATAAATTTTACAGGTACAACTACGGTGTGCTATTGCTTGGGGCCGAAATGTTTGAAGATGCTGAAACTCAATTTAAAAAAGCAATTGAAATAGACAGCGAGTACGAAAATGCAATCTATAATCTTGCAGTTACTTATGTTAAGTGGGGGACTGATCTGAATAAAAAAGCAGAGGAGCAAGGTGTTATTAGTGAAGACTATAAAGAAAAATACCAGATGGCACTTCCGTATTTAGAAAAAGTAGTTGAAAAAGATGCAGAAAACGTGCAGATCTGGGAGCTGCTCGGGAAAGTATATTCTGTATTAGGAATGCAGGAAGATGCTGAAAATGCATTTAAGAAAGCAGATGAATTAAGATAAAAGAGTAAAAAATGAATAAACCTAAGCAACAAGGACAGCAAATAAACATTGAATTAGGAGAGAAAGAAGCAGAAGGGACCTATTCCAATCTTGCTATTATTACACACTCTCCGGCAGAATTTATTATTGATTTTACGCGGGTTGTGCCCGGAGTACCGAAAGCGAAAGTACTTTCAAGAATAATTACAACTCCGCAACACGCAAAAATGCTTCTTAAAGCATTAAAAGAGAACATTGATAAATTCGAGTCAAGGTTTGGTGAAATAAAAATGGAAATGCCTCAAAACCAGCACTTCGGTTTTGTCCCTCCAAAAGGCGGACCGGAAAAGGTTAATTAATTCTGTTTGTTCCTTAATTAAAAATTAAATAATGCCATCTCAAGAATTTGGGATGGCATTTTTCGTTTATTTTATTGCTGATTTATATTTATTCTAATGTTGTAAGGAAATTACTACATTTCCTTTTTTGCGACCTGTATTTACAAACCTATGTACTTTTGCAATTTGTCAAACAGAAAAGTTCTATCAATCACCCGTTTTATTTTTCCTGTTTCAGCTAACTCCTGAATGCAAATTAAATCTTTATTCTTTTCTTTAGGCTGACGCTATCCACCCGCCATATTTTTAATCGGCTCTTCGTTCTCTTTAAAAACAGTTTTTCTACTACTTCAATTGCAATACATCGGGCTGACCGTATTAGGTATAAGCTGCTACTTTCATGCAGATTGTATTTATTTATAGCGAATCAATACTTCATTTTTGGAAGTGTGATTGCTGTTCCTGCGAGAAAAATAAAATTTGCAAACCATGCTGTTAAAACGGGATCGAGTGCACCGTTTTTACCGAATGCCTGGCTCACTTTCATAAATACTAAATAGACAAATGTGATCAATAGATTTATCCCAACCTGAACAGCGAGTCCGCTTTTCTTTTTGTTAACCGAAATCGGTAAACCGAAGAGAACAATTATTAAACTTGTAACTGCAAAAGCATAGCGTGAGTGATATTCAATCTGCGCGATTGTAGGGTCGTTGCCAGCACGTTTTTGTGTATCAATTAATTCCGATAACTCATCTAAATTCATTTCCTGCGGCTTTTGCTGTTTCTTCGATAAATCCTTTGGTCTGAAATTTAAGTCTTCTAGCTTAATATCGGAGAAATATTCTGCATTTTCACGATCGTTCAAAAATGTTCTGCGAACTCCGTTGTAAGCTACCCAAACATTTGAAAGAGAATCGTACTCTAATTTCTGTGCATCAATTCTATCAATCATTTTGGTTCTATCTTTATCATCAAAACTTTGAATGCTTATTTTGTTAGCCCTGTTCGTGTTGCTGTCGAAAAATGAAATACTAACAATCTTACTTTTCGTGTCCTGAAAGTAGATGTTGCTGCCTGTGTAAATCATCCCTTTTTTTAGATAAAACTGTTCTATGTAAACTTTAGTTTTGTTTGCCATCGGAACAACGTAACCGCCGAAGTAAACAGAAACAATGCTGATTATTAATGCAGTAATAATGAACGGGGCCATAAACCTGAACAGGCTTACACCACTGGCTCTAATAGCAGTAAGTTCGCTTAAAGATGAAAGTTTACCTGCAGTAAAAAGAGCACCAAATAAAACTGAAACAGGCGTCATCAGTTTTATAATTTCTGGAATGAAAACTAAGTAGTAATGCAAGATTTTCATCTGCGGAACTCCCTGATCAATAAAATCATCAAGATTTTCCATTGCGTCAATTACAACAAATACGAGTGTAAATGCAAGCACTGCAAAAAACACCGTTTGTAAAAACAGCCTGATTAAATATCTGTCAAGTATTTTCATTATTTGTCTGTTCAAAACGTAATCGCTTAGGAACTAATTTTCTGAAAAAGCGAAAACTAATAGTAATTGTTTCCTGATTTGTTTTGTATGTTAAAATTATACCAACAACGCCTAAAACGAAATTTGCAGCCCACATTCCGATAAAGGGTGAAAAGAATCCTCTCTCGGCAAGCTTTTCCCCACCGATTAAAAATGCCCAGTAAATTAAAAAGAAAAAAAGGCTGATGCTGGCAGCCACACCAAAACCACCATTTCTAACCATTATCGCTAGCGGGGCACCTATTAAAAGAAAAACTATGCATGCTGCAGGTATTGAATACTTTTTATAAACCTCCACTTCGTACTTTTCTATTTCTCTGTTAGCCCATTCAATTTTCCTGGAGTTTGCAAGCATAATGTTTTTGGCTGCATTTATTTTGTTTAAAATTCTTATATAAAGAAGTGATTTATCATTTACTTTTACATGTGGATTTGCACCCAATACAACAGCGGAATCAAGAAGAAAATGTTTTTTGCTCATTTCAACTAAATTTGTATAATAAACGTTCTGCTCACTTTTAATACTATCTACAATCGCACTCATTGTATCAACGCCAAGCTCTCTTTCACCTCTTAATCCACCTTGCGATTGATGAAGTGAAAACTGGGTGCCGTCCATTACAATTCTGTGTTTTTCAAAAATTAATTTTCTGTAAAGTTTTGTATCTTTTACATCTGATTCGTGGATTTCACCTTGTTGCAAATCCATTATTAAATTCTTTTGATCGAACGAAAAATAAATCTTTCCTCGCTTTGCAGTTACAACATTTATACTAACAGGGTTTGTGTAATCGTAAATTGTAACCTGACTTAGCTCGTTTGTGTTTTCATTAATTTTCCGAACAAGAATGGCATAGTTTGAAACCTCCTGAGAAAAAAAACCTGGCTCCAGGGAGAGTGTCGGTTTTTTTCGCGAGATGTCGGACATCAAAACTCTTGCCTGATGATTTGCATCTGGCAGAACTTTATCATTAAATAAAAATAAAAGGAAGGCGATTAAAACACTTGCTAAAAAAGGTGCAGCCATCATTCTGTATATGCTCACACCAGAAGATTTCATCACAGTAATTTCGTTGTTTTGGGAAAGGTTCCCGAAAGCCATTAAAGTTGCTCCTAAAACCGACATTGGAACAACCAGCACCAGCATCCACGATAAGTTGAATACAACTAATTTTACTATCAACCACGTATCCAACCCTTTTCCAATGAGTTTGTCAGCAAACTTCATTAAGAACTGTAAAAGTAGAATACCAAAAAGAGTTAGCATCGAAAAAATAAAAGGAAGAATGTGAGCTCTGATTATATATAAGTCTTTAATCATAGTAATAAAAATAACTAAGGAGTTAACCTTTAACAATAATAAACCATAGATAATTAAATATCAGTAATGTTTTGCTTATATTTTAGAAAGAGTTTTTCTCAATCTAATTCTGTTCAATGACATACAATTTATTGCTAGTCTTTTCTTTCACACTACTACTAGGCTGCTCAGCAAATATAAGCAAGTACGATTCTGTTAAACCGGATGAACAATATCCGCGATGGTTACAAACTGAAGACTATAGAACTTCACAAACATCGGGAATTGCATTTATTGGAGAAGATGTAAATGGCAGCGATGAATTTTTGTTAGCAGATGATATAGGAAAGATACACAGACTTATAATTTCAAAAGATACAATTTTTACTTTTACAGAAATTAATTTCAGTGAGGAAGTTCAGGCGTATATAAACAACTTCCCTAAAATGGATTTTGAAGAAATCACTTACGATCAATTTACAAAAGAAGTCTATATATCTATTGAAGGCAATGGTGCCGATTTTCTTCAATATAATGGTATTTATAAACTAAGATTTGAAGACGACAATATAAAGAACAATTCAGTGGTTGGGATAGAAAAAATAGAAATTTATCCAGAGGAAATTTTTACAAATTATGTAAAAGAAAATATTGGCTATGAAGGTTATGCAGTGAGTGAAAATTATTTGTTTTTAGGATTAGAAGCTATTTTGAATCCCGATAAGTCATTTAGTAACAATACTTTAGTGCTTGTTGTAACTAAAAATGATTTAGAGATAGTTAAACAATTTTATACCGAAGATTATAAAATAGGTACTATCTGCGGATTATACGCCGAATCAGATTCCGTAGTTTGGGGAATAGATAGAAACAACAGGACACTCTTTAACTTAAAGTTTAATGATAGCTTAAGAGTAATATCACAAAAATTAATAAAGTTAAAAACAATTATTCCGAATTACAATAAATTCGAATATACTGGTTCACTGGAATCTTTAACAATGAATAAAAGCGAAAGTATCTTTCTAATTGACGATCCCTGGTTCTCACGTTTTATACCTGATAGCACAACACTTCAGCAACTGGATGATAAAACAGTTGCCAATTTCAAGGAATTTATTCCTATTATGTATAAATTAAATCTGGAATAATTGAAAGAGTAAAAAAAAATGGACAAGATTACAAACTATATTAACTCCCGCAAAGAAGAATACATTGAAGAACTAAAAGATTTTTTAAAAATACCCAGCATCAGTACTCTTGCAGATCATAAAAAAGATATGCAAAAAGCTGCTGATTTTGTAGCGGCGAAATTAAAAAAAGCTGGTATCGAAAATGTAAAATTAATAAAGACTAAAGGTCACAGCCTTGTTTATGGCGACTGGCTTCACGCAAAAGATAAACCCACAGTTTTAATTTATGGGCATTACGATGTTCAGCCTGTTGATCCTCTTCATCTTTGGGATTCACCTCCTTTTGAGCCGGTCATTAAGGGAAATAAAATTTATGCAAGAGGTGCTACAGATGATAAAGGGCAGATGTACGTTCATATTAAAAGTGTTGAAGCATATTTTAAGACTGTAGGAAAACTTCCCGTTAACGTGAAGTTTCTCATTGAAGGTGAGGAGGAAATAGGCAGCCACAGTCTCGAAGAATTCGTAAATAAAAATGGTAATTTCCTTAAATGTGATACAGTACTGTTGTCCGACACATCACTTTTTGGCACCGGAATTCCGACTCTTACTTATGGATTGCGCGGTTTAAGTTATTTACAAATCGAAGTTACCGGCCCGGACAGAGATTTGCACTCCGGAACTTTTGGCGGTGCAGTAGATAACCCGATAAATGTTTTAGCGGAGATGATTGCTAAACTTAGAAATAAAGACAGCAAAATATTAATACCAGGATTTTATGATGATGTAATAAAACTAACCAAGAAAGAAAGGAACAACTTCAAAGCTCTTCCGTTTTCTGCGAAAAAGTTTGCCGGAAACATTGGAGTCTCTCAGTTGAAAGGTGAAAAAGGTTATACAACTTTCGAGCATACGTGGGCGCGTCCATCACTCGATTGCAACGGTGTTTTAGGGGGCTTTACTGGGGATGGAGCAAAAACTGTTTTACCTTCTAAAGCGATGGCTAAAGTTAGTATGCGAATTGTTCCAAATCAAAATCCTAAAAAGATAGCAAAACTCTTTAAAGAATACATAAAGAAAATTGCCCCAAAAACTGTGAAAGTTGAAATAAAAGACTTACACGGCGCTTATCCTATTGTTTCTCCGCTTGATGCAAAACCAACTGTCTCAGCAGCTGAAGCATTGTCAAAAGTATTTGGGAAGAAAACAGTGTTTATGCGCGAAGGCGGATCAATTCCTATTGTAGTTGTTTTCAGTCAGAAACTTAAAGTACCTGTGGTAATGATGGGCCTTGGATTAGATACAGAAAATTTGCACTCACCAAATGAACATTT
>JABDPB010000026.1 GCA_013042995.1 Ignavibacteriaceae bacterium | reverse complement strand
TTCTTCGCCGGGAATAACTTTTTCTTTTTTCTTGTTCAGCTTTTCAATTATTTCTTCGAACAACTCGATTCCGCGGTCAAGCGTGTCGTTGAAGCTTTCTTCCTCGCCTTTAATAACCTTTTTTACGTATTCCTGTTTTTCCTTTATTTCAGGAAACACATCACCCATATTTTCAACAAGCACATCTACAAGTTTGTAAAGAAATGGTTCCACAAGATTTATTTTTCTTCCGTAACGTGCGGCTCTTCTTAAAATTCTGCGAAGCACGTAACCTCTTCCTTCGTTCCCGGGCACAGCGCCATCCGCAATTGCAAAAGTTAAAGCGCGCATGTGGTCTGCAATTACACGCATCGGAATGCGGTCTTCTTCAGCTTTTGCTGAAATTTCAGCATCATACTTGATTCCACTAAGTTTGGCAATCTGTTCAATTACAGGAGAAAAAACATCTGTATCATAGTTGGAATTTTTCTTTTGAAGTACTGCACACACTCTTTCAAAACCCATTCCTGTATCAACATGTTTTGATGGAAGCTCGTGCAACTTTCCATATTCATCACGATTGTACTGAATGAAAACCAAATTCCAGATTTCTATGCATTCAGGACTGCCAGCATTAACGTAATCTGGATTGTCAAAATCATTACCTACGTTTATATGAACTTCAGAGCATGGGCCACACGGGCCGGTGTCACCCATTTCCCAAAAATTATCTTTTTCTCCAAACTTTAAAATGTGTCTTGGGTTTATATCAGTTTTTGTTCTCCACAATTCAAAAGACTCCTCATCATCTTTATAAACAGTAGCCCAAAGTCTTTCTTTCGGTAGTTTCCAGTCTTCCGTTAAAAGTTCCCACGCCCATTCAATTGCCTCGGCTTTGTAATAATCGCCAAAAGACCAATTGCCAAGCATTTCGAAAAAAGTATGGTGATAAGTATCATGACCTACTTCTTCCAAATCATTATGCTTGCCGCTTACACGAATACATTTTTGTGTATCAGCTGCACGCTTGTAATCACGCTTTCCTGTTCCCAGAAAAACATCCTTAAATTGATTCATGCCTGCATTTGCAAATAACAAAGTGGGGTCATCAAAGGGAACAACAGGTGCGGATTGAACAATTTTATGCTGCTTATCTTTGAAAAAATTCAGAAACTGATCGCGTATTTCTTTCGATGTCATTTTTACCGTGATTAAATTTTCAAAATGTAAAAATAACAAAATGAAGTGTAAGCATGAATCGCAAATAAAGTTTCCATACGGCACTAAAATTGAGCTTTTTTAAGAAATCTTAATAGAGAACAATGATGCAAAAACCCGATGGGGCTGATGGTTTGGTCACAATCAATCCTTTAACAGACAGTGAATTACTGGCAAGCGCTGCCGAGCAGGATACACTTGCATTTGAACAGTTGTACGCACGTTACTCTCCAACTATTTATTCTCTAATTAAAAAAATCGTGTCCGATAAAGAAAGTGCTGAAAAAATTTTAGTTGAAGTGTTCCTGATTTTTTGGAAAAGGATAGAAGACTTTAATAAAGAAAATCTTTTTACTGGTTTAGTGCTTTTGACAAGGAACAAGACATTGGATTATATGAAAAGAAAACACGGGAATACAATTCTACCTGAATATGAGGATAATTATGAGAGATATAATATCATTCCAAATCTTTCAAACAAGATTAATCCGCTTAAGCTGCAGAATGCTTTAAAGATTAAGTACGAAATCGGGGAAATGATAAAAGGATTAACTGATGCGCAGCGCTACGTGCTATCGCTTTTTTATTTTGATGGATTAGATGAAAATGAAATATCTCAGAAACTAAAAATTCCTCTACCGACTGTTAGATCTAAATTGCAAGTTGCTACGGACATCCTTTTAGAAAAAACACGGACATTAGAATCATATAATGGATAAATCACCACTTTTATATTTAGTTACGCTAGAGGCTATGGGTAGCATGTCCAAAAAAGATTCCTCTGAGCTTTTACATGCAATGCAAAATGATAAAGATTTTCCATGGCAGGAAATGGGTGAATATCAAAATCTGGCCGCACTGCTTTCACTGGTTGTTAACCAGGAGACACCTGAAAAGAGTTTAAAAGAAAAAATATTAAACGAAATTGTAAAAATTAAACAAGAAAAATTTTCGCCAATGATTAATTCAAAACTACCTGATAAGCAAGAAAAAACTGCAAAGAAAAAAGATGAAGAAAAGGCAGACAAAGATACTACTGCAGAGGAGCCTGATGAAGTAAATGACAACAAAAAATCGGAAGTGAAAATTGTTGATCATTTAGGTGAGTTTGAACAAGTGAAATCAAAATTAATAAAAATAAAAGATGTTCAGAAGAAACCTGCTGTCACAAAAAAGGAATTAAAAATTATTGCGGACGAAAAAATTCTTGAGGAGGATTTTGAGGAAATTCCGTTTGTAAAAAATCCTAAACCACAAAAACCTACGACAAAAATTTTTAGAAAAAAATATATAATTGCTGCAAGTTTAGTTCTAGTTGTTTTTGCTTCTTTCGGATTTTTCTATTTGAATTTCTTTAATGATGATATTAAAGAACAAATGCAGCTTGCAGAAAAAGAAACAGAGTTGCTAATTTCCAAAAGCAGAATAATACCAAAAGAACAACTGCCGGTGGTTTTAGTTGAAAATATTGAGCAGGTTGAGTTGATTGTGCAGGATGAACCTAATGAGCAAGTTGAACTAATTGAAACGGAAAACAATCAACCGGAAGAATCAAATGTGCAGAAAGAAGAAAACACTGAGCCTGAGTTTCCGCCAGAAATGATTGAAATACAAAAAGAGAAAAACTCGCAAAAACTTGTTTCTCCTCCGCCAAAAACTCCGGATTTTATAGAAGCTCCCTTAATTGTTGAAGAAGAAAAAATAGATGACAATAAAAACGTAAATCAATTAGCTGGCACTCCTCCTGAACAGCAGCCTCCGCCAACTAAGAAAAAAGTTGAAGAAGAAGAACCGGTTTATTTTGTTGCTGTTGAAGAGATGCCTGAACCAATAGGTGGAATCGGAGAAATTCAAAAAAAGATCATTTATCCCGAAATTGCCAAACGAGCGGGACTTGAGGGTAAAGTATTGGTAAACGCATTTGTTGATGAATCTGGTAATGTAATTAAAGTGGAAGTTATAAAAGGGATTGGGTTAGGTTGTGATGAAGCCGCAGTAAATGCTGTGTTGCAAACAAAATTTAAACCCGGTAAACAAAGAGGTAAATCTGTAAAGGTTAAAATCACAATACCTATCACTTTCAAACTTTAAAACAAGTTCTCACCTCATTTAAAAGGCTATTCCAAAGGTATAAAATAACTATTATTGATAAATTTGAAGCTAATGGGACTTTGGCACTTAAATTGCTTTTTACTGCTTATAATTTTAGTTTTATCCTAGAAAATTTATCCATTAAAGGAAATTATTTTTGGCTGAGAATAACAAACTTTCTGATAGTGAACTGATGCTGAAAGTAGCTGGTTATGATTCTAAGGCTCTTGAGCAGCTATACGATCGCTATTCTCCGATATTATATACTCTCATTAATAGAATTCTTAATGATAAAAAAATAGCCGAGGAGGTTCTTTCTGATGTCTTTGTGATTATCTGGAAAAAAATTGATCAGTTTGAATTTAAAACGAATAACGTTTATACATGGCTTGTTACAATTGCACGTAATAAGGCAATTAATACTTTAAAAAGAAAAAAGCTGAACATGGCACCGAAAGAGGACGATGAAAAATATGATGATGAAACTATTCTTCCGAAGCTTTCCACATTAATTACCCCGCTAAACCTTGAGCAAATTTTAAATAATGGTGATAAGGTAAAAGAAACAATAAACTCTTTAACTGAAGCACAAAGATACGTACTTGAACTATCTTACTACGAAGGCTTGAATGAAAATGAAATAGCCAAAAAGTTAAAAATTCCTTTACCAACTGTAAAATCAAAATTACTGCTTGCGCTTGGTATTCTTCAGCAAAAATTAGAGACCGAAGAAGTTAAAAATGGATAATAAGAAAAAAATAGAGTTATTAAAATTAAGTGCAATCGGTTGCATTAATGAAGATGATCAGGCAACATTAAATTCTTTAATGCTTGAAGATGAGAATTTTCCGTGGAATGAATTGGGAGAGTTTCAAAATCTTGCTGCACTAATTCCTTCATCACTCGTTATTGAAACACCAAACTGGGAATTGAAAGATAAGGTTGCCCGAAAGCTATATAATTTGCGGGATGAAATTAAAAGCCAGCAGAAGCAAAAAACAACAGTTGAGCAACCTGTCGAAACTTCAGATCAATTGATTAATGAGTCGGGGGAAGCTATATCCATTGAAGATAGTGGATTAGAATTAACGAGCGCAGACGATATTGAACTACCAGTTGAGGAGAAAATTTCAAATGAATCTGTTGTGGAAGGTGAGGTAGAATTACCGCAGACTAATGTTAAACATTCTGTTGATAGGGAACTAATTGAAAGGACGACCAAGGATTACATTGATTCGCATTTTGAAAAAGAGATAAAATCAACTCAGAAAAATATTAAAAAGTCGTTACTATTGTCTTTAATACTATTTGTTATTTCGTTGCTATTAATTGTATTTATGTTTTTTAAGTTTTCAGGTGACCTCGATTCCAAACAGGAAGAGATAAATGTGTTAAAAAAACGATTAGGAATTTCTCACTTGCAAAGCTCCAATAAAAGTATAAATCTGATTTAAATTATCCTCCCTTATTTTTCCTTACTTAGTAGAATTACCAGCAGCAAAAATATAATAATTGCAGGCCAATAAACATTTATAACGGGCAAAATAGCCTCAAAAAAACTATCGAGTTTGAATTTTGATTTTGTCACGAACAATACTATTGAGGAAGATAAAAGTACCAGCGTTATTACTAAGTATATTTTTCTCAAAGGGGAGTTTATATATATCATAATAAAACCAATTGCAGATATAAGTAATACGATTGATATAAAAGCAGTATTTTCAAAATATAAATTGAAACTTAACTTTGTTATAAGTAGAACACCAATAAGAAATAAAACCGTTCCTAAAAAAACTATAAAATCCGATTTGTCACCAATCCCTATGTAAGCCAGTCCTATACCCGCAACAATTAACAGGATGCATAATATACCTGTAAAGGACAAACTCAATATTCCTATAGCTGAGAGAAGAAATAAAACAATCAAAAAAGAAGCTAGTAGAATTGAAATGGATTTTGTTTTTGTCACAATTTCCTAAACTATTTTGGTCGCTAAGTAAATCAAACTGAATTTTGCGTTCTAAAATATCATTCAACCCTGCCACTTCCAAAGCCAGATAGAATTCTACTCTTGCTAATAAAGAAGTTCAATATTAGAATAATAAGTTAGAGAATGATTTGGGTGGGCACATCAAATTAAACTAATTGCTATATTTTAGCTTGTTTTAATAAAAGTTAGTTCCTGCAGCACAAATTAAATTTAATAAATGATACCTTACGAAGAACCCCTGATAAATGTTGGAATATTAGTAGATAAAAGAATAAAGTTTGAACTTTATGGCGATTTTAATGTAACCGGTTATAATGAAACATTCAGCGGTGTATTCACAGCCGAAGTAAAAGATGATAAGTTAATTTGCAAAAGCAAAAAAAATAAAATAGAAGTTGAAGATCAGCTTACCTTCCAGCCAACAAATCCCATCTCTGAATCTTTTTTAATCCGCGATGTAATTATTGGTTTAAAATTCCACTGGGAGCGAAGAGAAAAACAGCGGTTTAACTTTGCTCTAAAGCTGGTTAAAGAAAAAGATGAGATTGCTGCAATAAATGTTCTGCCACTTGAAAGATATTTAACAAGTGTTATCTCTTCAGAAATGAGTGCTAAAAGTTCGATAGAACTGTTAAAAGCCCAGGCAGTTGTTGCTAGAAGCTGGATTTTAGCACAAATGGAAAAAGTAAATGAAGTTATATCAAAAAAAGAAAATCAAAAAGCTACTGTTCAGCTTGAAAATAAAATAATTAAGTGGTACGACCATGAAGAGCATAAGTTGTTTGATGTTTGCGCTGATGATCATTGTCAGAGATTTCAGGGAGTAACAAAAATAATATCTGAAAGTGCTCACAACGCAATTGAACAAACAAAGGGTATTGTACTATTAAGCAATAATTCAATCTGTGATACAAGATATTCAAAATGCTGCGGGGGAATATCTGAATCTTTTGAACATGTTTGGGAGGCTGTAAAACACGACTATTTAACTTCAGTGATTGATTATAAGTACGAACCGGAAATCTATAAAATTGATTTTGCGAAAGAAGAAAATGCAAGAAAATGGATTTTAGGAAACCCGCCGTCATACTGCAATACATCGGACACCAAAATTCTTTCTCATATTCTTGTAGACTATGATAGAGAAACTAAAGATTTTTACAGATGGAAAATCGAATACACACAGAATGAGCTTGCTCACATAATTAATGAAAATATGGAGATTGATTTTGGCGAAATTACAGATCTTATTCCTCTTGAGAGGGGTTACTCTGCAAGAATATCACGCTTGAAAATAGTTGGAACTAAAAAAACATTAGTAATTGGAAAAGAATTGGAAATAAGAAGAGTTCTTTCTAAATCGCATTTGTACAGCTCTGCATTTATTGTTGAAAAAGTTGGAAACAACATTCCATCAAAGTTTATACTGCATGGTGCGGGCTGGGGACATGGAGTTGGTCTTTGTCAAATTGGTGCTGCCGTTATGGCTGAGATGGGCTTTCACTTTGACGAAATTTTGCTGCACTACTTTTCTCACACCTGGTTAAAACGAATTTATTAGTGGAAATAGAATGAAACTGCTATATTCTTGTTTATCTAATAGCTGGGGTGGAATGGAAATGTACACTCTGGTTTCAATTAAACAGCTCTTAAAAAAAAATTTTTCTGTTGAGCTTCTTTGTATTAAGGATTCACGCATACACATTGAAGCAAATAACATTGGAATAATTATTCATCCTGTTAAAGCGAGCGGTTATTTTCACCCTTCTGCTGTTTTAAAGACTTCTTCAATTATAAAAAGAAATAAATATACGACAATCCACACACAGGCCTCAAAAGATTTATGGATCCTGGTGCCGGCTCTGTCAATTGCCCGAATGAAAACCCCTCTATTTTTAACAAAACAGGTCGGATCAGGAATTCTAAAAAAAGATTTTTTACATAAGCTTCTGTATAAAAGAGTAAACAGACTATTTGCCATTAGCAGTGTAATTGAAAAAAATATTTTAGAAACTTGCCCGATTGAACCTGAAAAAATTTCAATAATGCCAAACAGTGTTGATAGTTTTCAGTTCAATCCTGAAGTAGTTGATTCAGAAAAAGTTAGGAATGAATTTAATATCAAACCAGGTGAAATAGTTTTAGGCATGCTTGCAAGATTTACCCCTGGCAAAGGTCACGAAGAATTTTTACGTGCTGCCCACGATTTAAATAAAGAGTATAATGATTTAAAATTTTTAGTAGTTGGTGAAGCGAGCAGGGGGGAAGAAAACTATATGAAAGAAATAAAGAAACTGGCTGAAGAATATACCCTTCACAACATAATTTTTACCGGGTTTAGGAGTGATACAGCTGCTGTTTTAGCTGCAATGGATATTTTCGTTTTTCCTTCTCATTCGGAAGCCTTTGGGATTGCACTGATTGAGGCAATGGCAATGAAAACAGCCTCAGTCTGTTCAAACTCAGATGGTGTGCTTGATATTGCTGTTGATAACGAAACTTCACTACTGTTTAAAAAGGCAGATTACACCGATTTAAAAGAAAAACTGAAAATTTTGATTGATTCAAAAGAGCTACGTGAAAAGTTTGGAAAAAATGCAAGAGCAAGAGTAGTTGAAAATTTTGATCTTGAAAAAGTAATGAAAAAAACTGTTGAGTTTTACTATAAAGAATTACAAATGTTGAACTAGATGAGTGATGACAAAATAAAAAATATTACAACTGCAATTTTTTCTTTAAATGAAGATTATTATTCAGAGCTGGTTTCAAAACTAGAAAAAGTAAAATTAGTTAATCAAGTAATAACAATATCACGCAAAGAACAACTAGCATATAAATCAGAGTTGTTAATCAGATCAAAATATTTTTTTAACGGTGATACGATTAAAAAAATAATCGATGCTGTAAACTCTTCATTTTTACTTTTAATCATTTGCGACCGGGAAATTGATATTTCTGTGGATGAACTCAACAAAATGATTTCATTTGCAGAACAAACAGATTCCGGCTTGATATATTCTGATTATTATGAAAGAACAGACAGCGGAATGAAAATTCATTCATTGATTGATTATCAAGTCGGCAGTATTAGAGATGATTTTGATTTTGGAAACATAATTCTGATTTCAGCAAAAAAATTTAAAAAAATAGTTGAAAAACTAATTTCAGTTGAACGCAATCATAATTTTTCCGGTCTGTACGATTTAAGACTTGCAATATCCCGAATATCAAACATTAAAAGGTTAGCGAAACCAACTTACAAGTGTGATAACTTAAGTATATCCACCGATAAATTGTTTGATTATGTTGATCCGAAAAATCGTGCCGCACAAATTGAATTTGAAGACACAGCTACTTACCATTTAAAGGAAATTGGTGCGTCAATCAAACCGGAATCAATTAAAAGAATTGAATTCAAAAATAGTTTTACAAACGAAGCATCTGTAATCATTCCTGTAAAAAACAGAGAAGAAACAATTAAAGATGCGATCGAATCCGCACTAAAACAGAGCACAAATTTTCCTTTTAATGTAATTACTGTTGATAATCACTCAGATGATGGAACAACAGAAATAATAAAAAACATTTCAACAAACGATGAACGATTAATACACATTATTCCTGAACCAAAGAATCTAGGCATTGGAGGCTGTTGGAATGAAGCCTTGTTTCATCCCCATTGTGGAAAGTTTGCTATTCAACTTGATAGCGATGATCTATATTCAGATGCAAACACGATTCAAAAAATTGTTGATAAGTTTTATGAGGATGGATGTGCAATGGTAATTGGTAGCTATAAATTGACTGATTTTAATTTGAAAGAAATTCCGCCTGGAATTATTGATCACAAAGAATGGACAGATGAAAACGGATGTAACAATGCTTTAAGAATTAACGGGCTTGGTGCTCCGAGAGCCTTCTTCACTCCAATTGTAAGAGAAATAAAGTTCCCAAATGTTAGTTATGGTGAAGATTACGCTATGGGACTTGCTATATTAGGGCGGTATAAAATCGGAAGAATTTATGAGCCTGTTTACATATGCAGAAGATGGGAGGGAAACACCGATGCATCCCTTTCGGTTGAGCAGAAAAATAAACATAACTTTTATAAAGATTCGCTCCGTACGAAAGAGATTGAAGAGCGTCAACTTCTTAACAAAATGAGCGATTAAGTTTTGATGATTGAACAAAACTTACTGATAAACAAACAACTCGATCAATTGATTAATGGAAATCTATTTACAGATGCTGCAGATTTGCTCTTCAAATCCCAATTGAATGAATGGCAATTGATGCAAGAAAATTATTTCGCACTAAAAGGTGTAAAAGAAAAATCATTTTGGTTTGATGGCTTTAAATATAATGTGCAGTTTAACCCAAAAAGAATCAAATCAACGTCGGCAGATGTTGGCGAGGAAATTATAAAAAGCCGGCTCTGCTTTTTGTGTGTTGAGAATTTGCCATCGCAGCAAAAAGGTGTTCTACTCAATGAAAAATATGTTTTGCTATGTAATCCGTATCCCATTTTTCAGCAGCATTTTACTGTTTCACTACTGAAGCATAGAGGGCAGAATATTAAAAACAGCATTAAGGATTTTTTAGAGATAACAAAACAACTCTCAAAAAAATACACCTTAATTTACAATGGTCCAGAATGCGGCGCTTCTGCGCCAGATCACCTACACTTTCAAGCATTAACAAAAAACTTAATGCCAATCGAAAATGATATTTATCAATTAAAAAACGATTGTGGAGAAAATATTTTTACTGATGAACAAACCAGAGTTACTTCAATAAACGATGAATTGCGGACACTAATTTTTATTGAAGCGCTTGAATTGCGATCTGCTGTTAAATTTTTTGAGAATTTTTATAAATATTATTCAAAGCATTTACTATCATCAAGTGAACCTTTAATGAATCTAATCTGCGATTACGATGAGGAATTTGGATTCAGCTTAATAATATTTTTAAGGAGCAAGCACCGTCCGGAAAATTATTTCGCAAAAGAACCGAACAAACTAATGATTAGTCCGGCCGCCGTAGATTTGGGTGGAACATTGATTGCACCAAGAGAGGAAGATTTTAACAGACTGAATAAAGGATTAATTCAAAAAATATTAAGTGAAGTATCTCTCGATAGTGACTCGTTTAGAAAAATTACAAAATTTTTAAGGGTTAAACTTTAATAGTTCAACAAACCTGAAGGAGTTTGTGGTGTGGTTAATAACTTCTCAAAAAGCTCCCATCTCCTTCTCAAATCATTTTCAGTTCCTCCGTTAACCTCAATATAATTATTAACCAAATCGTAACCATAATTGTAGTTAATAATATAAGATCTGTAGAATTCTATGAACTCAATTTTCTTTTCAGCTCTTTCTTTTGAATGGAGTGAGTACTCCATTAAAAATTTTAATGTTTCTTCTCTTGCCCAAATCCCATTTAAATAATTTCTTGCAGCTTCATTTCCTGCATAACCTAATTGATCCACAAGCTCTATTACTTTTTGATATTTTTCTGTAAGATTTGTATCTAATCCAGCATACGGAAAAAGTACTTCTTTCATAAATTTATTTTTTGAATCGATTGGAAATATTAATTTTTCACCGAAGTTTGCGGTCCCTTCAGCAATTAGAGAAATGGGGCTGTATAGCGGGTAAACTGAATACTCAGTCCAGCCGCGCTCTTTAACAAGTTTTTGTTCTATAAGCGAGTTGAAAAGATGATGCCCCGGATATCCTTCGTGAGCAGCTAATTCAATTACACGATCAACCGTAAGCGGCAAATCGGTATTGACCTGAATTATACTTGTAAGGTTTCCTTTGAACCAATTATACGCCCCCCAGGGTTTGTTGCTAACGTATTCAATTTCGAATTTTTCATTTTGGGGTAAAGTGATATAATTCATTGTTCTGTTTCTGCATTCATTCATAACCAAAGTGAAAGCAGAATCAAGTTTCCCTTTTGGAAAAATGAACTGATCCTTAAAGTTGTTATATCGCCCAGTTAAATTTCCTTCGCCTGGCAAGTTGCTATCAAGTTCATTTAAGATTTCGGAAAAGTGTTCTCGTTCATTCTTTGGTGGATCAGCATCATATAAGATTTGCGTTTCTTTCTCAAACGTGAATTCTGCTCCAGAAATTATTGCAATCATTCCTTTAATTGATAGAAGCTGTTTGTAAAGAAACCTGTAACGAAAGGTTTCAATTTCAGTTGCGTTATATTCACTCAACTCATCTAGCTTATTTAAGAAATCATCTGTTTTTTTATTCAACGAAAATATAAGCGTTGAATCAACATTCTTTTTACTTGTAGCAGCGGGTTTCCATTCAACTGGTCCATAGTACGCATCCACATATTCGGGCCTGTATAGTCCAATTTCAAGTACGAGCTTAACATAATTTTCCGCAATCTGATTCATCTTTAACTCCAGTTCACTTTTATCTGATTGTTCTTTCTTGCCACCGCAGGAAAACATCAATATTGATGCTATTGCTATTAAGAATATATTTCTCAATTTTATTTTCGCTAGTTAATTATTAAAGTTAGTTAAAAATAATCTGTATTAATAAATTGTTAAAATAAGACAGCTAATACCTTCAACGGATAGTTTAATCTGGTTGTCATACACACTAAAAACATTCTGAGTGAGTAGATTCTCTGCTTCATTTATCTGATAAACCGCTGGAATCGTTAATTCCACTCTCTGCTCATTTGGATTTTTATTAATGATGGTAAGTACTCTTTCATTCGTATCTGATCTTAAATAGGCATAAATACTTTCATCTACCTGTAGACTCATAAAATCACCGTAACGCAATGCAGGATGATCATTTCTAATATGAATTAGCTTACTTACATCATCCAGCGTCTGTATCTCAAATTCATTTAACTCAGAATCAAATCTCATCATTCTTCTGTTATCCGGATCGGCTGCACCGGTCATTCCAAATTCATCGCCGTAATAAATAATCGGTACACCCGGAATAGTTAAAATGTATGCGAGATGCAATTTTAATTTATCGTAGCTTGAACGGTTATCAACCTGCGGGGGTTTTGTCCAACCAATTTCTTTACTTCTTCCATCGTTTATTTCAAGATCACCATCTGCGTAAGCCATGTAACGGATTTTATCGTGGCTGTCTATAATATTCCCCATTAAATTATTATATCCAAATACCTGGAAACTTTTCTGCATCTGATAATCAAGCAATTTGAATGAAGCTTTTTCATCAAGAAAAGTTGGAATTGCCACGTCGTATAAATTAAAGTTGAATTGCGCATTTAATTGCCCATTATTTACATAAGAATTTATTAACTCAATTCCTCCAAATGTCTCTCCTATTTGATACAATTTTCTATTTAATGGTACTTCTATTCTGCTCTTTGTCTTTTTTGTAAGCATTCTCCAAAATTCGTTTGGAACATGTTTAACGGCATCATGCCTATATCCATCAGCACCCGTAACCGATAACCACCAAACAGCATTGTCGGTCATAAACTCAAGAGCATCTATTGAACCGACGTAATCAAATGATGGCATGTATGGCTCAAACCAAGTTGTTAGACGGTACTGGTCAAAAAGACGTAAATTTTTTCCTCCATCTGGAAGTTCAAGCTTTCCAAACCAATTGCGGTGCTCATTCCAAAATTGATGTTCCTCGTGAATATGATTTGAAATAAAATCCCAGAGAACATTAATTCCGTTTGTATGAGCAGTTTCAACCATCGTACGTGCTAAATCCATATCACCAAACTTTTCTTCAACTTTTGTTGAAGAAGTAGGCCAGTAACCATGGTAACCAGTGTAGTAACGATGTGGTGCAGGATATTCGCGATAAGCGTTGTTTGTGTTATCAACAATTGGAGAGATCCAAAATGTATTTATGCCAAGTTTTCCAAAATATCCTTCTTCAATTTTATCGATTATTCCCTGTAAATCACCGCCTTGGTAATTTGCCGGAGCGAATAAAGAATCGTTCTGAACAGAATTATCGTTGGAGGTATCGCCATTGTAAAAACGGTCAACCATTATGCTGTAAATTATTTGATCGTGCAATGTTCTTTTCCCGGATGCACCTGCCACAACTCCATCGTGTAGTTGAATTGTTTGAATGTTGCTGTGCTTTCCCATTCTGTTTACAGCAACTCTAATTGAGTGATCACCAACTAAGTTTTTCTTCTCCAGAGCTAGAATGATTTCTCTTCCATTAATTTCAATTTGATCAGAGGGAAACATTTGATTATCAAACAGTGCAATTACTGACTCTGGTTTTACCATATTGCTTCTATCCAAATTCTCAAAATAGAATTTTAACTTCAAACCGTTTTCATTTTCCTCTTTTCCAAGAATGTGAAGAAATATCTTTTCGACAGTTTCTTCTTCAATTACACGAACAGAATTAAAATCGCCTAAACCATTTGAAACTTTGACTGGATTTTCAGGATCAATCAGTTCCTTTCCATCAACGAAGAACTTATATTCATATCTGCCGGGATCTAAAGGAATTTCTATTTCTAAAGTCCCATCTTTGTTTGCATCCTTCATTGGCAGGGTTTGCCGATTCCAACTATTAAACTGTCCAAACAGATTTACTTGTTTATCTGTTGGTGTTGGTTTGTAAGTGAACAGATATTTTTTTGTTTTATTCAATTTAACCGGAATTTCATATTGATCTATCCCGAGTTTAAAAGAAACCAGAGTAAGTCCTGTAAAATCGTTTATCGGCTGAAATAAAATTGAATCACCTTTTTCATTTAACCATGATTTTACATTTTCATTTAAATGAAGCTCTATATCGTAGCTGCTAGAATAAAATAAATCACTCAAAACAATTCCTGTAATCCCATCTTGATTTAAATTCACCGGATGGATTAAATCATGACTTATCTGAGAGTAACTAACAGTGGCAATTAACAATATTGCAGAAAATATTTTTCTAATCATTTCAAACCTTTATGATAAAAATGAATGATTATTTTTTTTGTTGAACAAAATTAATGAAAGAGCGGTAAAAATTAGTTAAAATTAAATCAGTTCTTCAGACTTATTCAAATTATCGCAACTGTCTTCACAATTAATACTAATTTTATTAATTGCTTTCCCTTTAAAATAAAAAAGGCGAAGAACAAATCATCATTCTTCGCCATTTAACAAACAAAACTTAGATTTATTTCAAAGCTCCGTCTTTTGCTGCTTTAGAAATTTTAAACTTCAAAACTTTCTTTGCAGGAATTACCATTGTTTGACCTGTGGCGGGATTTCTTCCCATTCTTTGTTTTCGCTGTGCAACGGTTAATTTACCGAGCCCGGGAATAACAAAATCTTTCTTTGCCTCTTTGTAAGAAAGTTTAACTAACTCATCCAAAAACTCACCGGCAACTTTTTTTGTGGTTTTTGTTTTCTTGGCAAGATGTGTAATTATCTCACCTTTTGTCATTGATTTTGCCATAAGATCCCTCTTTATTTTAATTGTTGTTATTTACGTCTATGAAAATAACTAATATTTAAACCAAACAAAATGTTTTTTGAAGAAAAATTAGAAAATAGTATTGCTCAAACCCCTATGAACAGGGGACTAAAAAAGGGTGATTGAATGAATGAGTAGGAATAAAAACTATTAGTCTTTGTTGATTTCTTTTTATTAACTATTTTCCTTTTGTGTAACGTAGGAATTTTTATTCTAACTCAACCCATGTTAAAACACTTCATCTTAATATTTTTTATTCTTTTTTCATTTTCACATTTTCCCCAAGATACTGATTCCTTATTTATTGCGGACAGCACACAAACATCAGATTCACTTAATGTGGAATTTACAGATTCAACTGAGATTACGGATTCAGTGAAAAGTTTTGTAACTGTTAAAAGAGATTCAGTTGTTCCAATTCAGGGGCAGCCGCTCTCTGAAACAAGCACAATCATTAGTAAAAGAACATTTTTGTTTACTAATTACAGGTATACCGGAGATTTGCTTCGATCGTTTTCATTTAATTTTATTAAAGATCTGGGATTTATAGGGCAGCCGCACGAAACTTTTATTTATGGAGTTGGTAATAACGGTATAAGTTATTTGCAGGATGGCGTGCTATGGAATAACCGGTTCACAAACTCACTTGATTTGAATCTTGTGCAAAGTGAAGATATAGATTCAATAGAAATTGTTCCTTCGCCAAGAGGATTTTTATACGGACCATACAACAATCCAGTTACGGTAAATTTTATAACAAAGGATTTTGTTTCACCTGAACCGTATTCTAGAATAAAATATTACGAAGGGCCAAATGGCGAAGCTATGATTGATGGAAAGTTCAATTCACAAATAATGAGGAAGTGGAATTTATCTTTCCAGGCAACTAACAGAAGCGTTGATGAAACTTATACAAATACTGAATTTGGAATATGGCAGGTTAATGCAAAACTTAAATATTTCTTATCAAATTCTGTTAACATTTCGGGCTCATATTATTTTGTAAGCGCAAACCAGGGATTAAACGGCGGTGTTGATTTTGACAGCTTAACTCAAATTTCCAACGATCCCAACACAGATCTTTATGATCCTTCAATTGCACCAGTTCTTTCTCCTAATCGTATACTTGATGTAACACAGCATAATTTTGGTTTAAGAACACTTGCAAAACCTTTTGAAGATTCGAAACTGGATTTGTCTTTGTATTACAGGTTTAATTTAGATGAATTGAAAAATCAATTAGATCAAGACTCTCAAATCAACGAAATTGTTGATGTAAAATCACCCGGAATTCTTGCTAGTTATTATCATGAAATTAATTTGATTAAAGCTGAAATTCTGGGAGGATATGAATCGAGTAAAATAGAATTAAACCGACAGTTAAGTTGGGATACTAGCGGAACCATCAGAAATTGGGACAAAAAATCAATATTTGGTACATTTATATTATCTGCAAATCTCTTTGAAAATATTCTAATACCATCAATTTACTATAAGTACACCAAACAAGATTTTACCTATCTACACCCTTCATCAAACAGGGGGTTAAGTGGATTCGGCGGAGATCTTCATCTACATTTGTGTCCTGAATTTTCAGTTTATGGAGGATATTCAATCCACGATCAAATTCTTTTTGTAGATGAATATGTTAAAGTGGCTGAAGCCAGAATTAACTATAATAAAAAAGATATAGGAATAAATCTAAGATACTTTAAGAGAGATGGACTACACTTACCAGGTGTTTTTGTCCCTCCGTATGGTCCAGATTCGCATTATTTTATAACTGGAAATTTATCTGGTTTAGGGCTAAACATAGATTTTCAATTTTGGAAACTTTTGTTTGAAACAAATTCTTCTTATTATTTCGATGGTCAATCAACCTATTGGACTACACAATCAAGCGATTATAAGAAAGGCACTTTAAATTTGCCTGAATTACATATTAATGCTGGATTTTATATTAATGGTAAATTTTTTGATGATAATTTGGATTTAAAAACTGGTTTCGAGTTTTTCTATTGGGGAAAAATAAACTCTTACACTGAGTCTCGGCTTGGAGTTGTTATCGTTGATCCCACAAACAAACTAGATTTTACATTAGCTGGTGAAATTCGTGGTGCAGCAATATTTTATTTTATCTGGGAGAATTTGTTGGGCAACCAATATTACATTACGCCATATTACCCCATGCCGGAAAGAAATATAAGATTTGGTTTGGCTTGGGAGCTGTTTAATTAGCTTCCCTATTTAAAGAAAGAAGATTCTTCGTCGCTTTGCTCCTCAGAATGACATTAGTACTATAATTACAAACTTAGCATATCTTTAAACTTAACAGCCTGTCGTCGCGAAACCTCAACTTTGTGTCCGTCCTTAAGCTTAACTAACAAACCACCGTTCAGCCAGGGTTCAATGGAATCAATCCACTTTAGATTGATAATGTGCTTCCTATTTGCACGGAAAAAAGTTTTATCATCCAACCGTTCATCTAAGTAATTAAGTGTCCGGAGAATAAGTGGTTTGTTCTCTTCAAAGAATAAACGAACGTAATTTCCTTCGGATTCAAAAAGTCTCACTCTTTCCAACTTAACAAACCAGCAGCGGTCGCCGTCTTTAACAAAAACCTGGTCTGCTTCTGAAAGATGTTCCATATCAGCTTCAACAGCAGATTTTTTCCTGCTCTTTTCAATTATTTTTTTTACTGTGTCTTCGAGTCTCTGCGGTTCAATTGGTTTAAGCAGGTAATCGAGTGCGTTGTATTCAAATGCTTTTAATGCATATTCATCATATGCAGTTGTAAACACAACAGTTGGAACACTATCTAACTCTTCCAAAAGATCGAAACCGGATTTGCCTGGCATTTGAATATCTAGGAATATCAGGTCGGGTCTTAGCTGGTTTATTTTTTCCGCAGCGTCTTCTGCGTTTACAGCTTCACCAACAACCTGTAAATCCTTGAATGGTGTCAAAAGACGTTTAAGCTCAGTGCGGGCAAGTCTTTCGTCATCAACTATTAAAGCTTTCATTTTTTATACCTCCTGATTTATTCCGATGAAGGTGCAATGGGAATTTCTAACTCTGCTAAAACTTTATCTCCGTTTATGTTTTTAAGAGAGAATTTTGCTTCTTCTCCATAAAGCAGATTTAACCTGTGTTTTGTATTATTAATGCCAAAGCCTTGTGAATTTTTCAATTCACTTACACTTAAATGTCCGCTGTTTTCAATTTCTACTTTAAGTTTTGATTCACCATTCTCAATTTGTAGTTTAGATTTAACATCAATTTCTCCGCCCGTAGTTCTTTTTGAAACGCCATGCTTAATTCCATTTTCAACTAATGTTTGAATCATCATTGGCGGTATTTCTATTTTTTTTGATTGCGGATCAACTTGCAAATTATATTTTAGGCGCTCTTCAAATCTTATTCTTTCAAGATCCAGATAGTTGCGAACGGTTTCCATTTCATCTTCCAGCGGGACGCTTTCCATTTTTTCCATTTGAAGTGAGTAACGGAGTATGTTGGAAAGTTTGGTTAGTGCGGCTTTAGCAGCATCCGGTTCTTCTTCAATTAACGCGCGAATGCTGTTCATTGCATTAAACATAAAGTGCGGGTTTAGCTGTGACTTTAAAGTTTTTAACTCGTAATCCTTTACGGCAGCTTCCCAAATAAGCGATTCAATCTCCTTTTTTTTATAATTTTCGAAGTAATGAACAGCAAAATAAATTAACGCCCAAAGAAAAATTACTCCGGAAGTATTTATTGCACCTGAAATTGGAGTTGCAATTGTAAGCTCATCCTGGTTCATTGTGCCCGAGAAGTAGCTTGCGGCAAAAACAAAAGCATAAATTATAGCGCCTGTTATTAAGCTTGCTGTAATTACTCGCGTAATGAGTTTTTTAAGCGGAAGATCGAGCCAATTATTTTTTCTTAGAATTTTACGAAGAAGATGTGTGAAAAATATCCCAATGCCACCAAAAAATATCCACACAAGCACTCTCTGCCAGGGGAGTTCTTCGAATGATGCAATTACTATCAGATTAATCAAAATAAAGGACGACCAACCGGAAAGCTGGCTTATCCAGTAAATTTTTTTGCGGCTTAATTTCATTTTCTCGATTGTATTTTCTTTTTTAACCGCCCTGCCCAGGTTTTCAGTGATTTTTAAGTCTGCGTCCATCAAATATAGTCTTATTCCTTGTTAAGATAAATATACCCCATACATAATTGTAAGGGGCTTAAAATTTTCAATTTAAAATTATGCAGAACTAAAAGCTGAAAGGAAACTATTTTACTGCAGGCATTATAAAATGATGGAAGGGTTTAAAATTATTCAAACAAGCTAGAACGCATTAAATAATTAAAGCGAAAGTATATCGTTGTAAATTATAAATGCCATTAAAAGTAAAAGAAGAACAAAGCCGGTGTTGTTAATTGCTATTTTTACTTTAACCGGAATTTCTCTTCTTGCAATGGTTTCAATAATAATTATTAATAAATGTCCGCCGTCCAAAACTGGGAAGGGCATAATGTTTATCAAAGCTAAACTTAAACTCAAAATAGCCAAAAAGAATAGAAAACCTTCAATGCCAACGTCTGCAGATTTAGCAGCAAGCTGTGCAATTCTAACAGGTCCACCAAAAGCTTTACCAAATTCGACTTCGCCAACAATTACTTTTTTTGCAACTTTAAAAGTAAGCTTTGTATAGTTAACTAAATCAGAACCTGCCAGAAAAAACGAATCGAAGAAGCCAAATGTGCGGTATTCAACTTTTCCCTCAAAGGTTTCCGTAATTGCGATTCCTATTTTGCCATCTTCTGCGGGAACTACATTAATTG
The DNA here is from genome assembly GCA_013042995.1 of Ignavibacteriaceae bacterium. Taxonomy (GTDB): domain Bacteria; phylum Bacteroidota; class Ignavibacteria; order Ignavibacteriales; family Ignavibacteriaceae; genus IGN2. The sequence continues at coordinate 32,016 of JABDPB010000026.1, read as the reverse complement.
TAAGGGTATCCTCGCCTCTTTTAATTACTGCAGAGAGCTCGTTACCTGCATTGGCAGAAATTACTTTTACAAGCTGCTTGTAAGATGCTAAGTCTGTATTATTAATTGAAAGAAAAATATCTCTGGCTTTTATTCCAGCATTCTCAGCAGGCGAACCTTCATCCACTGCATTTATAAATGGTCGCAAGCCTTCTGGTAGAATAAACTCTCCCTGCTTTTCCAAATCCGGAACTCTTTCGCGTAGAATGAATAAGTTTTTTGTGCTGCCATTTCTTTCAACGGCTACATTTAAATCATCGCCAATGGTGTTTACATAAAGAGCTGTTCTTAAGTCTTCCCAGTTAGTAACACTTTCATTATTTATACTCGTAATTTTATCACCGCTCACAAATCCGAGTGAATCTGCAATGCTATTTTCATCAACATAGCCAACAGTTGTTGTATTTGTTACAGGTTTTCCTTTGAAATAATTTGCTCCCCCAAAAATAATTATCGCAAGCAGCAGGTTCATTATTACACCTGCGGTAATAACAAACGTTTTCTGCCAGAAACTTTTTGAACGGAATTCGTAGGGTTCTGGTTCTTTGTTTGCAAACTCAGTATCGAAGCTTTCATCAACCATTCCGGCAATTTTTACGTATCCACCGAGAGGAAGCATTGAAATTCTATAATCTGTGTCGCCTTCCCCTTTGTAATCTTTTGGAAGCTCACCGAACGTGAAGCCTAATTTTTTATTCCATCCGAAAAGTCTCTTTCCAAATCCGATTGCAAAAACATCTGCACGCATTCCAGTAGCCTTTGCAGCAAGAAAGTGTCCTAATTCATGTATAAAAACTAATATTCCAATTGTAATAGCAAAATAAAATATGTAATCCATTAAGTGAGATTCTCCTTTTAGATTAATCCTTGAACATATTCGCGAGTCTTTCTATCGCATTCAAATATTGTTGCTAAATCCTGCGAAAAAATGTTTTCAACACTATTCAAAGCTTTTTTTATAAGCAAGGGAATATGCGAGAACCTAATTTCTTTTTGGAGGAATTTGCTTACAGCAACCTCGTTTGCAGCGTTTAAAATACAGGGTGCTGCCCCACCTTCTGTTAAAGCATCAAACGCAAGTTTTAGACATTCAAATTTATTCAAATCAGGTTCAAAGAAAGTTAGTGATCCGATGGAAGGCAGGTTTGTTCTTCCAAAATTATTTTCCACTCTTTTTGGGAAAGTAAGTGCATATTGAATCGGAAGTTTCATATCGGGTAAACCAAGTTGCGCTTTTATTGAGCCATCAACAAACTGAACCATCGAGTGTATTATTGATTGCGGATGAATTACCACATCTATTTTTTTAACAGTTAATCCGAAAAGCCAATGTGCTTCGATTACTTCGAGCCCTTTATTAATCATTGTTGCGGAATCAATTGTAATTTTACTTCCCATTTTCCAGTTGGGATGATCGAGAGCTTCTTCAACTGTTGCATTTTCAAAAAATGATTTATCTTTATCCCAAAAGGGTCCACCCGAAGCAGTGAGTACAAGTTTTTCAACTTCGTTTAAATTTTCACCAATTAGGCACTGGTAAATTGCACTATGTTCTGAATCAACTGGAAGAATTTCGGAACCGTTTTCCCTGCAAAGATTGGTAACCAACTCGCCTGCAACTACCAAGGTTTCTTTGTTTGCAAGTGCAATTCTTTTTCCTCTTTTAACAGCTTCAATAGTTGGAGCAAGTCCGGCAAAACCAACCATCGCTCCTACAAAAATATCATAATCCAATTCGGAAGATGCTTTCAGTAGTCCTTTTTCACTTGTCAGCAGTTCACATTCAGTTGGTAATTTATCCTTAATATTTTGGGAGGCGGATTCATCTTTTACCACGACAAATTTAGGGTTGTACTTTTTTACCTGTTCATGTAGTAATTCTGTATTTGAGTTAACTGTCAGTCCAACAACCTCAAAATCCTCAGAAAGATTTTCTATTACACTCAGGCAATTAACACCAATTGATCCTGTTGAGCCAAGTATAAAAACCTTTTTCATAGATACAAAAATAACCAATTAAATTAATTAAAGAACCAATTGCATTATGATTGATGACTTAATGAGGAATTTATATCGATCACGGTCAAAGTATTGTAATAATTGGCTTGAAACAGGCAGATTATTTATTATTTTTTGTGGCATGGTCAATAAAGTTATATTCTTGATAATATCAATTTTAGCATTTCAATCACTACTAGCACAGCCGGATGTTGGAATGAAGCTTTCACTTGCTCAAAGCTACGAGCAGGCCAGTGATTTTGAGAATGCTGCAAAAATTTACGAAACACTATATGAAGCCGATCCGCAAAATATGCTTTATACAAATTCTCTGTATAGAGTTTACACACAAACAAAAAATTATGCGGCTTTAGTTAATGTGCTTGAAAATAGAATTAAAGATGTACCGGACGATGTTAGTTCATACGGAATGTTAGGTTCAACATACCACAGAATGGGAAATGAAGCTAGGGCAAGCGAAGTATGGGAAATGCCATTGAAAAATGAGAAAGATAATGCACTTACGTACAGATTAATTGCAGATTATGCTTTAGAAAGAAGGGCTTTTGAAAAAGCAATTGATCTCTATTCAAGAGGAAAAGCAATTGCAGGTGATAAAATTATTTTTTCGTTCGATCTTGCAAGGCTTTATACTTTAACAATGCAATACGATGAGGCAACTGAAGAGTATTGTTTTATTCTTCAGAACGAGCCAAAACAAATGACTACAGTTGAATCCAGAATTTTTGAGTACATCGGTAAACCGGGCGCTCTTGATGCATCCATTTCTGTAGTTGAAAATTTTTCCGACGATGGAAATTTGAGCATGCAGTACTTGCTAGCACGCCTATACACCGAAAAGAAATTGTTTGAGGATGCACTTGACATCTATCTAATGATTGATGAATCTAACTCAAATCAGGGAAAAGATTTGTTTGCATATGCAGATCGATTATTGAAAGAGAAAGATTTTCAATTTGCTTCGGAAGTTTATCAAAAAATAATTGAGCTTTATCCCAATTCACAACTAACGGCACAAGCTAAACTTGGATACGCAAGATCACTTGAATCAGAATTATTTGATGAGTATGTAAAGTCAATTCCGTTATGGAAGCCATTTTTTCCACTTACTAAATTCGAATCGAGAAAAACTGAGGATGTACTTTCAGCATTTGATGAGGTTGTCAGACTTTATAATCATTCCGAACCATCTTATGAAGCACTTTTAAGATCCGGTATAATTAATTTTTATCTTCAAAACGAAATTGAACAAGCAAAAAGACTGCTGAATGTTGTTTCAAACGAAGCACAACTTTCGCGCAGTGCGGCTGATGCCTTTTTAGAACTTGGAAATATTGCATTGATTGAAGGAAATCTTGTTGAAGCTGATAAAAATTATTCAGCGGTTTTAAATAATGATAGAACACCGATGGATAAAAAAAATAACGCAAGCTATAAACTTGCACGCTTATATTTTTATCAATTAAAATTTGATAAAGCAAAGGAACAACTATCAAAAGTATTAATGAATTTAAAAGATAATTCTGCTAACGATGCACTGGAGCTTTCGCTGATTCTTAACTCCACAATGAACGATTCCACTAACATTGCACTTTTTGCAGAAGCAGAATTTCTTGCCGAAAAGAAAAATTTTTCTGAAGCTGCGGACATATATAGGAGAATTGCTGATAATCCTATGGCATTTGTTTTGCATTCAATATCATCTTTAAGAATTGGCGAAATGATGCTTGCAGATAATAATTACGCTGATGCAATTACTACTTTAGAAAGCGTTACGGAAGAAGGTGAACAAAATATTTATTCTGATAAAGCAGTATATTTACTGGCTAAGATTCATCAATTTGGATTGAATGATTTAATAAATGCTCAGGAATACTATCAAAAACTCCTGTCTGATTTTCCAAATTCAATTTATTTAGATGAAGCAAGGGAACAATTGAAATCATTACTCAATAAACCAAGTTAAATAATGAGTAAAAAAGAAGAACAAAAAATTGTAAAGTGCTCTTTTTGCGGGAGAGAAGGAAATGAAGTCGGTAGTATGATTGCCGGACCGGATGTTTACATTTGTGATATCTGTATAGCAAGCAGTGTTGACATATTAAAAAATAATCTTGCTGCATACAGTGGAGGTAAGAATAAAGAGAATAAAAGCCAAACTCCTGAATTGATTAAAAAGCAGCTTGATGAACATGTAATAGGGCAGGAAAGAGCTAAAAAAGTTCTTTCCGTTGCGGTATATAATCACTATAAAAGAATTAACTCCCACTCTTCTTTTTTTGAGCTAGATGATGTTGAAATTGATAAGAGTAATATAATGCTAATAGGTCCGACAGGTGTTGGGAAAACTTTGCTTGCACAAACTCTTGCAAGGATTTTGGATGTTCCTTTTGCAATTGCAGATGCAACAACGCTTACAGAAGCTGGTTACGTTGGAGATGATGTTGAAACTGTGCTTGTGCATCTTTTGCAAGCCGCAGATTATAATCTCGATCGTGCGCAGAAAGGAATTATATATATAGATGAAATAGATAAAATTGCTCGTAAGAGCGAAAGCACTTCAATAACCCGAGATGTTTCTGGCGAAGGTGTTCAGCAGGCATTGTTAAAAATATTGGAAGGAACAATTGCTGGCGTCCCTCCAAAAGGTGGAAGAAAACATCCAGAACAAAGCCTTATAAATCTTAATACAAAAAATATTCTTTTTGTATTAGGCGGAGCGTTTGCTGGTATTGATAAAATTATTGCCGCAAGAATTAATAAAAACAAAATGGGCTTTGCAAGAGATATAAAAGAAAATCAAAAAGATGAAGAGATGCTACAATTTATTCAGCCTGAAGATTTGCTTAAATATGGATTAATTCCTGAACTGATCGGACGCATTCCAGTTGTTGCACCGCTTCATTCTTTAAATGATGAGGCGATGAAAAATATTTTAACTGAACCGAAGAATGCGATTGTAAAGCAGTACAAAAAACTGTTTTTGATGGAAGGTGTAGATCTTGAATTCGATCCGTTTTCGTTAGATGAAATTGTTAAACTGGCAATGGTCAAAAAAACAGGTGCACGTGCGCTTCGTTCCATTGTGGAAGATATCATGCTTGATATTATGTATGATCTTCCCGATAAAAAAGATGTGGGAAAATGTATCATCATTAAAGATGTAATTGTGAAACGTTCGGAACCGATTTATTTAAAGAAGGAAAAAAAGTCTGCATAAGGAAATATAAAATGTATCTTTATGATGTGTCATTCCCGCGAAGGCAGGAATCTGTCTTTAAAACTATTTTGATTATTTTCATTTTTACAGGCGCCTTCACAATCGGTTTGTTTCCCCAATCTAAATTATTGATACCAATGGATTTGAACCAGAGCGATCATCTTAAAGCTTATGGAATAACATACCGAGCATTAACAAAGGGCTACAAAGCAGATTGGCTTATAAATTACCGCAGTGGTTCATTTTTTATTGATTTCAGTGACGATGTTGCGGTTGAATGCAGAGTTGAGGGTGTGCTATTCGAAGAAATTTCTTTTTCAGATGTTACACAGATTTATGCTTTTGTGCAGAGCGAAGAAAATAATATGGATGTAATTCGGCTCGAGCAGGCACCAAAAATTGCTGTTTACGTTCCACCCGGTTTCCAGCCTTGGGATGATGCAGTTACTCTTGCCCTTGAGTATGCTAGTGTTCCTTACGATAAAATCTGGAATGATGAAATAATTAAAGGTGATTTAGACAATTACGATTGGCTTCATCTGCATCACGAAGATTTTACAGGGCAGTACGGAAAGTTTTATGCAAGTTTTAGCAATGCGCAATGGTACGTTGATCAGCAATTGCAGTACGAGCATAATGCAAATAAGAACGGTTATAGAAAAGTTTCTGATATGTTGAAGACTGTTGCCGTTGAAATTAGAAACTACGTTGGGAAAGGCGGGTTCCTTTTTGCAATGTGCTCTGCAACTGATTCTTACGATATTGCACTTTCTGCTTTGAGTGTTGATATTGCCGAAACAATGTACGATGGCGATGCTGCAGATCCCAATGCGCAGGAAATGCTTAATTTTAATAACACACTTGCTTTTACAGATTTTAAAGTTGAAATGAATCCTTACATTTACGAATACAGCGATATAGATATCCAGCCAATTGAAATTGGAAACTTTGCCAACGATTATTTTACTCTATTTGAATTTTCTGCCAAGTACGATCCTGTGCCCACAATGCTAACGCAAAGTCATGCTAATGTTATTAGAGGATTTATGGGGCAGACAACTATGTTTCGCAGAAGCACAATAAAAAGTTCTGTTATTGTAATGGCAGAAAGGAAGGACACGGACCAAGTTAAATACATACACGGAAATTATGGAAGGGGCACATTTACATTTTATGGTGGACACGATCCGGAAGATTACCAGCACGCTGTTGGCGATCCTCCGACTGACCTAAATCTCCACAAAAATTCACCTGGTTATCGTTTAATTTTAAATAATATTTTATTCCCCGCGGCAACAAAGAAAAAACAGAAAACGTAACTCAACTCAAATAGGTTCTTTAAAAGTGAAATCAGTTCAAATCAAAAACTCTGATGAAAGATATTCAATTGGTAAAATAGTTTGTATAGGCAGAAACTATGCAAAGCATGCGAAAGAACTTGGCAACAAAGTGCCGGAAAAACCAGTCCTGTTTTTAAAACCCGCATCTGTAGTAATTCATTCGGGTGGAAAAGTCGTGCATCCCAACTTTTCTAATGAACTCCATCACGAAGTTGAATTAGTACTACTTATAGGTAAAGATGTAAAGAATGCATCAAAAGAAGAAGCAAAGGGCGCAATCATCGGTTACGGTGTGGGATTGGATATGACTTTGCGCGATATTCAAAAACAACTCAGAAAAGTCGGTGATCCCTGGACAATAGCAAAATGTTTTGATACTTCTGCCGTAATATCAGATTTCACTTTAAAGGAAGATTATAAACTTACGTTCGATGAAATAATTCAACTCAAAGTAAACGGTGAAATCAAACAGAGTGATAAATTAAAAAGTATGATCTTTAACCCAGCTGAACTTGTGGAATATATTTCTTCTGTGATGACATTAGAAAAGGGAGATTTAATTTTTACCGGTACACCATCTGGTGTAAGTAAAGTTATTAAGGGGGATAAATTAGAAGCAAAGCTTGGAGAAGTTGCGGAACTCATTTGCACCGTTGTTTAATAAGTTGTCGTGAAATCGCTCACTTAAAGTAACAACTAGCTAATTATTTAATTGATGCAAAGATCGCTTTATCAACTCTTCAAGAGTGCATTCCGGAATGGTAGACAATATTTTATTCACAGCTTTTTCTGAAGATGCTAAATTATAACCTAATGTTGTAAGTGCAGCGATAGCTTCCTTCTGAGTGCTGGGTTTTTCAGGTGTAACTCCTTCTTCATCAATATCTCTTACTTTATTCTTTAATTCAAGAATTAATCTCTCTGCGGTTTTTCTTCCAATACCGGGAACGGTAACAATTCTTTCTATATTATTGGATACAATTGCCTGTTTTAGTTCATCAGTTGAAATGCCTGACAAAAGACCAAGTGCAGATTTAGGACCGACACCAGATATGGAAATAAGGAGCTCAAACATTTCTTTTTCTGCCTCAGAATAAAAACCAAATAGTGAAATAGAATCTTCTTTTACATTTGTATGGATAAAAAGGGACGCAGTATCATTAGTAGAAATTTTTTCAAAAGTAGTAATTGAAATCGTAATTTTATAACCAACACCGTTAACATCAAGTAGAACTTGTGTAGGTTTTGCTGAAATTATTTTACCGTTTAAAAATCCTATCATTTACAATTGATAAATAATGAATTGGTTAAATAATTAAAGATTTACAACTCTTTCCGGATTAGCCATTATAAATTCTTTCCAACTTTTACTCTTTTTGAAACTCGGGGCCTTCATTCTGAAGGCATGACATAGCGCAATTGCAAGAGCATCGCTTTCATCGGACTTAAATTTAACTCTTTTCAAGTTTAAAATCGCTTTTACCATGTAACCAACCTGCTCCTTGGATGCAGAGCCCCTTCCTACTACAGCTTTTTTAATTTCTCCGGGAGAATATTCGCTTGCAGGTATTTTGTTGTGAACAGCAGCTAATAGTGAAACACCTCGCGCGTAGCCAATCTTCATTGCAGACTGCACATTCTTTCCATAAAAAGCAGTTTCAATTGCAAACTCATCTGGCTTATATATTTTTATAAGCTTAACTAATTCATCATAAATTTTTTCTAACTTTTCGGGGAGTAATTTATTTGATGATAATTGGATACAGCCGTTGGCAAGCCGCTTAAAGTTTTTTTTTCCGAATTCAATTACACCGTAACCGGTAATTGTGGTGCCCGGATCAACACCTAAAATTATCATTATGCTTGCTGTTTAAGAAATTCTTCGTCAAAATCAGCATTGCTGTAAACATTCTGTACATCATCAGCATCTTCAAGTGCTTCTATCAGTTTCACAATCTGTTCAGCATCTTCTCCTTTTACATTTAAAGTATTTTTTGCAATCCATTGCAGGGAAGCGTTTTCGATTGTAAAGTTATTTTCAAGTAGAGCTTTGCGAACTGGTTCGAACGACTCAACGTCAGTTTGAATTTCAAAAAAGTCTGTTTCTGTTTGTAAATCTTCTGCGCCAGCATTTAGAACAATTTCCATAATTTCATCTTCTGATTTATCACGTTTTGGTAGTGATATTATTCCTTTCTTTTCAAACATCCAGGCAACGGAGCCGCTTTCACCCATACTTCCATTGTATTTACTGAACAAATGCCTTACCTCTGCAACAGTTCGGTTTTTATTATCGGTTGCAACTTCTACTAAGAACGCAACTCCACCTGGCGCATACCCCTCGTAAGTAAGTTCGTGGTATGTCACACCTTCCAGTTCACCGGTTGCTTTTTTAATCGCACGCTCTATATTATCTGCAGGCATATTAATAGCTTTTGCGTTATCAATTGCAAGCCTTAAGCGCGGGTTTCCAGAAGGATCACCGCCGCCTTCCCTTGCAGCAATTGTAATTTCTTTTATGGCCCTTGTAAATAGTTTCCCACGCTTTGCATCTGCGGCACCCTTCTTGCGTTTAATAGTAGACCATTTTGAATGACCTGACATTACTTGCTCTCCTCATCAATATCATTAAATTTAATATCCTTTAATTTAAACTGAGGAAATACTCTTGTATCCCTGACAGTTCTATCAATTGAAAAGACAATATCAATTCCTGAGTTATTCTCTATAATCATTTCGTAGTTGTTTCCCATATTAAATCCAATACAATCAAATATTTTTTTCGAACCCCTTTGTTTAAGACAAAGTAATAAATGGTTTTTTCCTACAATGCGAGGTGTGTTAGAGACTTCAACATTTTCTGCCAGAAATACTGGGCGTAAGTTTCCCGGACCAAACGGTGCAAATTGTTCTAATATTCTGAAAAACTTAGGAGTTATATCAGAAAACTTGATCTTTGCATCAATTGCTAATTCAGGGAACAGATCTTCTTCGTTGATGGTTTCTTGAACAACTTTGTTAAATGCTTTTCTAAAATCTTTAACTTTATCAACTTCCATTGCTAAACCCGCAGCCGCCTGGTGTCCACCAAAATGAATAAGGTGTTCTTCACATTTTCCCAAAGCTTCGTAAATATTAAAATTAGAAATGCTTCTTGCGGAACCTTTTGCCACACCGTCAATAGTTGCAAGTAGAACGCTTGGTCGGTAGAATTTTTCAACCAATCTGGATGCTACAATACCAATTACACCAGGGTGCCAGTTTTCGTTGTGTAAAACAATGGAGAGCTCTTTGTGCAAATCAATAGTACCTTGAACTTGCTTGCATGCTTCGTCAAAAGTATCTACGTCAATTTTTCGTCTTTCGTAATTTTCTGTTTCTAATATCTGTGCAAGATCAATTGCTTCACTTTTATTTTTTGTTATTAAAAGATTAACAGCTCTTTCAGCATCACCCAGGCGACCGACGGCATTTATTCTTGGTGCAATTGTAAAGACTACCTGCCCTGAATTTAGCTGTCCCGGTTGCAATCTGCTGCTGTCAATTAGGGCTTCAATTGCAGGTCGGGGATTATTATTAATTTGATTTAAACCTTCATTAACAAGGATCCTATTTTCATCAACAAGCGGAACGATATCGGCTGCTCCTGCAAGAGCTACCAAGTCCAAATATTTAAGCGGGAGATCTCTTTTGCCAATTCTTTCACAAACGCCCTGTGCAAGTTTAAATGCAACCCCTGCCCCGGAAAGATATTTAAACGGGTAGTTACAGCCAGGTTTTAAAGGATCGAGAACAGCAACCGCACTTGGCAGATCATCTTTTGGCTGGTGATGATCACAAATAATAACATCCAGTCCTAAGCTTTCTGCATATTCGGTTTCCTCAATTGCAGTTATACCACAATCGACAGTAATCATCAAAACAGTTCCTTTTGAGTGAACAACATCAATTGCTGAAGTTGATAAGCCGTAACCTTCTTCAAGTCTTTTGGGAATGTAGAATTCAACATTAGCGCCAAGTTCTTTTAAAAACATATAAAGCAAAGCAGTAGAACAGGTTCCGTCAACATCATAGTCGCCGTAAATACAAATTTTGTGATTTTCAGTTAGTGCTTCAATTACGCGTGTTGTAGCTTGCTCCATTTGATCCATTAAAAAAGGATCATGAAGAAACTCTAATGAGGGGCGGAAAAATTGCCGGGCTTCATTGAAGTTTGAAATATTTCTTATAACAAGTAACTTGGCCAATATTTCAGAAATATTAAGAGAATCAGCCAGTACCTGTACAGGAAATTCATCCTTTACTTCTTTTAATATCCAACGGTTCTGTACCATAGGCAATTACATTTTAAAAAAGAACAAAAAAACAGTTCAGCCCTGTAAGCCGAATTCTGTTCTGTTTCGCTAAACTTGAGCTTTGCAGAATTATCTTTTTATAAAATTAAGCCCGCAAAGTTTCAGCAAAAGCAGCGGCAATCATTTATCTGTTTCCTACATTACTGCAGGAATCTAGCGATCTACCCGGAAACCTGCAGAGCGAACAACCCTGCTTTCTGCATATGCAGAAAACGATTTCCCTATTTGATCTTGCTTTGGATGGGGTTTGCCCTGCCAATCCAGTTACCCAGATTGCGGTGAGCTCTTACCTCACCTTTTCACCCTTATCCGGCTTTTGCCAGACGGTATATTTTCTGCGACACTTTCCGTCGCTTCGGGATTTGCCCCGAAACTCCCGGGAATTACCCGGCATCCTGTTCTAAAAAGTTCGGACTTTCCTCTCCGATCTAATCGGAGCAATTGCCCAGACTGAACTATTTTATTATTCTTTAAAACTTGTTATTAATTAACTAATGTAGAATATACTAAAATCGGGTGAGCAAATCAGTAGAAATTTACAGTTTAACTTTATTTTTCAACTTCATCAGCAATTTCGCTCGATACAAGAATTCTTCCACAGTATTCGCAGAAGAAGAGACGATTATTGCGTCTAATTTCTAACTGTCTTTGAGATGGAACAATGTTATGACAGCCAGAGCAAGCAGATCTTTTAATTGTTGAAACGGCTTTTCCTCTTTTGGCTTTTCTTATACGCATGTATGCAGAATGGTCTGCTTTTTTAACCTCAGCTTCCAGTTTTTTTCTTTCGCCAGTTAGTTTTGTCTCTTCTTTTGCGTTTGCTTTTACAATTTCTTTTAAATCTGCTTCTTTTTCAGATAATTCTTTCTTTAGCTCTTCAAGTTTTTCCTTGACTTCTGCAGTTTCATCTGATAGGGATTTGCTTAAATCAGCCAATCCGTCATTTTCAGTTTCAAGCTTTTTAATTTGATCTTCAGTATGATCAATTTCTTTTGTCAGAGCATCGTACTCTTTATTGTTTCTAACCTGGTAGAGCTGAGATTTGAATTTTTTCTGATTTTCTTTAAGCCTTTCAATTTCATCTTCATTAGAATCTCTTGTTTTAATTGATTCCTTTTGCTCCTTTTCTTTTGATTTAATATCATCTTTGAATGAACTAATCTTTTCTTCAAGATCCCTGACTGAATTCGGAAGATCACCCCTTAGTTCTTCGAGTTCATCTAATTGGTCATCTATTGTTTGAAGCTGATATAAAACTTTTAATCTGTTATACAATTTTAATTAGCTCCTAATTTGTTGTAAAAAATTATCGGGTTTGTAGAACCTTTAAACTTTAGAACCTTAATATCTTCTTTATTTAAAAAACTTTTTAACCTGTTTTGAATTTCATCCAGGATGGGTGCTTCAGTTTCGTAATGTCCAGCATCAACAAGTAAAATTTTTCCCTCTGCATTGTGGAAATTGTGATACTTTAAATCGGCGGTTATAAATGCATCACTATTTTTATTTATTGCTTCGTCAAGCAGATCAACGCATGAGCCGCCACAGACCGTAACAGTTTTTATTCTATTTTTTCTACCAGGGGTGTAGCGCAAATATTTAACATGCAGTTTTGTTGAAACCAACTTTAAGAATTCTTTTGACGTCATCGAATTTTTTAACCTACCAACAGCACCCATCCCATAGTTTACATTTTTATTATGAAGTGATAATATATCATAAGCAACTTCTTCGTAAGGGTGTGCCTTTTCCATAGCATCAGTAACCGGACCCAGCTTCCACTTATCAACTATCATTTCAAGCTTCATCTCTCTAACAAATTCCAGCTTGCCAGCGTTTCCTAAGGTTGGATTTGTTTTGTCTGTTCCTTTAAAAGTTCCCGTTCCTTCACTTCTGAAACTGCAATGGGAGTATTCATTAATAACCCCGCCACCGGCTTTGTGCATCGCTGCTGAAACTTTGTCTAAATGAGAAGAAGGAACAAATACAACTAACTTTACCTGGTTGTTAGATAGTGGTTTGAAGAGCTTTATATCTTCTAGCTGCAGTTTTTTAGCAAGTTGAAAACTTACACCATCTTTAGTAAAATCAAGGTTAGTATGAGCAGAATAAAGATTGATGTTGTGCTTTACAATTTTCTCAATTTGTTTTGAGATTCTGTCAGCAAAAAAATTTAACTTTTTCAGTGGGTGATAAAAAATTGGGTGGTGAGTTATTATCAGGTTGCACTTTTTTTCTATTGATTGATTAATAACTTTTTCTGATAGATCGAGGCTTAACATTATATTTTTTATTCTACCTTCAGGATTACCTATTTGTAATCCCACATTATCTTTTTCCCAGGCAGCTCCTTTTGGTGCCCATTGCTCTAAATATTTTATAATGTCTTTACACCGCATTTCAAAAAAAAGCACCCCGATTATCTCGGGGTGCTTTTTAAGTTTTAATATCCTTTTAGAAGTTTAAATTCTGCTATGTAGTCAATCTCAAGGAATTTAAGATTTATAAATTTCAATACATTCATATTAAGTATCAAAATATAGCTTAATTAAATTAAAGGTGCAAAAAATGCAATAGCTTACAGAATCTTGGTTTTAATTCATTTCACGCCAATTTCCATCTTCTTTTATCAGCTCAATTAGTTCATTAACAGCATTTTTAGAAGGAACTGCACGCTTAATTATATCCTTGCCTCTATATAAAGTAATTTTATCAGTACCTGAACCAACGTAGCCGTAATCAGCATCTGCCATTTCACCAGGACCATTCACAATGCATCCCATTACAGCAATCTTAACTCCCTTTAAATGTTCAGTTCTTTTTCGAATCATATCGGTTGTTTCCTGCAAATCGAAAAGTGTTCTGCCGCAGGATGGACAAGCAATGTATTCTGTTTTAGAAATTCTTACGCGTGCTGCCTGCAAAACTCCAAACAGAGTTCTGTTGGTAAATTTTTCTTTTGATTCTTTACCGGCAAATTTTGTTGAGTGATTGCTTCGATTTTTAGGTTTGTCCAAATCTAACGCTGTAACCCAAACACCATCTCCAAGCCCATCAATCAAAAGCGCTCCCAAATCAGTTGAAGTATACAAACGAAGTTCATCGGAAGAGAGATTTTTATAATCCCTTCTAATAATTACCGGATTGTTAATTTCATTTTCAATTAACTCAAAAAACAATCGACGCTGTTCTGCCATTCCATGTTTGTTATTAGTTTCTATAACTAAAATTACATATGGAGTTGTTTTAATTTTTGATACTAATTCTGAATCTAAATCATGGATATCTAACTTTAATAAATTTAGTTGATCAGAATAGGTATTAGAACTTAAAAAATTCTGTTTGTTAAACAGTGGATAACGAAGTTTCTTTGCTTTTACATTTAACCAGACTTCATAATCTAGAACCAGTTTCAGGTTTTCAGGTACCCCAAAATTTACATCGTTATTTTTCAAATAAATAATATCTGCAGCTGTATCCGCCAATGACCATTTATCAGTTTGCTCATCAAATTTATAACCGATATCAACTAAGTCTTTTGGTAGATCTATCTTAATTGTGCTGAAATCCGAAACAACAACTGGAGCATTTGTGCCCCCAATTCCTAAAACTTCAAAAGTATTTCTCCTGTTGTATTCAATTGAATTAATAGGAATATTTTCAACGTGTTTAATTGGCGTATGGTTTTCACGCAATTTGTATCGATTTGCAAGTGATATTGCTACAGGAGCTTCGTATTCAGGATCTTCGGTTAATGAAACTCTGATTGTATCTCCAATTCCATCTTCCAGCAAAGCTCCAATTCCAACAGCTGATTTGATCCTTCCGTCTTCGCCGCCACCTGCTTCGGTTACTCCGAGATGAATAGGATAGTTCATCCCCTCTTCTTCCATCTTTTGTATTAACAACCGGTAAGCCTGAACCATTACCTGTGTATTGCTTGCTTTCATTGAAAGAACGATATCGTAAAAATTATTATCTTCACAAAACCTTACAAACTCTAAAGCCGATTCCACCATTCCGAGCGGTGTATCACCAAAGCGGTTCATTATTCTATCCGAAAGCGAACCGTGATTTGTACCGATCCGCATTGCAGTACCATATTCTTTGCAAATTTTCACAAGTGGTGTAAATCGTTCTCTTATTCTTTCAATTTCTGCGCTGTACTCATCGTCGGTGTATTCAAATTTTTCAAGCTTTTTTTTGTCCACATAGTTGCCGGGATTTATACGCACTTTTTCTACTATGCGTGCAGCAAGTTCAGCAGCATTTGGTGTAAAATGAATATCAGCAATAAGCGGAACTTTGTGACCGCGTTTTCGTAACTCCTTCTTTATGTTTTCAAGATTCTTTGCTTCGTTTATGCTGGGCGCGGTAATACGAACATACTCACATCCAGCATCAACCATTCTTATAGTTTGTTCAACAGTTGCCATTGTATCCATCGTATCTGTGATTGTCATAGATTGAATGCGTATGGGGTTGCTCCCCCCAAGAGCCACATCACCGATTTTTACTTCTCGTGTTTTGTACCGTGAGTAATCAGTTAGGCTATTGCAATATTTTTTAACAGTTTCAATCATTAGTAAGATTAGAAATTACTTTGTAAGATGAAGAATAGTTTCTGCAAACTGCATTGCAGAATGTGAGTCGTTTGCGGTTACTATGTTTCCATCAACAACTAGATTTTTATCCTGATAATCAATTCTGGCGTTAATAAGTTCCATTTTGTTTTCAGAAAAACAAGTGGCTTTTTTATTGTTCAAAACTCCCGTGCGTGCTAGGATAACAGGCGATGAACAGATAGCAGCAATGATTTTGTGAGCATCATTAAATCGTTTGATTATTTTATGCAAAAATTCATTTTTAAAATAGGATCGGCTTCCATGCCCGCCAATCAGTACTAATGCTGAAAAATTATTTTCATTTATGTTGAAAAAATTTGTATCAGATTTTACTTTCATTCCCTTGTTGCCAGTACAAATAAAATGGTCATCTGAGGTAATAAAAACGTGTTTACCTGCTTTTAATAGTCGGTTTTTAACAATTGTAAATTCTTCTTCATTAAAATCGTTTTTAGGAAGAAAAATCAGAATGCTATTTTTGTTACGATTCATCAATTTAATTAACAAATTTTCATACAAATATATGAAATATAGTTTCCTGATTAAAAGTGAACATTGTAGGATTTTAACTGGTAGGCAGTTCAATAAAAATTCAGTTATATTTAAAGTCTAATCAAACAAAAAAATATGCGAATTCCTGAGTCCAAAATAGAAGAAATAAGAAACACTTCAAGCGTAGTTGATGTGATCTCAGAGCACGTTCAATTGAAAAAAAGAGGTAAAAACTTCGTTGGATTGTGTCCATTTCATTCTGAAAAAACACCATCATTCACTGTAAGTGAAGAAAAACAAATTTTCCATTGTTTCGGATGCCACGCTGGTGGAAACGTTTTCAAATTTTTAATGGAGTATCATAAAATTTCTTTTGTAGAAGCTGTACAGGAGCTAGCAGAGCAACTTGGTATTGCTATTGAAGTGGAACAAACTGATTACGCTGAGCAGCAATCCGAGCAGGAAATCTTATACGATATAAATATAGAAGCTGCAAAATATTTTTTAAATAATCTTTTGAATGATGATGAAGGTGAGCACGCCAGAAAATATTTGCAGGATAGAAATATAAAAACACAAACACTTCGTTCATTCGGTTTGGGTTACGCTTTAAAGGGATGGGAAAATTATATTAATTACGTAAAGAGCAAAAATTTAAATCTAGATAAATGTTTGAAATTAGGTTTGATTGGCAAAACCTCGGAAGGGAAATATTACGATAAATTTCCCGGCAGATTGATCTTCCCGATTTTTTCACCTAACGGAAGAGTGGTCGCATTTGCTGGAAGAATTTTAGATCCAAGAGATACAGCCGCAAAATATATTAACTCACCAGAATCAATTATTTATATAAAAGGAAGAATTCTTTATGGACTTTCTTTTGCGAAAGATGAAATCCGAAGGCTGGACAAAGCAATCATTGTTGAGGGATACATGGATCTAATTTCATTATACCAAAGCGGAATTAAAAATGTAGTTGCAGCTTCCGGCACGGCACTTACGGACGATCAGGTTCAGCTTCTATCGCGCTATACAAAAAATGTTGTTCTTCTTTTTGATGCTGATTCTGCAGGAATTAAGGCCTCTATGAGAAGTATTGAAATTCTTTTAAAACGGGATATTGATGTAAAAGTTGTCTCTCTACCCAAAGATGAGGACCCCGATTCCTTTGTTAATAAATACGGCAAAGAAGAATTTGAAGAACTTGTAAAAAAAGCACAAAACTTTTTGGAATTTGAAACAAACCATTATCAATCGTTGGGTAAATTTGACGATCCAATTACTGCAGCGGAAGCAATTAGAGAACTTGTAAAACCCATTGCCATGGTGCAAGATGAATTAAAAAGAAATTTTCTTATTAAGAATGTCGCAAAAAAATTTAACCTCAGGGAAAAACTGCTTGAAACTGAATTGGACAAACAGATTAAACAGGAGAGAAGATTTACAAAAAGTGGAAAGCGTATTTCTGAAAAAAGAAAATTGGTAGATACAAATGAGTTGATAACAGATAACATGGTCGAAATATCGCCCGTACAATACAATCTTGAAAAAGAAATTTTAAAGTTATTGTTTGAGGCTGATAAAAATACAGCCGAATTAATCTTTACCTATGTACACGCAGAAGATATTGTATTGAACGTTAACCGTGAGCTTTTTCAATTGATAAAAGAGGAATATGAAAATGATAATACCCGTGGTGCATTTACGACAAGCGGATTGATAAGTGGTTTAAAGGATGAAAAACAAGAAGCTTATGTGCGTGAACTTACGTTTGATAATTATGCAGTTAGCGGTGACTGGGAAGATCGCTTTCCCAGTGTAACATCCGAAATTACAATGATGAAGTTTGCGAAGGATTCCGTACTAAAATTTGTAGTTGAAAGAATTGATAAGAATATTCAATCAAATCGCAGGGAGATTGAACTAACAGAAAATGAAGAGAAGTTGATAGAACTAATGAAAGCCAATAATGAATTGGAAATTGAAAAGAAAAATATAAAACTTGAACTGAGTGCAAGGTAGGTCCTTCAATTGCTTTTCCAGATATCTAATTTAATATGAGTTACCGTCAGGCAAAAACAGGAAAATTAATGATAGAAATCCTCCCGGATAAGTGCGACTTCTGTGGCTGCTGTGTTGGTATTTGTCCTGAGGATGCAATAGAAATGAAAGAAGCAGAAATATTTATTATTGATCAGCGCTGCACTAATTGTGCTAAGTGTGTTTGGAGTTGCCCGATTGAGGTAATTAAGTTTAATAAAGATGGCGTTCCTGTTAAATGAAAACAAGTTACGACATAATAGTAGTTGGTGCTGGTCCTGCTGGATCAATGGCTGCGCGGTTTGCAGCAGAAAAAGATGTCTCTGTTTTAATGTTGGAAAAAGACAGAGATGTTGGCTATCCTGTAAGGTGCGGCGAGGCAATAAGTAAAGCAGGTGTTGAAGAATTTATTCCTTCCGATGAAAAATGGATTGCTGCAAAGATTAGCAAATTTTCTTTTAATGCTCCTGATGGTACGGAAGTTATTCTGGATTTTGGAGAAGCGGGTTACGTTCTAGAAAGAAGGATTTTTGATTACGAACTTGCGCGCACTGCTGCTGATGCTGGCGTTGAAATAGTAACACGTGCATATGTAAACGGACTACTATTTGAGAACGGAAAGGTTTGCGGTGTAAAGTATGAGCATCAGGGTGAACAAAAAGAACTAAAGGCAAAAGTTGTGGTAGCTGCAGATGGAGTTGAATCGCGTGTGGGAAGGTGGGCAGGATTAAAAACCCACATTGATTTCCGAGATATGGAAAGTGCTGTTCAAATTACTGCTGCAAACATTCCAGTTGATCAAAATGCACTTTACTTTTTCTTTGGAAAGGATGTTGCTCCAAATGGTTACTTCTGGATTTTTCCAAAAGGAAACAACAAAGCAAATATTGGATTGGGTGTTAGTGGAATTATAGGAAAGAAGAAATCAGCACAAAGTTATTTAAATGATTTTATGAATAAACATTATCCCAATGCCCCTGTTTTAACAACCATTGCAGGCGGCGTACCGTGTGCAGTTACACTTGGGAAAATTTCTGCTCCGGGAATACTGTTGGTTGGAGATGCCGCAAAGCAGGTTAATCCTTTAAGCGGTGGTGGAATTGCAAGCGGAATGATTGGCGGAAAAATTGCGGGCACTATTGCTGCTGAAGCTGTAAAGATGAACAAGCTTGATCACATTTTAAAATACGACAAAACGTGGGCTGATCGCTTAGGCAAACGTCACGAAACTTTTGATAGAATTAAAAACGGCATTTACAATTTTTCAGATGAAAAATTTAATAACATTGCTCACGCAGTGAATAAAATTCCCTACGAAAAAAGAACACTTGGCAAAGTCTTTAAAACTGCACTTTTTAACCAGCCATCACTTTTAATTGATGTTGCCAAGGTTTTTATTATATAAGTCATTGTAATTAAATGGCTTTTATCTTTCTATAATACTTACAAATTCGATTCCCTTTAATTTGTTTCTATTAAAAATTACATTTATTCGTTATTATTGAGATACAGAATTACTTATAAATTGAACTTTTTGTAGACTGAATTAATTTGTGTTTATGAACGAATCAATTAACATAAGCTTTGATGAAGCATTGAATAATTTTGACGGACTGTTTTTTTGGCAGGTGGACACTGCTGTATCCGATTCTGAGATTTATTATTCTGAAAGTGTCTTAAAAGTAACCGGTTATCAAGGAAACGAAATTAAAGAGCTCGAAAGAGGCTGGGAGTCTTTGATAATTAAAGACGATCTGCCCCTTTATAAAAAAAATCTAGATCACTTTGAATCGGATCAGGATAAAAATGTTTTAAAATTAGAATACAGAATTACAAAAAGCAGCGGCGAAACAGTTAAAATTTCCGAAAGGATTAACGTTACACGTTCAAGTGAAGGGAAAATTTTAAAGAGATTTGGATTTGTTTTGGACGTTAGTGATTACTCATCAGAAATTGAGCAGCTAAAAAACAGAATTTTTGAGCTTGAGCAGCTAAATTCATCTAAAGATAATTTCATTTCAATACTTTCGCACGATCTTCGAGCACCTTTTACAAGCATTCTTGGTTTTTCAGATGTGCTCTTGCAGGAAAACAATCTGAGTGAAAAAGAGAAGGTTGAATACCTGAAGTACATTCACGATTCGTCCCACAATCAACTTCAACTAATTAATTACCTTTTGGATTGGTCTCGTCTTCAGACGGGTAGATTAAAAATTGATATGCAAAGAATTCATGCACAGAGCGTGGTTTATAATTGTGTCTCCGCACTAACGGGCATGGCGATTAGAAAAAACGTTAATATTAAAGTTGAAGTACCTGACACATTATACATTGATGCGGATGAAAGGCTAATCTCCCAGGTACTGAAGAATCTTATTAGCAATGCAGTGAAGTACTCAAACGAAGAGGATAATATTTTAGTCAAGGCGGGAATTTTTAATGATGAGATGTGTGAATTCATAGTAAAGGATGAGGGTGGCGGAATTTCGGATGTAAACAGAGATAAGCTTTTTAACATAGGGAAGATATTTTCAACCGAAGGAACAAAAGGTGAAAAAGGAACAGGCTTGGGTCTTGCACTCGCAAAACAAATTATTAACAAGCATAAAGGTGAGATCTGGTTTTACTCAAACGAAGGCGAAGGAAGCGAATTTCATTTTACCGTTCCTTCTTCTGAAAGTTCAATTTTACTTGTTTTAACCAGTGACGATGAAAGAGAAGTTTTTTCGCAAATAATTAGCAAACATTTTAGTTCGTTTAATATTTTATCAGCACAAAACGGTTTTGAAGCACTGGGAATTATTTCAGCAAAAATGCCCTCATTAGTTATTTCAGATCATAATCTTCCTTTAATGGATGGAAGGCAATTTGTTCAAAGTGTGAGAAAAGAAAATAAAAATTTAAGAATTCATTTTATTGTGTTGATTAATTCCGAAGCCGATGACATAACAAAAACTTATCAGGAAATTGGGGTTAAAACATTAAAAAAAATATCCTTCGACGCTGAACAGTTAAAAGAAAAAGTAGAATCTCTGCTTTTTAGCTAAAAGATTTGTTAATATTAAATCAATAAATGAGATATTGATGATCAATCAATCCGACTTAACAATGCTTGCAAAGGGTGATCCGGTAGATCATTTTTTGTTAGTAAGGCGAATTGAATTAAGAAGCACACGCACTGGTAGTCATTATCTTTCACTTGAGTTGGGAGATAAATCCGGTGCATTCAGTGCAAATGTATGGGATAACTTTAAAGAGCTTGCAAAAGGCGGAGAAGTTGGTGACGTTGTGCAAGTTAAAGGAGTAGTTGAAGAATTTCAGAACAGTCCGCAGATTAGAGTATCTGCTATACGTCTTTCTAAAAAATCTGATAACGTATCTCCTCAGGATTTTCTTTCTAAATCTGTCCGCAATCTAAATGAAATGAATGATGAACTCACAAACCGGATAAAAAAAATTGTACAGCCTCAACTTAGAACTCTTTTAGAAAATATTTTTACGGGAGAAGAGTTAAATAAATTTACACAAGCCCCTGCTGGAAAGTCATGGCACCACGGATACTTACACGGTTTACTAGAACACACGCTCGAAATAATAAAAATTTGTGATTTAATGTGCGATATTCATACCGATTTAAATAGAGATTTACTCATTACAGGTGCAATGCTTCACGATTTTGGAAAAACGGAAGAGCTTAAGTATGATTCTGCATTTGAATATACCAATGATGGAAAACTTATCGGCCATATTGTCATGGCCGTTGTTATTGTTAAGGATGAAATAAAAAGCATTCCCGATTTTCCGAAAGAGCTTGAAAGAAATCTTATTCATTTAATTTTATCGCATCAGGGAAAATTAGAATATGCCTCACCGGTTGTTCCCAAAACAGTTGAAGCAATTGTATTATACCAGGCAGATGAGCTAAGTGCAAAAGTAAATGCTTACAAAAATGTAATCGCATCCGAGATCAGAGGAGACAGCCAGTGGACAAAATTTATAATGCTTGCACAAACTGACCTTTATAAACACAACCTTGAAAACGAGTCGGAAGGGAAAAATAACAAATCACTTTTTGATTAATTGAGGGTAAGAGTATGAAGATTATTACAATAACTTTTCTATTCTCTTTTTTCGCTTTTTTAAGTAGTTCATTTCCGCAGAGTGTTGAAGATTTAATTAAACAGGGCGATGAATTTAATAAAGAATTTAAACATCAGGAATCCTTAGATTCATATTTAAAAGCAGATGAATTAAGCCCTGCAAACTGGGAAATTCTTTGGCGGATAAGCCGAGCCTATGTAGATATCGGCAATAAAATGCCCGAAGCAACCGATGAAGAAAATGATGCAAAAGTAGAAATATATGAAAAAGCATTTCTTTATGCCGATAGTGCTGTCGTTCTTGCAGAAGATCAATCTATCGTTTATTTAAGGCGAGCAATTGTAAACGGAAGAATTGCTCTTTTTGAAGGAGTATTTTCTGCAATCGGAACGGTAGATGATGTTAAAGAGGATACAGAAAGAGCTATTGAACTTAACAACGGTAGCAACTATGTACAAGCGCTTGCGCATTATGTATTGGGTAGAGCACACGCTAAAGTTTGTGAAAAACCTTACCTGTTAAGACTTCCGCTTGGTCTGGGATGGGGTGATATGGAAGTTGCAATGAGAGAACTTCAAACCGCTATAAAGCTTAAACCTAATTACAGGATGTTTTACCTTGAACTTGCAAAAGCATATATAGAAGAGGGCGAGTATGAATTGGCTAAAGAAAATCTTCTGCTTGTAGAAAAAGCTCCTTTTGTTTTGGAAGATGATGATTTGTACTTGCAGGAATCAAATGAGCTCATAAAGGAAGTTAACGAAGAGCTTGAATAATGGAAATTGATAAAAGCCTAATTGCAGAACTAAAAAAAGCTAAATCAATTGTATTCTTTACCGGTGCAGGTATCTCTGCAGAAAGCAGTATACCCACTTTCAGGGGCAAAGATGGAATTTGGAATAAATTAAAACCGGAAGAACTTGCCAACTTCGATGCATTTATGAAAAACCCGGAAATGGTTTGGGAATGGTACAATCATCGAAAAAAAATTATTCAAGAATCGCAGCCAAATCGTGCTCATACAACAATTGCAGAAATACAAAACTATTTTGATGAAATTATTGTTGTTACTCAGAATATAGATAATTTACATCGTAGAGCGGGAAGCAAAAAGATTTTTGAATTGCATGGCAATATTGAAAGAAACTACTGTATTAATTGCAAAGAATTTTATATTGAAAATTTAGACTTTAGCGCCGGAGTTCCAAAATGCAAATGTGGGGGATTGATCCGTCCGGATGTGGTTTGGTTTGGCGAATATTTACCTATGGATCAGTTTAACGGAGGAGAAAAAGCCGCTGCTAACTGCGATATTTTTTTTGCTGTTGGAACTTCAGCTGTTGTCTATCCTGCAGCAGGATTGATAAACGTTGCACATACTGCAGGTGCAACAATTGTAGAGGTTAATATTGAAGAAACTGCTTTATCCCACATTGCAAATTATACATACACTAGAAAAGCTGGTGAAATTTTACCTCAAATTTTTAATGATTACAGTGGTTCAGCTGGTTTAAATTAACTCTGGTTTCTTTTACCTAATTTTTTACAATGGATTTGTAAATCTCTTTGCTCACGTTTACTTAAAGTACTTAACATTTTTGTAATCAGCTGAACTTGTGCTGGTAGTGTTTCTTCAATTTTCTTTCTCCCCTTTAAAGTTAATTCGATCATAAAGATTCGCCTATCGGATTTACCGCGTTTACGCTGCACATAATCCAATTTTTCCAGGTTATCCACAACCATCGTAATATTTCCACCGCTCTTTAAAAGCCTGCTGCCCAAATCTTTCTGTGACAAAGAACCTAGGTGATACAATGCATCGAGAACAGCAAACTGCCCTTCACTTAAACCATAATCGTCTAAAGCTAGTTTTAATTTCATAGTTAAAGTTTCAGAGGCACGTGTTAGCTTAATAAACGTATCGAGAGCGGTTACTTCTTTTTTTGATCCTCTAAAGTGTGTTCCCATTTTATGAAGTTATTTATTTTTCTTTGGGGCAATAAAACCTAGAACAGCAGTAAAAATAACAGCACCTACAATTGTCCATATCAGTTTGTATTCTGTTCCTCTTATTGAAAAGGGGAAAGGATCCGGTAGGTTCATTTCACGGGCAAGCCATGAGCCGATTAGCGCACCAATAAATCCTACAACAATTGAAAGGATGCATCCGCCGCGGTCAAATCCAACTAAAGATTTTGCAATTCCGCCTGCAATTCCAGCAATTAATAGAGATATGAGAATATCTATCATTTTAAGTGATTATTTATTAAATAATAAACAATACAAACTAATTTTAATCAAATTTAGAATCAATTTTAAATAGCTGTCTTTTTTGCGAATCTATTTATAATTTTAATCGTCTAACCGATGTATTAAAAATGAATTATTGGTTTAAAGGAAAATAGTGGATAGAAGAAGATTTATAAAAAATAGCTCATTAGCTGCACTTGGCTCGATGATCATTCCTCAGAAATTTGCAAGAGGAATGAGAAAGCCGTCTGTTGAAAATATGATCAAACCTGTGGCGACACCAGATGTCGTAGGCTGGAAAGATGATGAAATAAATATTGCTTGGATTGGACACGCAACTGTTTTAATAAATTTTTATGGCAAATATATTCTTACAGATCCAGTATTTTTTGAAGCCGTTGGCGTTTACTTCGAAGGTTTCATTCTCGGACCTAAAAGAGCAAGTCTTCCCGCATTAATGTTAGACGAAATTCCCAAACCCGATATTGTACTAGTTTCTCATGCACACATGGATCACATGGATTTTAAAACGCTGAAAACACTTACAGAAAAATTCCCAGATGAGTTGGATTGTATCGTTGCTTACAACACAAAAGATGTAATTGAAGAGCTTCAATGGAAATCTTTACAAGAAATTGATTGGGATGAAAGAATTACTTTGAATGGAATAAACTTTAAAGGAATTGAAGTAAAACATTTTGGATGGCGTTACCCTGGCGAAAAAGATAGAAGAGGCGGACATTTTGAAGATGGCAGAAGTTATAACGGATTTATTTTAGAAAGAAAAGGAAAGAAAATTTTGTTCGGCGGCGATACAACGTTTTCCAATAAATTTAAAAAGCACAGAAATGAAAATGTGGATATTGCTATTATGCCTATCGGTGCTTACAAACCATGGCGGAAATATCACTGCACTCCTGAAGAAGCACTGGTGATGGCTGAATATCATCTTGGTGCAAAGTACTTTATTCCTATACACTGTAAAACTTTTGATAGCGGCGATATGATTTATGAGCCCTTAAGATGGATGAATAAATCAAGCAAGCACTATAAAATTAAAATTGGCCTTAGAGATATTGGAGAAACCTTTACTTTAAAAGCTTAAAAACATTTCCCCCTTCTCTTTAATTATTACAAATCTATTTTTACTTTATTCCTTAAATTGTTACACGATATTATTTTCTATTAATTTCGAGTAAAGTGACTATCTATGAATAAATTAGAACAAGGCTTCGTACAAATCTACACTGGGAACGGAAAAGGAAAATCCACTGCGGCAATTGGACAGGCTGTACGAGCGGCAGGTTTTGGATTGAGGACATACATTGCACAGTTTATGAAAGAATTTCCTTACAACGAACTCAACAGCTTAAAATATTTAAATGACTGGATTAAAATTGAACAGTTTGGCGGCGATGAATTTGTTTATAAAAAAGAACTTCCCGGAAAGGATGAGGTGGAAAAAGCAAAAAAAGGTTTGCAAACCGCTAAAGAAAAAATGCTCAGCGGTGAATATGATTTAATTATTCTTGATGAATCAATTGTTGCAATTTATTTTAAGCTGATTAAAACTGAAGAGCTGATTGAAATAATTAGTAAAAAATCAAAAAATGTGGAACTGATTTTCACAGGAAGATATTGCCCCCAGGAGCTGATAGAGGTAGCAGATCTTGTTACTGAAATGAAAGAGGTAAAACATTATTATCAAAAGGGGATTACATCTAGAAGGGGAATTGAAAGTTAGCCAGGCAACTTAAACTGAGTTTATAAATTCCTCCAGGCTCTTTAATCTGTTTTTTGCACCGATACTTTCAAAATAATTCGAAGCAATTTTATACCAGGCTTTACTCTTTTCAATATTAATTGTCTCCTTAAATAGAACAGCAAGTTCAAATGCAGAGTCGGCGGCGTTTAAATTATTATTCCATTGCATATTAAGATTATAACTATTTTGCAGATACTCCTCTGCATTTTTGTAATTTCCGTTTAATCTTTCACCAATTCCTATTACTTTATTAATATCGGCTATTGCGAGCTTATCTTTAGTTTGTTGTGCTAACAATAAAGATTCTTCTGCAAGTTCTATCCCATCGTCAATTCTGTTTAAGCGTAATAATGTAAGAGCTTTAGCGCCTTTTGATATTGTTAATATTTCCAAGTGATTATTTTCTTCTGCAATTTCAATAACACCATCAAAATCTTCAAGTGCTTGTTTGTAATTTTTTTTATGAAGATGAAGTGTACCATAATTATGAATCATTTCGGCAAGCCAGCGGTTATCTTCAGAATCAGGGAATGCATTTAAACCATTCTTTAAATATTTTTCAGCAGAAACGAAATTATAACAGATAATTTCCGTTATTGCCAGGTTTGATTCCAACTGTGCAGCCAAATCAGGATTCTCTTTTAAATTTATGAGACTAAGCCCAATTTTAAAGTGATCTTTGGCCAGGTCTATTTCACCTCTCTCACCCTGAAATATTCCCCAGAGATTTTCTACTTTTGCCCTTCCAAAGTTGTCTGAATGTTTTTCAAATATAATTTTTGCTTCACTTAGCAACCGCAAACATTCATCCCAGCGGCATTCTCGTATCGTAACATCTGCTAGCAGTAGAAAAATTTCTGCTTCAATAGTTTCGTTAATTTCCTCTGCAAGAATTGTATTTAATACGTATTCAGCTTCTTTTAATTTTCTTGATATTAATAGTTGGTTAGTAATGGTAAGCGAGAATTCTACTAGTTGTTCTAAGGTGTGGTTAGATTTAACAAGTAAAAAAATATTTTTCACCTCGTTTATTTTATCTACAGAATCTAATCCTTCTTTGGTAATTGAGAAAAATAGCTCATCAATTTTTTCTCTAAGAAGTGATTTTGCATCCTTACTATCTTCCCAGCCATCTATTATTTTGTGAATTCTTTTCATTCCATCTTTTAATTAATGTTTTATTCGGCTACAGGTGTCGGGTAAGGAATTGGACCCTCTGGACTCCGAATCCACCCATATCTTGAAAAATGAAGCAGTCTAGCGTTGTTGACTTTAACTGAACCTTTCTTTTTATTTATTTTTAATCCTTCTCTTTGAATAAGCTCGATTGTACCGTCTTCATGGATAAAGACAAAATCCAATTTACCCTTTTCAAAATTAGCAAGATCTAATCCTTTAAACCTTTGAGTTAGCTTCAATGTGTCCTGGAAATACATTTCTGGAAAGAAATGTATTGCTGCAAACTCATCGTCTATCGTCATTGTTATAGTTTCAATTCCCTGGAAGGAGCCAGGTTCAATTATTAAATCAGCCTCTAGAATAACAGAATCACCACTTGCAGCTATGTAATACTTATCCATAATTATTCTTCCACCCACACTGCCGTCAATCGTTTGGCTTACAGTTAAAATACTATCGCTCCACAGAGCGGATTTCGGAGGAAGTGGAATTAATTCGTAATCGAAATCTGTTACTTTGTAAGAACTTTCAATATTAGTATTAACTACCGGGTTTACAATATTAGATGTGTCCTCACAACCTAATGTGAAAACCAAGATTAGAATTATTCCCAATGACAAATTTTTCATTTATTCTCTAATTGTCCTTTTACTTCTATATTTTTTTTGCAAGTTAAAATTTTAGATGTTCTATTAAATAAGGCATGTCTAGTAGTCAATCGGTGTGCCGAAAACCTTGATTTACATAGCCTTAATATTGCTGTAAAATCAACAATATTAAGGAGTTAGAAGCAGAGGGAAAAGTGTGAATTGTATTAAAACGGGACAACATTTCGAATTGCAACAGGTTAATTTTTTTCTAAAAATTTATCGAAAAAATAGTTTCCGTTTAGCAATAATTTTAGATAATTGAGATGAAGATTGTAGTGTGAGATTGAATATTAGGAAATAAATTAGGTGTGTTAAATTAAGTTTTGGATAGAGGTTTATTCAAAAATATTTTCAAACTAGTAATTTGATCTTAACAAAATAATCATCTGTTTTCTTAACCCTGTTTTCGTATCCAACCATATCTAGAAAAGTGAGTTAAGTTTGCCCCTTGAACTTTAATTAATCCCAATTGTCTATTAAATTGAAATGCATCTTTCTTAACTGTCTCCACTTGCCCATTCTGATTTTGGTAAACAAAATCAAAATCCTCCAATGTCATGATCATGTATTTACTGAATAATCCTACATAATCCAATCCTTGAAAGTATTGATTTAAAATAAACGGCTTATACCAGTTAGTTTGAGTTTCAGGATAAAAATGTATTGTAGCGAATTCTTCATCCAATGTCATCGTTATTATCTTCGTACCTTGAAATGCATTTTCTGGTATATCCAGCGTAGCGTAAATGTAAAACGGCCAGCCACTTTCTGTTATATAATACTTGAACAATGTAACATTACCGCCGTCTTCTCCATCAATCTCTTTGCTTACAGTAAATACACTATCTTGCCATTCGGGCGACTTGGTAGGAAGTTGAATTAAATCAAAACCATAGTCATCCCTATCGTAGCTCTTGTTAAGATTCATTGGATTAGTACTATGAAGTGGGTCGGTTATATTGGTAGTATCCTGACATCCAACCAGTATTATTATTAAGAATATTGAAGTAAGTAGAGTTTTCATTTTGAATCTTAGAATATTTAAGTTTTTCTTAAATAAGAGATTAATTAAATACCAGATGCTTGCTTACGAACCCATCCAAATCTTGAAAAGTGAGGTAACTCTGCACTGTTCACTTGAAGTATTCCCCATTTCGGAAATATTTTAACCCCTTTCTTTTTTAGAAGTTCAATTGATCCACCATTTGCTATATAAACAAAATCCAAACTCTTTTGTTTGATCCCATTTAGGTGTAAACCTGAGAAATAAGTATATAGCTTCAAGTTCTTTGTAAATGTCATTGATGGTGAAAAACGAAGAGCAGCAAAATTATCATCGACAGTAATAGTAATAGTTTTTGTTCCCTGAAAAGCGTGTGCAGGAATTGTTAATCTTGCTTCTATGTCAATTTGGTTACCGCTTGCATCTATATAATACTTATTCAAATAAATAAATCCGCCAAAATCGCCATTAATCTCTTTGCTTACTGTAAAACTGCTATCTTGCCATTCTGGCGCCTTTGTAGGAAGAAGAATTAGATCGTAATTGGCCTCAGGATATTTATTAAATGTAGTTTTTGTTGTGTTTTCAAGCGGATCGGTGATATTAGACGATTCCTGACATCCAAAAAATAAAAAAGTTATTGTGATTAAAGTAAGAATAGATTTCATTTTTAGCCCCCGTTAAAAATTTTGTTAGATACTTTGATCTACTAATCCAGCAGTAGATAGCCGATCTTTATAACTTTTGAAGAAATTATTTGCAATCTTTATGTATTGCTTGGCTTCCTTTTCCCTATCTGTTTTTTCTAATAATTTTCCAAGTTCAGCAGAGCTTTCAGCCTCATTTAGTTTACTTTCAAAGTCTTTATTAAGTCTTAAGCTGTTTTCCAGCATTTCTTCAGAGAGCTCATAGTTTTCCATGTTGCTTTGGACCATTCCCTTTATTTTATAAATATCTGCAATAGAGAGAGTGTCATTTATTTTGTAAGCAATTTCCATTGCTTTGTCTGTATAAGCATCAGCAAGAGCTGAATTGTCCTGTTTACTATAAATATGAGCTTTACCTATATATGCCACTGCACAATTGGACAAATAATTCATTTCCTTAGATATTGTTATGCATTTATTGAATTCATCAAGTGCATCATCATATTTTTCCATCTGGCAGTACAGCATTCCAAGATTATGATAAACACGAGCTAATCTTCTATTATCCTGAAGTTCCTCAAATCTTTCCGAAGCGTTCTTGTAATTCCAGACTGCTTTCTCAAAATTTCCTTTAATTGTATTAATAACACCAAGGTTTGTTTGTATCATTGCCCGTGTTGAATTACCTTCTTCACCATGTAAATGTTTTAATGCTTTTTCAAGATGAGTTTTAGCTTTATCGAATTCACCTTTTTCGCCATATAACGTTCCAAGCATATTTTCACATTTTGCAATACCATCTTCATTGTCAACTGAATTAAATATTTTAATTGCTTCATTTATAAAGTAGTAGCAATCATCCCAATAGGCTTGCGACCAATAAATTTTGGAAATCATCAAATTAGTTTCAGCCTTAATGTTTGTGTGTATTCCATTTGAATGAAGCCTGCCAAGTAAGTTTTCAGCTATTTCTAAGGAATAAGAAACCTCACCTGCAAATAGCATTAGTTGTGATAGATCCAACAGTAGGTTGAAATATTTCTCTTCCGTAAGCAGTTTACTGCATAGTGTAATTATTTTGTCAATACTAATTCTGTAGGTAAACCCTTCCGGCATTTCATATTCAATCTGGTCCTTATCTAGATCAGAGAAATTTGAATTTTTACCTGTTATTAAGGAAATATCCTCCTCCAGTACTTTCATAAAATCTTTGGCAAAAGATTCCGTTAAGTACGAATTCAGAAGTTCCTTTAGATCGATAATTATTTTATTTTCATTCATTTTTACCTCTTCAGAAGCAAATTACTATGATGCAGAATTAAATTCTAAAAGTTCATTAATCATTTCCACCTTTGCAGGTGCGCCTACAGTACTAAAGTACTCTTTTGACTTATTGAAATATGATTTTTTAGATGTTAAGTCGTTTGACTTTTCATACAAAATACCCAGCTCAAATGATACTTCTGCGGCGTTCATTTCATTGCTAAAGCTTTGATTAATTCTCAAGCTATTTAGCAGATAAGTTTCCGCAGCTTCAAAATCATTTGATTCTCTTGCTACTATTCCCTTTACTTTATATATATCAGCAATCGTAAGTTTATCATCGGCATTATGGCCAATTTCTAATGCTTTATCTGCAAATTCAGAAGCATAGTAATAGTCTTTTTGTTTCAATAGTACTTCCGATTTAGCGTGATAAACAAGACAAAGGGTAGATAAATAATCTCCTTCTTTAGCTATCGCAATTGCTTTATCCAAATAAAGAATTGCATTATCATAATCACCAGTATCAAAATGCACTAAACCAATATTTAAATTTACCTTTGAAGTGTTCTTTTTGTTATCAAGCGCAGTATATAATTCTAATGCTTTTTCAAAGTATTTTATTGACTCGTTTCTTTGTTCTTGGATATGATTTACAATTCCCAGGTTAGTATAAAGGTTTGCTGCAAGTTCAATATCATCATCTGTTTTGATTAATGATAAACTTGAAAGCAGGTACTTTTTAGCTTTTAATATATCGCCGAGCTCTCCATAAATAGTACCTAAAAGGTTTTCGCATTTGGCTATTCCTTTGTAATCATCTGATGATTTATATAAATGCTTTGCCTGGCTAATCATTTCCAAACTCCTCAACCAATTTGCTTTTCTGCTGAAGACATCCGCCAAACCAAGAAATGACTCCGCCTTAGCAAAATCATTAGTACTAAGTTTGTTAGCTTTCTTAAAAATTTCCTGTGCTAGATCTAACTTTCCTTCAACAAGGCAAATTTGAGCAAGTTCAACAAGTA
>JABDPB010000022.1 GCA_013042995.1 Ignavibacteriaceae bacterium | reverse complement strand
GGAAGTAAACGTTCGTTTTTTGAATCTGTTCCAGCTGCAATAAGCCATTTTATTTCCTCTTTAACTATTGCGGGCGGAAGATTTTTATTTAAATGAATTGTAAGATCGAACGCACCCTGAAATCTTGTTTGAACTGTAATCCTGTAAATTGATTTATCATTTCGTGAGTCAACCAAGCTGATCCAGATTCCGCCAGGCAGCACATCATCTAAACGTAACTGTACACCCTTTGCAAAAAGAAAAATAGCTTCACGCACTACAGCTGTTTTTACTATTGAATTTTTTATCCTAACAAAATCATCTGCATCAATACCCTCTTCAAAGGTCAGCACATCTTCCCAACTGTATTCCTCACCGGTTTCCACATCAACAGCAATTCGCTGGTTAGCGCCAATCCAGCCTCGTAAACCTTTGGTTAAAGTATCGATGCATTCATTAACAAGCTCAATTAAAAATTTATCATTCGGAAGAATTGTAAAATGAAAAAGGAATCTTCTTGCTCGTCTGTAAAACCGTGGATGAGTCACTCCAAATGCAGAAATTAATTTAAAAAGAGAATGTATTATAGACTTTGCTATTTGCGGAGATTTTTTTAGTTCTGAATTAATGTAGTTCTCAAAAAATATAAGCCTGTTTTCACTTTTTGAGTTTAAAGCTATTATTTGTACTAATTCCTCATCTAAAAAACTACTGTCAGTTTTCATTAGTGAAGAAAAGATTTCTTCAAACCTTTTGTCATCAGCATGTTTTATAATTTCAACAAATAATTTTTTCTGTGTATCCTTTTCTGTTAAAAATATTGCTCGCGCAAGCAAATTTAAAACTAACTTGTAATGCTGATTTCGGACATCATTTAGTATCATCTGAAAATACTTTATAATATTTTCACTTTCACCCGTACATAGTGAAATAAACGCAATATGAATTCCCTGCAATGAAAACTCGTTTGCCGAAAATATTTTGTTAAATTGATTTTTTTCATTTTCAGATGGTGCAACTTCTTTAATAACAGAATGAAATGCTATTTGTGCTGATTCTTTTGTCTGCCTGTACCATTGCACAATTGATTTGCCCGTAAATTCAATTAGTTCATTATTTCCAATCCATAAATTTGGATCGGTTAGAAAAAGCTGCAAATCTACAAAGTGTGAACTGATTATGTAACTGTAACTTCCAATTTGGTAAAAATTTTCTTCGCTCTGTTTTGAAAGAGTTAGTGAAAGATTGAGCTTTGGGATTGCAATTCCGTTTTCAATTAGAACAACATCCCTGCTCAGACATCCTTTCTCTCGTAAAAACCAGTTGGGAATTCTTACTTCGGTTCCATTAATAAATATGCTTGTTTTATTTGCTACATACATCGATTCAATCAAATCGGCAAAATTATTTTCAATCATTTTGCGTTTGTAAGTCCCTTTAGGAGTCAGCTCTCCCTGCTTATCGGAAAACGGTCTGTCAATTAATCTGTAATCCAAAATACGTTCGAAAGGTGCGAGGAATTTATTTACAGTAACAATAACTGAGGAATAATATTCTTGCTTTTGTTTTTCGTCTAAATTGTGAAAGAGAGATTCTTCATCACCATAATCGGGATAAATAAGAACTGTATTGAACTGCCTGTGGTCGCCAGCCAAAAAAACCTGCTTAATGTTTTCAAAATCGCGAAATAGGTTTTCAATTTTTTGTGGAGCTATTGTTTCCCCTTTTATGTTCTTGTAGATCTCTTTTTTCCTGTCAATGATTTCAATAAAACCATCTTCATCCATTTTCATAATATCGCCGGTAGGAAGCCAGCCGTCTTCTGCAAATGTTTCCGAGTCTTCAGTTTTGTAATAACCAAGCATCACATAAGGACCTTTAACAAGCAGCTCGCCGTCTTCGCCAACTTTAATTTCGATTCCAGGTAGAGCCTTACCAAGAGAGCTTGGTTTATATTTTTTAGGTGGAGTCATAGTTATTCCGCCAGTTGCCTCGGTCATTCCAAAGCCGCTCATCAATTCAATTCCGTAACTCTGAAAGAACCTGAATATATCGGGCGGCAAATATCCCGCTGCAGATAGCCCCCATTTTAGTTTACCACCTGTTACTTCGTCGACCTGTTTATTTATTTTTTGATGATCTTCGACTTCAATATCAACTTTACTTGTTATGTAATCGT
>JABDPB010000011.1 GCA_013042995.1 Ignavibacteriaceae bacterium | reverse complement strand
CTGTTACGGCTACTATCTTTTAGCAACAGGTTATGCAGATATAATGATCGATCCGATAATGTCACCGTGGGATTCACTTGCTCTTATTCCGATAATAAAAGGTTCTGGAGGAGTTATAACCGACTATCACGGTAATGATCCTGTAACAGGGAACAGCATTATTGTTGCTTCATCAGAAATTCATTCAGAAGTAATTTCACTTTTAAATCCTTAGTGAAATTAATTTAGCGGCAATAAGAAATAAATTATTATTGTTGATAAAAAAAGTGCAGCAGCAGTTGCGGTTACAAATTTTCTGTAAAAAATTAATATTATTCCAACTATCCAAATTAAAACCAGTAAAAGAAGCAACGGTTCCAAAATTTCAGTAATTACCGGCACATAATTATTAATTGCACCAAGCTTATAACTGTTTTTCAGGGGATTGATAATAGCAGTAAGCAGGATAAAAACTGAAGTTGTGAATACCGAAAATTTCTTTATCAATTTTTTTTCGTTAAAAATTTCAAGTGTAGTTCTGATAGCAAGCAATATCCCGCCATAGAGCAAAATGAAATTAAAAAAAATTACACTTGCCGGAATGCCGCCGAAAAAAATCATTTCAACGTTTGAGTCTTTTGGAATCTCATAAACTTTATCACCGTGAGTTATTACAAGTTTATATTCTATTTTACTTAACGGTTTTTGCAGGGGAATTTCAGCAGAATAACTTTTCACATCCTTCCTTAACGGAACAATCATCTGTTCGTAGTTCACTTTCCAGATACATTTACCTGTAAGTTCTTTCCGCTCCGTTAAAACAATTAATTTGTATGGTTTATCTCCGTAATGAACTTTATCTAATTTATACGAAACTTTTTTACCCTCAATTCCGAAAGTTCCGGTAATAGGGTAGTGTTCATCGGTTATATTTTTAATATAACCAATAACAAATGTTAATATAATTGAACTGATCCAAAGTATAAGTTGCTGTTTCATTTATAACAATATAACAACAGTGAAAAACATTTTTAACAATAAATTTAAAATAAAAAACCCCATATCTAAATTACTAATAAAATAAAGAAAAACATTCCAAAGCAACAACTAAAAAAGATAAGAATCTATTTCATAATCTAAATATTTAGTCACTTCAGAGTAACAAATCTCTTTTCTATTCTATATCTTTTTAATCTTTGATTTACAATATTTTGTTACTATCTTGTTTCTCAAGAATCAATAGTATACTAACTAATTCCAATAAGTAATGAGTATTAAAGTACGTTCCAAAAAGCTTTCAAATGGGTCTGAGTCACTTTATCTGGATAAGTACTATAAAGGTACTCGAGAATACGAATTTCTTAATATTAAGATAAAGAAAAATGATCCTGAGAGAAAACAGAAAAAAGAATTAGCCGAGAGAATTAGGTCAAAGAGGGAATCGCAGCTCTATTCCACTTTTTATGATATCCCTAACTTATCAAATGGAAATGACGATTTTCTAGAGTACTACAAATCAGATTGTAAGGATAGTAGTTACAAAGCAAGTCTCAATAAGCTAAAGAAATTCACGAAAGAAAAACTAAATTCTAAAACTTTACCCTTCAAAAAAGTCACTGAAAAGTTTTGTGAAGATTATAAGGAATGGCTATTGAAAAATATGGGTAACAATACTGCTTGGGTATATGTAATCAAGCTAAAGACTGTTCTTTATAAAGCAGTAAGAGAAAAAATAATTCCATACAATCCAGCTAAATATATATCGGTAAAGTTTCAGGAAGTTGAGAGAGAATACTTAACAGAGGAGGAACTAAGAAAACTAATTAAGACACCTACAAAGCATACTTTATATAGAAATGCGTTTCTGTTTGCTTGCTTTACCGGACTGAGAATATCAGACATCAAAGCATTGACCTGGGGACAAATCAGGAATGACAAACTATATTTCAGACAGAAAAAAACAAAAGGGATGGAATATCTACCTTTAAGTCCATCAGCAAAAAAGATACTTGAAGAGAGGAATGGTATTAGTAATCATAATCCAGACGATAACGTATTTGATATGGAAAAAAAGAAGACAGAAAGAATAGGTGCAAAACTAAGGGAATGGGCTAGTGATGCTGGAATAGAAAAATATATAACCTTTCATACTTCCAGACATACATTTGCCACACTTTCACTCAGCTCAGAAATTGACATTTATACAGTTAGTAAACTACTGGGACATAAATCAGTTAAGATGACTGAAATATATGCTAAGATCATAAATAAGAAAGCAGATGAAGCAGTAAGTAAACTGCCAAATCTATTATAATAAACATTTTTCCCCTTACCTCAATAGTTTTTAATGAGTATAATAAAAAGATGCAACCCTGAGCGAAGCGAACTTGTATAGGGTTGTTACTTTTTATTTACGATATAGATTCAATACTAAATAGGTAAGGGGAAAGATTGAAAATAACTTAAACATAGATTAAAAGAGCTGGATATATATAAGTTTTATGATTAAATCGTATATGAATTGTATTCAATTTGAATAAGAATTAAGTGTTAAATGAATGAAAATCTAGTATTTAACTAGTACAAATTGAATACAATTCTAATCAAATCAACCGACAATCAACTAAAATTAAACTATATATATCACATTTCAATTACAAATCATTTAATTATTATATTATTTTTAATTTGATTTTTGTATATCATTAAAATGTTATGAATAAAGAAGAACGTTGGATATCTCTAAATCTTGATTATTTTCAGGGTGAACCGTTAACAAAAGATTTAAATAAAAGATTCAAGTGGTTTATAAGATTAAAAAAGAATAGAAATGAATTACTGAAGAGTGCTGAAAGAATCAATTGGAATGCAATTGGAAAATTTTGCTTGAGGCAAATTGATATTTTGATAAAAGCAACTAGAATACCTGAGACTATGGACGGTAATGATTTCATATGGTATAGAAGGAGTTACAGCAAAACAATATTACAGTTATTAGAGTATGAATTGTTTCATACACTATGTTGCTCTATTAATAAAATAGATGATAAGACTACTGAACCACAGAAAGATAAAATCATAAACAGGGCAATAACGGATTCAAAATCACTAATAAAAGGCACGATAGAAATTCTCGAATATCAGGCGGAGGCTTCTGCTATAAACTGGATCAAAAAGACTGAGGGTATGAAGAATTTAATGAAAAATTATGCAAAGTTTACGTACCGAGGCAAGCAACTCTATGGTAAGCAATTTCTGAAAGTCGAAGTTTTAGCCTTAAAAAAAATTGAACAATGGTACATTAAAGGACAAAAAGAGGGTTTGAAACACAGTTATAGATCAATTGCTTTTTTCGTTGCCCAAACAGAGCTTGGAATAGATAAAGAAGCTGACCAAATATTATTTTACAAAAGATTTTTAAGGTATCACAAGAAAAAGAAATAAATTCTGTCACGTTTGACCAAACGTGACAAGTTGTTCCCCTCCCAAACGTGACATTCGACCCCAGATATTTGATATAAACTAAAATCAAATATTATGAGGTATCCAATGAAAGCCTTCAACTATAAAAAAGTACATAGAGATAAATCATATACTAGTGTAATGCCAGAAGGACATAGTTATGTGCTTATGGATGTAAAAGATTTATCAGAATACATAAGGTATAAGATTTCATATATCTACTCTTTAGTTCATCAAGGAAAGATTCCGTATCACAAACCGAATGGCAAGAAGCTTTTTTTCTTTAAGCACGAGATCGATAGATGGATTCTGGGAGCAAAAGTCAGAAGCATCGATGAAATACAAGGGGACTACAAAAAACAAAAACAAAATAAGGAATAAAAAGATGCCTTCTTGACAATTATACGAACAATTAGGGAAGCGATGGAAATCTCTGAATCAGATCGTATTCAAAAAAGAATAAATGGAAAAAGAAATAGCACTGATATTGCTACCAAATTATTAGTATTTGTAGATAACAATTTCCCGGAAGATAAAAAATTTATTAAGCGTCTGCACAGACAAATTAACTGTAATAATAAACTTATTGAACTTAAAAATGGGAGGATAATTTCAATGTTTTGTGACTGTAAAACCTGTCACATTTGTAACAACCTAAGACTAGTTAAGTTTCTAAAAAAGTATTTAGACCAAGTGAAAAGAGAACCGGTTAAGTATAATATGGTTCTTACTATCAAGAATCCAGGGACCGAAGATTTAAAGAAGATGATTGATAAAATGTTTGCTTTCTTTAGGAACTCTGGATTAAAAAAAGATAATACATTTAAGAAACTTAAAAAAGAAGTTAAGGTAATAAGAAGCTTTGAGACGACCTTTAATAAACAAATGAAGACCTACAACATACACTTTCATTTCTTAATAGCGGGTAAAAACAGAAACGATGTAAAGCTTTTGGGGAAAATAATAATCAAACATTGGAGAAAATATTTTCGTAAGGATGCTGATAGTAAAGCTCAGTACTTAAGGCAACAGAAAAAGAGTGAACTTGAAAATTTTAAGTATTTGTTAAAATTGAAAGAAGTAAATGACGGTACTATTCATATGCTTTATCATTTACTTAAAGCCATACACGGGAGAAAATTATTTAGTACAATGAATATTAAACCTTTAAAATCAGATGAGCTCCGGGATGAATATGTAAAAGTTGATTATAGAAAATTAAAAAAAGGTGATATCGTTTCGTGTTATTATTATAGTGTAGAAATAAGAAGTTATTATAATTCCAACACTAAAGAATTACTTGAAAATAACAAGCTAGTAAAGAACGCAAAAAGAATTAAAATCGAAAAGAGGAATCAAAGGATAGTTTCTGATTATTTAAGACAAGAGAGTAAAAAATTATCTACTAGGAAAAAATAATAATGAATCTTCTATAATATTTAAGCCGTTAATTACTATTATTCAAATTAAGTTGCCTTACTAAAAATAACTTACTAAGTTAAGAGTAAGTAATTAAGGCAGGTTATGAAACGATACTTGCTCATCATATTATCACTTCTTTTTCTCATTGGGACTATATCCAACGCTACTGTACGTTACGTTAGCAAAACAGGCAGCAGCACACCGCCGTATACAAGCTGGGCAACAGCAGCAGATAGCATACAGAAGTGCATTAACATTTGTGTGTTTGGGGACGCCATTTTTGTAGCTAATGGAGTTTATGAAGAGCAAGTGGTTATGATACCCGGTTTATCTCTTATTGGTGCAGGTATAGATTCTTGTACCATAGATTCAAGAAGTTTAATCACATCTTCTTCATCACGGGCGGTAGAAGTAGCTGATAGTTGCATTTTGACAGGATTTCAAATTATAGTTTATTATAATGCTGATCTAGGACGTGGTGTTTGGGCTGATTTAGGAAACGGAAATAACTTCGTTAAATATAATAGAGTCAAAAACGGAATTAGCGGTATATCTGCAGGATACAATACAGAGGTTAATCAAAATATTACATCGGGAAATAGGATAGGAATATATGTAATTAATTCAAACGCTTTGGTTAGAAAAAATTATATTTATATGGACTATTCAGGGGGGCACGGTATTCATATCGAAGCCTTTGATTTCAGTTACGCACCGATTATTGACTCAAATTACATTGAAGTAGAGGTTATAGGAGGAACGGGAATTAATAAATCATTTGGTGCCAGACCAACAATTGCAAATAACATAATAAAATTAATTTATGGTAATGAGGCAATCTTTATTGGATATACTGATTCAGCAAAGGTATATAATAACTTAATAATCGGAGAAAATGGTATAGATGGGATTATTGATGGATTTGAACAGGAAATTTACAATAATGTGGTTATAAATGTGGCCGGTGCTGCTTTTAAGATAAGCGGAATAGTAAAAAATAATCTAGCAATAAATTGTGGTACTGGGATAGAGAAATACGGTGATCCGATAATTCAGTATAACAATAGCTGGAACAATGAAATAAACTATTCAAACTTCACACCAGACAGCACAAACCTCTCAATCGATCCGATGATAGCAAATGATGACACAACCGAGGGAGAGTTGGATTTTCATCTGCAGATGTTCTCACCATTGATTGATGCAGGTGATCCTACAATTCTTGACGTAGATTCAAGCAGGAGTGACATAGGATTATATGGTGGACCATTTGGAGAGAGCTATACATATCTGGATCTACCACCAAAACCACCCAGAAACTTAACTGTGATAGTTGACAGCATAATTACCCTAAGCTGGAATAAAAACACAGAAGCAGATTTCAGCTACTACAATCTATATAGGGATACAGAGGCAAACTTTACAATAGATTCTACAAAGCTTGTAGCCTCACTACAGGATACATTTTACCTTCAAAGCATACCTGCAGGTGTGGAGAGTTTGTATTTTAAGCTAACAGCAGTAGATAGCCAGGGGAATGTATCTGGTCCATCAGAGGAATTGGCAGTAATAATAACATCAGTAAAAAATAGACCACAAATAGTCAGCAGCTATCAGTTGTATCAGAATTATCCTAATCCATTTAATCCCAGCACAAAGATAGCCTACAAGCTAAAGGAAAGAGGATATGTAAAGCTATATGTATATGACATAAAGGGAGAGACAGTAGAAGTATTAGTAAACCAAATACAGGAAGGAGGATATTATGAAGTAGACTTTACTGCTGAGAGCACACTGGCAAGTGGAATATACATATACCAATTGCTGGTAAGCAGCAGTAATAATATCCCAGTCTTTACAGATATAAAAAAGATGATATTATTAAAATAGATTTTGTTACTCTTCTGTTACCCCTATTTATCTAAGTTATTTCCTTTAAACCACTTATATCACTTTTCAATGCTATAAAATAAAAAACCCCGATGGAAATCACCGGGGTTAAACTAGAAAAGCTAAAATAAATTAAAGTGAGGAGCCAAGCTTGAATCTCATATTTGCAAAAATTTTGTAAACACCAAAGCTGCCGTCACTTAATCTGCCTAGTATAATAGATGGACCAATCGAGAAAGCACTAAATGCCCACGACTCAGCAATTTTTTGAATTGTTGCTGTAATTACATACTGAGGCTCCCGCATTTTGCTGCTTGGCATAGCATCAAACTGAAAATCGAATGTACTGCCTGCAAGTGACATTTCCCTAAAATCGAATCCAAAGTGCCATTCATCTAAATACTGTGCAACATAAACCCTACCTTTAGTTGCACCAAGCATTTTAACTGGATACCGAAATTCCCAATTAAGAAATGACCCTTCAACTAACCATGCCTGGTATTTAACTGAACCGTCAGTATTATAAACTACTGTTCCTCTGCCGTCTCTAAGATATTGTGCTCTCTGGTTTGCACTAAAATCATCAATAACACTTAAAAAACTTATTTCAAAAAAGTTACCGAAAGGAATTACATATCCTATCTGGATTCCGTTTGTAAAGATTAAGTTGTTGTGGTTATTATCTTTGAACGAAGTAATAATTGCATCTACATTTGAAAATGCTCCGCCGTAAACGCCAAGTATATGAAAGTTAGCTTCCAGAAAGTTTGTGTTCAGCGGACCTTCGTAGCGTGTTAAAATACCCAATGAAAGTCCAATGTCCTTTTTGATTGGAATTCCAAACCGTTCACCGCCAAACAATTGAAGAAAAGGATTTATGTACCAAAGAGTTGATCCGATTTGCTGCTTAGTTGGCGGATCCAAAACCTTTTTGATTTTGATTTTTTCAATTACCCTTGTAAAAACACTTCCATAGTGAACATCTTCTTCAAGATTTATTTTGAAAGGATATGTTATAACCCGTGCTCTTAACTCGGGTGGAACTGCGAGAAAGGGGTAGAGGACACCTTTAATTGAAATTGTCTGGTTATTCGGGTCACGCAGGTCTGCAATTATTTCAGCTTTAGGATCAGGTGGATCAATAAACAACTCCTGCTGAATATGAATAAACAAGCTGTCGTCCAATGGCTCCATCTGAAAGTATTGTATCAACTCATCTTCATCCTGGGCAAACAGAAAAACTAAAGCTGGTGACACAATAAAAAATATCAGAAAGAATAAAAGAAATATTTTTTTCATGATTTAGGTACCTGACTATTATTTAGAAAACTCCGTAAAGAAGAATGAATCTCCTACCTGTACCCTGTCTTTTGTTCTTTCATCAATAACTGTAAAAAAGAAATTTGCTTTATATCTGCCGTCTGCTTCTCTTAGCTGCTCGTTTTTATCAACCCAGTCATCAAACTGGTTTTCGGTAGCAGCAATACGAAGCGAAACGTTGTAAACTGAATTTCCATCGGAATCTTTTTGCGGACCACTAACAGAAATAGGACCTGAGTAACTTACCTTTAATTGTTCAGGTCTGCTGTCTAAAATTGTAACTGTAAATGCGGTAATTCTTTGTAATTCACGCACGTAAATATCTGACGCGTTCATCTTTGTAGTTACACGCTGTATATTTATTTCTGGCGGTTTGTTAGGACCAACTCTAATTTTTTCTTCCTGGGAACCGAATGCGATAATAACTTCAGTTTGATCGGTTAAATCAAATCTCTTTTCCTGTCCCGGTGGTATTACAACAATCGGCTTTGATCGGTCACGCGGATCATAAATAGTTGTCGGAACCGTTCCACTGTTTTTAGCGGTATTCCATGTATATTGAATAAAAGTCTGTTTAAGCGAAATTGGAAGCTGTAATTTAGTTTGTTCTTCCACTATAATCTCAGGCTCTTCCTCCTCCGGGGGAGGCACATAATCTTTAACTTTATCAAGTTTTTTATTCAGTGCTGCTAGCTGCTTCCTCATTTCTTCGTTTTCATCTAACACTTTGGGATCGATCTTAATAGAAAAATCAATTCCAAGGGCATAAAGTGAATCTAAAATAGCCGCGAGTGAATCTTTAACACTTACATCAACTGTTTCTTCCTCAAGAGCAACTCTTCTTAAATCAAGGTCAGCCCCTTTGAGCGCAAGTACTGTGATTACAAAAATGTAAAGTACCTGGTAAATAACAAATTTACTGTCTTTCTCACGTTTAATCATATTATCAAATCCTACTTTTTAACAATTGCTTCTAAGTGTTTTAAGCCTGTAAGAGTTCTTTCATCGGTTAGCGAGTTTGAAGCCTGTGATACTGAATTAGCCAGTGCGCTTAATTGCTGAATTTTATCAGAACTGATTTGCTGCATAGAGTTT
The DNA here is from genome assembly GCA_013042995.1 of Ignavibacteriaceae bacterium. Lineage (GTDB taxonomy): Bacteria > Bacteroidota > Ignavibacteria > Ignavibacteriales > Ignavibacteriaceae > IGN2. The sequence goes on along the minus strand of JABDPB010000011.1, from coordinate 126 downwards.
ATTTTTTCCATCATTTCACTTACTGCAGAATAATTTTTTCTCATAACTTCGCTAAGCTTTGCCGAATCCTCAACCAGAGACCTGTATTTTTCAACATCTGTGGCTGACATTTGGGCTGTAGACCCC
>JABDPB010000006.1 GCA_013042995.1 Ignavibacteriaceae bacterium | reverse complement strand
AGAATCTTATATTCAAAAAGAATGGCGAATTTGTTATAACTCCCAAAGCAGATCTTTTAGATCAGGATAAACTCCCATCCCTGCCTTACGAAAAATTGGATCACTTTTATCCTATAAAAAGTTATCTAGGCAAAACTTTTCTTGGAACGAAAACAGCCGCATATCACTCAAGTGTTGGATGCCCTTTTACATGCTCATTCTGTGCTGTTGTACCAATTTACGAAGCTAGATGGAAAGGAAAATCTGCTCCGCTCGTTTATAAAGATATTAAATATTTAATTGATGAGTTCGGTGCGAACGCAGTTGAATTTCATGACAACAACTTTTTTGTTTCGGAAAAAAGAGCCGTAGAGTTTTCGGAACTAATCAAGAGGGAAAAAATTAATTGGTGGGGCGAAGGCAGAATTGATACAATAAATAAATACAGCGATAAATCCCTTGCAATAATGCGAGAAGCAGGATGCAGAATGATCTTTTTCGGCGCTGAAACTGGTAACGATACAATCTTAAAACAAATGGACAAAGGTGGAACACAATCAGGTGCTCAGATTAAAAAATTTGCATCAAGGATGAAAAATTTTGATATAATTCCCGAATATTCTTTTGTTCTTGGTCTCCCTGCAGATTCGCCAGAAAAAATTAAGCAGCAAATTGATGAAGACATATATTTTATAAAACAGATAAAGGAAATTAATCCTTTTACAGAAATAATAATTTATGTTTACAGCCCTGTTCCGACTGAAGGTTCTGAACTCTATAAAAAAGTAACTGATTCAGGATTCAAATTTCCTGAGACGCTTGAGGACTGGCTGGACCCGCAGTGGGAAAATTTTGACTTGCGAAAAAATCCGTTAACGCCATGGTTGACACCCGAAATCGTGAATAAAATTTTAGATTTTGAAACCGTGATTAATGCACAGTATCCTACAATATCTGATTTTAAATTAACTTCATTTCAAAAAAAGACAATGCGTGTGCTTTCTTCTTTAAGATATAAATCCGGTTTTTACAAGCTTCCGTATGAACTGAAAGCGCTTCAAAAATTCTGGCTTAAATACCGCCGCCCAGAAGTGGAAGGTTTTTACACAGAGTAAAAATTTGCAAGGAAAAATTTGATTTGAATATTTTAACACCACTCTCGCCTATCTTAAGAAAACTTGCAAAAGTATACACTTCGAAGGAAAGAGAATTTTCTTATAAAGATATTACTGTAACTGTTAAGCCGGGAGTTTTTCACCCTGGTTTGTTTATCAGCACAAATATTCTATTAAACTTTATTGATGTGTTGAATGTTGAAAACAAATCCTTTTTAGAGTTGGGTGCGGGTTCAGGAATCATTTCAACACTCGCAGCAAAAAAAGGTGCAGAAGTCTATGCAAGTGATATCAGCAGAACATCAGTCGAGAACGTAAAACGAAATGCTGAAAGAAACAATGTATATGTAAATTCAATCGAATCAGATTTATTCAAAAACATACCAAATCGGCATTTCGATTTTATAATTATCAATCCTCCCTATTATAAAAAAGATCCAGAAACGGAAGAAGAGTATGCATGGTTTTGCGGTAGCAATTATGAATATTTTATAAATCTTTTTAGTTCACTGCCAGATTACATTAATAAAAATTCAAAAGTGTTTATGATACTATCACAAGTTTGTGAGGTTCAAAAAATAAAATCAATTGGAGAAAGCAAAGGATTTAACTGGAAAATTGAACAGTGTAAATCTGTTTGGGGTGAAAAGAATTTTATTTTTTCTCTTCATAAATAAAGTTTAGGTCAAACTATGACTTGTGCTTTATCGGCAAACTTTTTACCAGACGCCGACATAAATAATCCCCATAAAACAACTGCACCATATAATTTTGGATATGCAAATATTGAAAGCCACCCACTAGTAACCTTTGCAGATGTGTAAGGAATGTGAGCCTCTATTAAAATACTTAAAATAACCATTGCTACCCAAATGATTGCATTAGCATTGATCAAACTCCATCTTAAGATTATGAAAATTGGCAGAAGAACAATTGTGTAATGATAATCCAGCGAAACAGGACTAATAATTAAACCAGCAACAACAAATAATCCAAAAGCTAAATCAGATTTTTTTAGACGATATGCTTTAATTGATCAGTAAATCAGAACAAATGAAATGGCAAGTAATGAAAGTATTTTTCCTAGGGCAGGTAAATTAAAAATAGGTTCTGGATTCCACTGCTGATTGTAATTTGTAACGTGGTGGAAAAAACTATTTAGAGTTTGATACGCTGTAACACTTAATGAAGGATGTAAAACATAACTGAAGAATTTTTCGCTGTAAGTGAACCATGTATCAATTCCAATCCAAGGCAAACTTGCAAGCGCAACGAAAAGAATAGTTGCTACTGCATATAATAAACTTTTCCATTTTTTTGTAATAATAGAAAAATAAAAAAATGAAACTTGTGCTTTTAAGTATAAATATTATTCCGATCGTAAACCCAAGTAACAATTCACGATCATTTTTATAAGCAAACCACATTAAAACCAGCAAAGAAAAAATAAAAAGATAAGCCTGCCCGTATAGAAAATTTGCATAAACCGGCTGAAAAGAAAAAATTAATATCAGAATTATTATTAGCCAGTGTTTATTAAATGAAAAATTCCTTAATAAAAATCCTATCGTGAATGATAAAATCACAATGTTGAATATTGTCCAAATAATCTTTGCTTTGCTGTAATTTAAATGCGAAAGCGGTAAAAGCAAAAGTGAAGTTGTTGTAAAATTAACGTGATAGATTTCATAAACATTAGGTACATATTTTTTACTTTAATACTGAACCAATCGTTATCATAGAATTGGCTTACATCTACTCCTTCACTTAAGAGTTTGGAAGCTGTATAGTAAGTTGCAAATCCTTGGCTTTGCCTATTAGCATTTTTAAATACAAAAAAGAAAAAATATACTGCAAGTGCTAGTGCAATTGTCCAGAGAAAATAGATTTTATAATTATGATATTTTCCCTTTTTAATTTCTGCAGGAGTTAGCATTACAATTTAGCAAATGGTGAAAGATTAAGCGAACAGACACATTTTTTACAGACGGGATTTGAAGCAACATCCAGACTTTTTCTAAATGAAATTGAACTTTCAGAATTTAAAATATCACTAAACGAATTATCACTTATATTTCCGCTGACCGCGTGAAAAAAGCATGGGCGAACACTACCGTCTGCCTCAACAACTGCCGAAACCCATGGAGCATTACATTTGATAGGTGGGAAATCACACAAGCCATGGAATGCAGCGTAGTAATTGTAGAAATTTTTAATTTTTTCAGGGCTTTCTGCAATAAATTTATTTTTAAAATCCTTTGAGTGTGTTTGAAGAAGAGAGTTGATCGTTTCTTTAAAGTGTTGAAGCTCATCGATTGATAAGCTTACCTCATCAACTTTTTCATCCACCCAGGGCTCAGGTCTGTTAAATGCATCAGTTGTAACATCAGCAGTTAAAAAACCTATTTGATCTAGACCAATTTCGTGTGCAGCTTCAATTATGTTTGGCAGGTCATAATAGTTTTCTTTCTGAATAACACAGCGAGCGGTTACTCGAAAGTTTGGATCAAGAGATTTTAATTCCTGTACACCTTCTTTTAATTTATCATACGCATTTGGAATATTTCTAATTATATCGTGCACTTCTTTTGAACCATCAAGCGAGACAATTACCTCATCAGTTTTTTCAATTATTTCGTTCACATATTTTTTTAGCAGCAAACCGGTTGATAAAATTGCAATGCTTATTTTTTTTGATTTTAAAATATCACACAGTCTGAAAAAATTGGGATGCATCAACGCTTCGCCGCCGGACATAACAACTAACTTTGTTTTTAATATTTCAAATGATTCCAGCATTTCTTTAATATCATTTTCACTCAATTCCTTAACATTTTTGTTACCCTTCCAAATATCACACATAACACATTTGCAATTGCACCGGCTATGAGGCATTAGTATTGCAATTGGCAGCGAATAGATTTTATGGCTTTTTAGCGTGTAGAATCGCTTGAATATTTCTGTTGAAAAAATTCTCTTCATTTTTAGATTATTGAATTTGCATTTATCTCAAAATAACAAAAAATATTTAGATGATTAATATTAAATTTTATCATTCAATTGAATAATATTATTCAGAGTGTACAAAAGCATTGCAAAACCAAAAAGCCCCGCAAAATAAATTTTTTCTTTCTGTTTGGATAATCTTCCTAATTCTACTGCCTGCTTATTCAATTTATGTTCTGCTTACTGCAACAGATCTTGCTCTTTATTTACAACCACACACAGACCAGATCGTTCCGTATGTCAGTTTTAGAATAATTTTAGGCATTTACTTTTTCATTGCTATTCTCAGCATCAAAAAAATATTTAACAACAAATTGTGGCTAGGAGCAATAATTTTAGTTGGAATTATCAGTCGTATTATCTTAATACCATCACAGCCTGTTTTAGAAGATGACTACTACAGGTATCTATGGGACGGAGCGGTAACCGCAAATGGATTTAATCCTTACATTTTCAGTCCAGATGATGCAATTAAAAATACAAACGACATACCTGCCGAACTAAAAAAGCTTGCTAAAGAATCAGGTGAAGTAATTATAAATATTAATCATCCTCACGTTAGAACAATTTATCCGGCTTTGGCGCAAGGTGTTTTTGCAGTTAGTTACATAATTGCACCATGGCAATCGTGGATGTGGAAATCAATTTTACTTTTATTTGATATCGTTGTTCTTCTCTTTTTATTTTTAATTTTGAAACACATCAGACTTCCACTAGCTCTATTAGCTATTTATTGGCTTAACCCAATTGTAATACATGAATTTTTTAACGCAGCACACATGGATTTACTGGCCATTCTATTTGTCACAATTTCAATATATCTCTACTTAAAAAATAAATACTGGATGGCGATTGTTTCTATTGCCATTGCAACAGGATTTAAACTCTATCCTTTGGTTCTGCTTGCACTTTTTTTAAGATCATTTTGGAAAAACAAACAGACTTTCACTTTTTATCTTTTAGGCTATTTAACAATTGTTGTAATTTTATTTATCCCTGTGCTGGCAAGTAATCTCAATGAAAGCTTGGGCTTCATTCGCTACGCCGAACGATGGATTAACAATGCAGCTGTTTACTCGATATTCCGCGATACGGTTTCTTACGTTACAAACTGGCTGGGACTTCAAATTAATATCCATCCAAGAATTTTAATTGTACTAATCTATCTTTCATTAGTTTTTTTTATTATTAGGAAAGAGCCTAACAATCAAAATCGATTTTTAGAAAAAACATTGCTCATAATTGCCACACTTTATTTAATAAGTCCGACTCAGTTTCCGTGGTACTATACATGGATGGTTCCGCTTTTAGTATTCAAACCAAAGGTATCTCTGTTGTTCTATGCTGCTCTGCTTCCATTGTACCAGTTAAATTATATATCTCCTGCTTTAATTTATATACAGCATCTTCCTGTTTTGGCAGCTTTTATATGGGAATTGAAATATAAAAAGACAGAGTACTTTTTCTATCCAACAAGTGTGTAAAATTTTAAATGGAATTACTTGTTAATTTTTACCAGCTATATAATTATCCTTAAAATGATAGTGCAATTTGTTATATTTTGCATAATAGATTTGTCTGCGATCTTTAAATTCAATTAAATGAAATTATACGTACTAATATTTTTACTATTCGTAGTCGCAATTCAATCATTCTCACAGCCAGATGATTATATCTTCAAACAGCTTACAGATGCTGATGGACTTTCTCAAAGCACGATTTTTGCAACCATACAAGATAAAGTCGGCTATTTATGGTTTGGAACAATAGACGGTTTAAATCGTTATGATGGCTATGAATTTAAAATTTTTGTTAACGATCCGAATGACTCAACAACAATATCCGATAATTTTATTTCTGCCTTGCTCGAGGACAGTGATGGCTACATTTGGGTAGGGACTACAAACGGATACTTAAATAAATTCGATCCCAGGACTGAAACCTTCAATAGATTTTACTTGAATGTTTTTTTTGAAATTATTGAAGAACCAGCAAGTTCATTTTACGATTACCCGCTTGCGTTTTCCCGTAATCAAGTTAACTCTATCACTGCAATCAGAGAAGACCGTAACGGCTTTTTATGGATAGGCACCTGGGGAAACGGAATTGTTCGGTTAGATAGAAAAACCAATTCGGGTGTTCATATTTACCACAATCCTGAAAAGAACTACACATTAATGTCCGATCGTGTATTTGATATTTTAATAGACAGCAGAGACGAAATTTGGATTGCAACTTTTGGTAATGGGTTGCACAAATTAAACACAAATTATTTGCAGATGCAAAACGAAGAGTTACAAGATTCACTTTCGTTTATTCACTATTGTCATCAAGATGAAAATGACTTTTCATTAAGTGATGATAAAGTAATTTGCCTGTTTGAAGATAAGGAAAACAGCATTTGGGTAGGAACTTTTTTGGGTGGACTGAATAAACTCGACAGCGATAATACAAATCTTCCGCCCGATGATGCAAAGTTTAAGATTTACAAAAAAATTATTGATAATGAAAACAGTCTTTCCGATAACACAGTAATGGCTATTGAGCAGGATTTTGATGGATATTTATGGATAGGAACTTTTGGCGGTGGAATTGATCGTTTTGATTTTCATTCAAAAACGTTTATACATTTTTCAAAAGTAATTGATAATCCAAATTCACTTGTGGATAATGAAATTCTTTCTCTATTTATAGACCGATCAGGAATTTTGTGGGTCGGTTCACATCTCGGTGAAGGAGTAACAAAGATTCAAAAAAACATCGCAAAGTTTGAGCTGATTAACTCGCAAACAATGGGAAAAAAAGAATTAAATGATGATGTCGTTTGGTCTGTGTTTAAAGATACAAAAAAGAATCTCTGGGTGGGAACTTACAGAGGAGGCTTAAATTTTTTCGAAGGGAACAGCCAAATAAAAATTTACAATGCATATCCAAGAAATTTAAATTCAATAAGTGATAATCATATAAGATCAATTGCAGAAGATAATTCGGGTAATATTTGGGTGGGAACTTACAGTGCTGGAATAAATAAAATAAATCCCAGTACTGGAAAAATTGAAGTGTTCAAAAATAATCCAGATGATCCTAGCTCAATTTCTGCAAACCAGGTTTTGGATATTTATATAGAATCGGATACAGTCATTTGGCTGGCAACTTTCGGCGGAGGATTAAATAAACTAAACCTCAACAAAAAAAACACCGGCTTGTATAATTTTACTGCTTACAAACATAATGCACAAAATCTAAATTCTTTGTCTGATGATCGTGTATATACTTTGCTCAAAGACAGTGAAGGAAATTTCTGGATTGGAACATACGGTGGTGGAATAAACAAATTCGATTCCAATACAGAAACTTTTCTTGCATTCAGAAGTGATCCTGAAAATCCAAACTCAACTACAAGTGATAAAATATTGTGTTTAATTGAAGGCTCAGATGGTTACATTTGGGTAGGAACTTCGGGCGGAGGTTTAAATAAATTCGATCCCGATAATGATATTTTTAAAAGCTTCTCAGTCCGAAATGGTTTAACAAGCTCAGTAGTTTATGGAATTTTGGAAGATGAAAATAAAAATTTATGGTTAAGCAGTGATAATGGAATATTTAAATTCAATCCCCAGACAGAAAAGTTTATTCAGTTTGGAATTGAAGATGGATTACAAAGTCTCGAATTTAGCGGCGGTGCTTACTTTAAAGACAGTGACGGAGTAATGTTCTTCGGGGGAATTAACGGCTTAAATTATTTCGATCCGGACAGTATAAAAATTAGTTCCTACAAGCCGCCAATAGTAATCAGCAACATTAAAATTTTAGATAAGGAACTAAACGGTAAACATGATGAGCTTATTTTATCGCATAATGAAAATTTTATTTCAATTGAATTCGCTTCTTTAGATTATTCAAACCCGTCACGAAACAGGTACAGGTATATACTTGAAGGCTTTCAAAAATACTGGACCAATACGGACGCAAGCAGAAGAGTTGCTACTTATACAAATCTTCCTTCAGGGGATTATGTTTTTAAAGTAATGGGTACAAACTCCGATGGCGTTTGGAATGAAGCCAAAGCTTCTCTAATAATTTCTATAAATCCGCCGTTTTATCAAACTTGGTGGTTTGCTACTCTTGCTATAATGTTAGTTGGCTTTTTGTTGTATTACTTGAGTACCTTAAGAATTAAGAATCAACTGGCAATTGAAAAAATAAAAACAAAAATTGCTTCAGATTTGCACGATAACGTTGGAGCCGGTCTTACTGAGATTTCAATTTTAAGTGAACTTGCTGTTCAACACAGTAATAAAAATGATATATCAACTGGAGAGCTACGAAAGATAAGCGATACATCCCGCCATCTCGTGGACGCTATGAGCGATATAGTTTGGGTCGTGAATCCTCAGAAAGACTCGTTGTATGATTTGTTAATTAAACTTAAAGATTCCTACAACGAATTTTTTAGCTCGGTTGGAATTTCATTGCAGGTAAAAAATGTGGATAAAAGTAACAATATAAAGCTTCCTATGGAGTATAAACAAAACCTATTGCTAATTTTAAAGGAAGCAATTAACAATTCAATTAAACACAGCAAGTGCATAAAAATGAATCTTGAAGCTGATGTACAAAATGACAACATTATTTTTTACATTAAAGATGACGGAGTAGGTTTCGATATTAAAAACATTCATTATGGAAATGGAATGAAGAATATGTTGAACCGTGCTGATAAAATTGGCGGAGAAATTAGCTGGAATTCATCTCCCGCTAATGGAACGATTGTACATTTTAAAGGAAAGTTAAGTAAGATTAATAAATTAAAGTCTTTCTTTAATATTTAAATCGAAGGATAAAGTTAATGATTAACGTTGCTATAGTTGAAGACAATGACACAATTAGAAACGGTCTTGCAGTGTTAATTGATGGGACACCAAGCTATTCATGTGTTGCACAATTTGTTGATTGTGAAAGTTTTTTAAGTAAATTAAATAGTATTAAGGTTGATGTTGTTTTAATGGACATTGCACTGCCGGGAATAAGCGGAATTGAAGGTGTAAAAAAAGCAATTGCAATTGATAAAGATTTGGATATTCTAATGCTTACAATTTACGAAGACAGTGACAAAGTTTTCGATGCACTTTGCGCAGGTGCGTGCGGATATCTTGTAAAAAAAACCCCACCATCAAAATTATTAGAGGCAATTAAAGAAGTACACGAGGGCGGCTCTCCTATGAGTAGCAATATAGCCCGGCAGGTAATTACAGCATTTAAGGAAGTAAAAGAAACAAATGAAGAACCAAACGAATACTATTTAAGTGAGCGCGAGAAAGAAGCTTTAAACCTGCTCGCTGAAGGCAACAACTATCAACAAATAGCCGATCAACTATTTATTAGTGTAGATACTGTTCGTCATCACATAAAAAATATTTATAAGAAACTGCATGTTCATTCCCAATCCGAAGCAGTTGCAAAAGCCATAAGAAAAAAGATAATATAAATGAAAATCAACTATTAACTACATATTTATGTAGGTAATATTTCCCCTCCAATTAAATTTCCTCTAAAACTACATAACTGTGTAATTGTAACGCACGCATTTTTTATTAGTTTGAACACAGAATTTAGACGTTTATAGATCAGACCGATTGTTGAGCGAAAATTAAATCCTAATAAAGTATCAACAACAGGAAGGGTTAAAAAATGGAAAACCTAGAAATAAAAAAAACACTCCAAAATCCCATCTCAGATTTGATAAGTGATGAAATCTTCGAATTGCTTCACCACCGTGGATTGATTAACGAAAGAGCAGTTAGGGATTATCAAATCAGAAAGAAATTTAAGTCGCTTCGTGCACAAAAATTCCGAACAGGCGATGCAATAGATGCCTTGCGTGAAGAATACCCTTATTTACAGTTTGATACAATAAGAAAAATCGTTCACAATCCTCCAAAAAGTTTAGCAAACTAATAACGCTCTCATTAGTTAAGCCCGCCCTGCTGATTATATCTCCTCCAATTTCCAGCAGGGCGACCTTCCTTTTATATTATTCTAAAAATTTATTCTAAACAGGCATCATAAATGCTTTGCAGATAGCAAGTTTATTACTAATTTGATTCTCCAAAATTGTTTGTTGAAGAAAACGGAGGTCAAAAATGAAATGCCTTTCCTGCGGGAAAGAAAACAAATCTGATGCAAAGTATTGCAAGTATTGCGGGGCTCAAATTTCTACAAAGCATAAAACCTGTCCGAACGGGCACAATTACGATGCGAGTCTGGATCAATGCCCTTACTGCCCCCACCCAGAAGTAACTGCGACGATCACAAAAGCAATTACAAGTGCTAAAACAGTAATTGACAAAGGCAATGATGTTAAGACAAATGTTAATGGAGCACAAGAAACCAGCGAAGCACAAACAAATACAGTTCTTGACAAAAAAACGATTATCGTAGGAGCAGAAGATAAGTTAGTAGGTGAAAATCCATCTTTAAACCCCAATCGTTTGGCAGGTTGGCTTGTTAGTTTTGAGTTAGATCCTGAGGGTAAAGATTTTAAAATTTTTGAGGGCAGAACAAAAATAGGGCGAAGTGCTGCAAACAATATAATAATAAATAAACCTGAAATATCAGATGAACATGTATTGATTTTAAGTAGAAATAATAAATTTATTATTCAGGATCAGCTTTCGGCAAACGGAACTTTTGTAAATGGAAAAAAAGTAGAGGAAAGAATGGAAGTAAAAGATAACGATGAAATAAAACTTGGCACTATTTCATTCAAACTTAAATTAATTTAACATAGAAATATATGGCAGATAAAAAATTCAAAATTGAAATTGGGAATCATTCCGATGTTGGAAGAGTTAGAGAAATAAATGAAGATTATTTTGGCTCATTCCAAGGAAGTTACGGTGAATTGTTAATTGTTTGTGATGGGATGGGTGGGCATAAAGGTGGTGAAATTGCATCACGTCTGTCCGTTGAATCAATTAAAAATCATTTCGAAAAACTTAACAACAGCTTTAATCCTGTAAAAGAATTGAAATCTTCCATCCAATCAGCAAATCACACATTAATGGATGCAGCAAAAAATGACCCTGCGCTTAATGACATGGGTTCAACTGTTGTAATTACTTTATTGCAGGATGATAATGCATACACGGCAAATCTTGGCGACAGTAGAATTTATTTGTGCAGAGATGGAGAAATCAAACAACTTACAAAAGATCATTCTTTAGTTCAGCAAATGGTTGATTCAAGAATGATATCTGAAGAAGAGGCAAAACATCATCCGCAAAAAAATGTAATTACACGATCACTTGGGATCGGAGTAGAAACCGAACCGGAGGTCTCGGATGAAATCAAAATAAAAGTGGGCGATACTTTTATTCTCTGTTCCGATGGATTAACAACCTTTGTAAGCAATAGTGAAATTTTAAAAATTGTATCAAATGGAACGGTACAGGATGCAGCAAATAAACTTATTGAGTTAGCAAACAAAAGAGGTGGAGAGGATAATATTACGGTTCAGATCGCAAAAGTGACAAATAGTGATCATTAAAATATTGTTAACATAAAATTTATAATTCAATTACTATAAAGGGAGAAGAGATGAAAGAAAATGAAGTTACAAAATCTGCAAATTCCGTCAAATCTATCCTATTTTCCTTTATGATTTTTTTCTCTGCAAACATTACTGTTAATGCACAGGATGATTTTCTTAAAGAACTATTAAACACCGCCGATATTTTAAACGAAACTCTTTTAGAAGTCACAGCACTTTCAGATGATGAGGAAAATTCAATTGGGATTGAATTGGAAAAGCAAATTTTAAGCGATATGAGAGTTGTAAGAGAAAGAAAATTTGACTTGAAAAAAATATTTAACGATATGATGAGCTATGTTGATCGCACAAACATAAATTACGGTTACAAAGTTGTAAGTACTGATGAAGTAAATGCTTACGCAATCGCCGGCGGAAGAATGTTTTTTAATACCGGGATTTTAGATTTTTTAGAAACTGAAGATGAAATAGCTTTTGTAATGGCACACGAAATTGCACACAACGAGCTTCGGCACTGCATTAAAAGAGTACAGTATGCGGCAATTGCATCTTCAATTGATCCGAGTTTTGGTGAAATCGTTCAGCTTGCATATGGAATTTACTCAATGCCATTTACAAAGTACGACGAGTATGAAGCTGATGAACTTGGCGTTTGGCTTATGAAAAAAGCAGGCTACGATAAACAGGGTGCTGTAGATTTCTTTACAAAATTAGAAGAACTTGAAAAAGAATACGGAATAGATGAACGGGATGCAGTAAATGATTTCATCTCTTCGCATCCTACTGCTCGTGACAGAAGAGACAGAGTTAAAAATATGTAAATGAATTGGGGGTAACAAAATGCACTGTACTAATTGCGGACAACTAAACGATAAAGATGCAGCTTTTTGTGTTAGCTGCGGCAAACCAATGCGGGAAAATAAATCAACTCCTCAATCGAAAGTTGAAATCAACGACATGCAAAGCTCAAATAATTCGGGAAAAGGAAAAACGGTTAAGCTTCCATCTGAACTTTCGGGATGGAATTGGGGCGCTTTCTTTTTATCGTGGATTTGGGGTATTGGAAACAATACCTGGATTGCTCTGCTTACTTTTGTTCCTTTTGTAAACTTTGTTATGATTTTTATCCTTGGCGCGAAAGGAAATGAGTGGGCTTGGCAGAATAAACGGTGGGACAGTTTTGATCATTTTATAAAAGTACAAAAGCTCTGGGCAATTTGGGGATTGGTTCTATTCCTGATTAGTATTTTGTTTGTGTTTTTTGTAATCATTGCTACGTTGAGCGTTGCAGATGCTTATGATTATTGATGAAAAAGCGGATGATTAAATTTTTATTTCTTGTAGTTTCAGCAGTAGTTCTTTTTTGGGCTGTTAATACTTTTTTGTGTTCACCAAAGGGGATTGCTCCCGAGATAATTGAAGTAACTAATATAAAAATTTTAAAACTAAATTCTGATTCGCTTAAGCTAGACATAAGTGTATTTGCTTTGAATAAAAATGATACAGATGTCGAAATAGATGCAGTTTATTTGAATTTACTCATTGATAAAGATACAATAGGCACTGCATTTAGAACCGAAGAAATAAAAATGAAAAAATTCGATACTTCAACGGTGAGCTTTTTTGCACACCTTAACACATTAAAAGCAATAGAGATCGCGAGCAAAGAAAAAGACACAATTGATTTAAATATGAAAGGCAAAGTTTCTGCTGATCTTGGTTTAATTACTATGCCAGTTGAAGTTGATCTCAATCACCAATTTGATTTACAAAAAGAGTTAACTAAAACAATCGAAAAAGACACAAAAAACAACAAACTTCTAAAAGTTCAATCAGCAAAACTGAACTCAGTAAGTTTGGGGAAATCAACAGTGGAAGTAGCATTCAACTTAACAAATCCGTACGGAATTGATATTTTACTGAAAGACTACCCATCACAAATATTTATAAATGAAAATAAATCGGGTGAAGGAAATATTTCTTCCGAAATTAAATTGGAAAAAGAAAATGCTAATGCCAATGGTTCGGTTATTTACGAACTTAGTAATATTAAAACTATGTCATCACTATTCGGATCAATCTTGAAAAGAAAATTGGAATACCACACAGTAGGAATACTCAATCTTGAGGTTTTAGGATATAGTGTTCAATTCCCTTTCAATTTTAAAGGAGAACTTGTTATAATATGAACAACAGCGAAATCAGGACAGTTACTCTCGGCAGGGCATCCCACAACGAGATTGTTATAAATAATCCGGGTGTTTCATCAAAGCATGCTTTATTTAAAATTGAAAAAAACAGAGTTATACTTGAAGATGTCAATTCAACAAACGGAACTTTTGTAAATGAGCAAAAAATAACTTCTATTGAAATTGATCAGGCAGATAAAATAAACTTCGGTAAAAACTATACTTTTGATTGGAAAATGCTTGAACCTTTTTTAACCGCACCAGCTATTCTTCCTACTCCGTTAACACCAAGTGAAGAGCGATTGAGGACAAAAGTTGCTCTCGAAAAAACAAAAATTAATATTGGGCGAAGCAGCGATAACGATTTAGTAATTAATAATATTAAGGTTTCGAGAAAACATGCAAGGCTTGAAAAGGTTGAAGATGAATGGTTTGTCGAAGATTTGAAAAGCTCAAATGGAACATTTGTAAACAGTAAAAAAATTGAGCGCGCAAAAGTTACTGCAAGTGATGTAATTACAATTGGTGGTATTCCATTAAATCTTGAGAGATTATTTGCGGGAGAAAAGGTAATTTCAGGTGATCTTCAAATTGCTGCTAACGATCTCACATTTCGTGTCAGCAATAAAATAATTGTAGATCAGATTGGATTAACAATTTTACCCGGCGAATTTGTTGGATTAATTGGTCCCTCCGGTGCAGGTAAAACAACACTTATGATGATGATGAACGGTGTTACAAAGCCTTCCGATGGTGATGTGCTTATAAATTCGCAATCACTTTATTCGAACATTGATTCATTTAAAGGACAAATCGGCTACGTTCCGCAGGATGATATTATTCACAGAGAATTAAAGGTTAAAGAATCTTTTAACTACACGGGGAAATTAAGATTGGATAGCACTCCAGACACTGAAATTTCTGCACAGGTGGAGAGTGTGTTAGATACTTTAGGATTGAACGATACAAAAGAAACACTAATCGGCTCAGCTGAGAAAAAAGGAATTAGCGGCGGACAAAGAAAACGTGTTAATCTAGGACAGGAACTTTTAACAGAACCATCAATTTTATTTTTAGATGAACCAACCAGCGGATTAGACCCCAAAACCGATCTAGATGTAATGAACTTGCTCAGAGGAATTGCTTCAAAAGGAAAGATTATAATTCTTACTACACATAATATCACTAAAGAAAATTTTGAAATTCTTACGCATTTAATTGTTCTATCAAAAGGCGGAAAGCTTGCTTACTTCGGAAAAGCAAACAGAGCTGCTGAATATTTTGAAGCTGATCAGCCATACGAAATTTTTGAAAAATTAGAGACACAAGATCCAGATTACTGGAAGAATAAGTTTAGGCAGTCACCTCAATACGAGATCTTTGTTGATAATAGAAAAAGTACAACATTTGAAAATCGAGGTACTGGATCCAGTAAAGGAAAAAAGCGAAGTGCGGGTTTAAAACAATTCTCCACTTTAACAAGCAGGTACTTTAGAGTCAAGTTGAGAGACCAAGTAAGTACTGCCATACTATTGTTGCAGGCACCAATCATTGCACTATTAATTGCGCTTGTTTTTGATGCCCCTGAAGAACGGACCGCTGCACTTTTTATACTTGTGATTGCAGCAATTTGGCTTGGCTGCTCTAATGCGGCTCGCGAAATAGTAAGCGAGCACTCAATATACAGGCGAGAACGAATGGTAAATTTGAAAATTCCCTCGTACATTTTTTCAAAAATAACTGTGCTCCTGCTTCTATGTGTTATCCAATGCGGAATACTTGTAGGTATTGCTGTTCCAGCCCTTGGAATGGAGGTTTCTTTTAGTGCAATGTTTTTCCTTTTGCTGCTTACTTCACTCCAGTCGCTATTGCTTGGATTATTAATTTCTTCACTCGTAAACACAACTGAAGCTGCTATGGGTTTAATACCTCTAGTGCTAATTCCACAGGTTATTTTAGGCGGATTAATAACAATTTTCGAATATATGAGCGATTTTGAAAAAATACTGGCTGCTTTTAATCCAAGTAGGTGGGCATTTGAGGCTGCAACAATTTTGGAGTTTGAAGAATTCGAACCGCAAAGAATAATGTCAATAGGTTTTGATCCCGATAATCTTGCAGTAAATATTTTTGTGCTATTAATTTTTTCTACTGCATTTTATCTTTTAACAGCATACTCTTTAAAAAGAAAAGATATCCGTTAATAAATTTATTCGGAGAAAATAAATGATCGATCACATTCGTGACTATAAAATAGTAAAAAAAATAGGCGAAGGCGGAATGGGAACTGTCTATCTTGCCGATGACACAATGCTAGAACGTAAAGTTGCAATAAAGGTTCTTAATCCCCTATTAACAAAAGATGCACACTTTACTGAAAGATTCAGACAGGAAGCAAAAGTACAGGCAAGTTTGGTTCATCCGAATATTGTAAGCCTCTTTAATTACTTTCAGGAAGATGAGAATTATTGCATGATAATGGAGTTTGCAGATGGCGAAACTCTGAAACATATGATCTCAAGCAAAGGTCCTATTCCTGAACAGCGTGCAATCTGGATTCTATCACAAATGCTTGAAGCAGTTGGATTTGCACATAAAAGAGGAATTATCCATAGAGACATTAAGCCTGGAAATATACTTCTTACCAAAGATGATACGGTAAAAATTTTAGATTTTGGAATTGCAAAAATCCTTCAGGATAAAGGAATTACTAAAACCGGAACAAAGATGGGAACCATTTACTATATGTCCCCCGAGCAAATTAAAGCCGTGAAAGATATTGATCACCGTACTGATATATACAGTATTGGTGTTACTTTTTATGAAATGCTCTCTGGCAGAGTTCCTTTTAATGTAGATACTGATAGTGATTTTGAAATAATGAACGAAATTGTTCAGGGTGAAATACTAGATCCTCGCAAAATATACCCACACATCTCAGATTGGATTGTTAATCTTTTATTCAATTCAGTAGAAAAAGAACGCGATAAAAGAATTCAATCAGCTGAAGAGTTCGTACAAGGATTACTGGCAAAGGGCGGAATGAAGGAAAATAACGGCGTTTCAGATAGTACAGTTGTTGAAGCTCCAACTCAAACAGATGTTAGTTCTACATTACCTCCGCAGGCGCCAACAGATATTCGATCGCTCAAACCGCAAACCGTGCTTCCGAAAGTACAACCACCGGTAACACCCGTCAAACAAATAAAGAAAAAATCATCTGCTGGTAAATTTGTACTTATTGGAACCATTGGCGCTGCAGTAATTGCTGTGTTAGTTTATTTTCTCTTTATAAATGAACCATCATCAGAAAATTTGTGGGTGGGTGAAGAGCCATGGATTTTAAATCCAAATTACCGCTATGATGTTGGACCGGCAAAAAGGGATTTTGATAAAGATGACCCAACTTTAGATAAAACTGCAAACTGGCAGGCATCTGCCAAGAAGAAAATAGCTGCCTGGATATAATTTATGATGTAGGCTGATGTTCCGGCAATAGCAGATCGTTTACTTCTTTAACCGGATTGAAAGTTATTAACGGCACTTCTACAAAAACTGTAATCCAGTTATACATTCCTCCGTTCCACAAACCAGGAAGCTCAAGCGCTTTTAGTTCTCTACCCTCTTTTGATTTTTTGGTTATCAAGCCAGTATTTGGATTTGTAAAGTCCTG
The DNA here is from genome assembly GCA_013042995.1 of Ignavibacteriaceae bacterium. Classification (GTDB taxonomy): domain Bacteria; phylum Bacteroidota; class Ignavibacteria; order Ignavibacteriales; family Ignavibacteriaceae; genus IGN2. The sequence continues at coordinate 16,262 of JABDPB010000006.1, read as the reverse complement.
CAGATTAAAATTGTTTCCTTTGAAATCTTTCACACCACAGGCAAAATCCACAGGACTAAAATGTGTGGCATCCTCAAAAATATTTCTCTGTGCAGGGTTATTCATATCAATTTGAGTCGTCTCAACAACCTGCTTTGAAATATATCCGTTTTCATCTTCAACCCAAAACGGACCGCCGCCTTCATGCCCTTCTTTTTTTACTATTCCACAAACCCTTATAGGACGGTTTAAATAATCAAATAAATATTTTTTCTTTTCAGAATTATTTAGAGAATCAAAATCAGGTTTTAAGTGCAATTCCAATTCAGTAGAAATGTATTTCTGAATTTCTTCATTCAGACTTTTGTCAATATTTTCTTTTTCAATCTTGTTTAAATAAGAAAATATTTTATCTTGAATTTCAACTAAATAGCCACCTAAAATCTTTTTGTACTTGTATGTTTCTCCCTTAAGATGATCGGGAACTACATTATCTATATTTTTAATTAAGATTATATCCCCATTTAGTTCATTAAGATTTTTTAGCAGTGCGCCATGACCCCCGGGTCTGAATACAATTTTTCCGTTGCTGTCTTTGAAAAGTTTGTTGTTAGGCGTAACTGCAATTGTATTTGTTGATGGACTCTGAAAAGAAAATGAACCATCGATTCTCCATCCATCTCCATTGTATTTTTTTTCTATCGAGGCTGTCAATTCTTTGATAGACTTTTCATGCTCTAACGAAATAGTGAAATGAATTACAGCATTTTTGTTTTTATCAGCAGCATAATTCATTGCTTCAACTAAATGCTCTTCAAAAGCAGTTCTGGACCCATCGGGATAATAATGAAATTTCACACATCCCTTTGGAAGGTTTGCATAGTTGAGTCCCTTTTTATTCAAAGTATAAACTAAAACATCGGTTACATCGCCCATCTCAAACAGACCATTAATATTTTTCTCATCTTTTTGCAGGCATTCTTTTAGATCATCGTAAAACGCAAAACGATTTATGTTTTCTAAAAATTCAACAGAGATTGACGCGTTTTCATCTTTCGCTTTATTTTTAAGTTCTTTGATTGTTACATTCTTATTATCTAACAAAACAGCTTGGAGTTTTTTAAACATTCTTGTTGCAGCACCAGAAGCCGGAACAAACTTCATTACTCTCCCATTATTTAATGCATTTTGAAATAAATCTGTTAGTTCTTTTTGTTTTTCAATTGAAATTATTTTTATACCATCATTTATTTTACAAGCCTTCACAAGCTTTACAAATGGTATACTTTTTTCAAATGTTTCTATCTGTTCGATTATTTTTTGTGGATTAATATCCAAATTGTTTTCTTTTTTTAGCACGTTTTTAAGGTGCTCTAATTCAGCTTTTGTCATTTTTATTCTTTTTGTGAATTAAATTATTATTTTCATCAAAAATAATTAAATAAATTTAGCTAATAAAAATTATGTCCAAATAATCAATTGTAATTTGAATTTAAACAAAGAATTTAGATCTGAAATTCCTTCAACAAAAGTTGATCATCCTGCCTTAAATGATGCTGGTGTAACACTTTTCATAAATCGGCTAGATTTAACTCATCCCTTTTTATCAGGAAATAAATATTACAAGCTAAAGTATAACTTATCCGAAGCAGAAAAACAGGGACATGATTCACTTCTAACTTTTGGAGGCGCATATTCAAATCACATTTATGCTACAGCGGCGGCAGGAAAAATTTTTAATTTCAAAACGATTGGTGTGATCAGGGGTGAAGAACATAAGCCTTTAAATCCTACTCTCTCATTTGCCAATAAATGCGGGATGAAATTTTATTACTTAAACAGAAAAACCTACCGAAGTAAAACCAATCCAATAGTAATTGAGTTGCTAGAGGATAAATTCGGTAAGTTTTATTTGATCCCTGAGGGTGGATCGAATGCACTGGCAGTAAAAGGATGTACTGAAATTGTTAATTCAATCGAAGTTAATTTTGATCACGTTTGCTGTGCAGTTGGAACAGGAGGAACACTTGCAGGTTTAGCTGCAGGATTAGCCGGAAATAAAAAGGCACTTGGTTTTTCTATATTAAGAGGCGCAAGCTTTTTAAATGAAAATGTTAGTAGTTTATTGCAATCATACTCTAAAAAAGAAATAACAAATTGGCAAATAAACTTCGATTATCACTTCGGCGGCTACGCTAAATTCAATATTGAGCTTATTAACTTTATTGAAGAATTTGAACGCCAATCAAAAATTCCTATTGAGCCAATTTATACAGGTAAAATGCTTTATGGCATTTTCGATCTTGTAAAAAAAGGTTCTTTTACTTCCGGAGAAACAATTATTGCCATTCACACTGGTGGATTACAGGGTTTAGCAGGGCTTAGAGATAATATCAGTCAGCTAAAAAACGAAATTTGAAAACTTATTTTCATTTTTTTTAACTATTACTGTTTCAAATCACCTTTCAAAATATTAAGTTGGAACTTAGAGATTAAAGTACTAACACTATAAAAAATGAAACAAATAGAAAGCAGTAATTCAGGAAATAAATACCGCAAGCTTATTGAAAACTCTCTACAGCGAATTGTAATTATCCAGGATTTTCAAATTATGTATGCAAATCCTGCATTCGCTCGTATTACTGGTTATTCCATTGATGAACTTCTTTCGTTTACACCTCAACAAGTAATGGAGCTGGCTCATTCTGATGACAGAGAAACCAATTGGGCAAATTTCAGAAAGAGAATGGCAGGCACGGATGTTTCCCCGCACTATCAATTTAAAGCTTTAAGCAAAGCTGGAAAAACAAAAGTCCTCGAATTGTATGCAAACAAAATTGAATACAACGGTAAGCCGGCAATTCAAGGATTTATTTTAGATATTACAGAAAGAATAAAAACAGAAATCGAGATTCAAAATTCCTTAAGAGAAAAGGAAATTTTGCTTAGAGAAGTTCATCATCGCGTGAAAAACAATCTGCAAACAATTACAAGTCTGCTAGATTTGCAAGCTGAATCAATAAAAGATGAAGGAAGTAGAAAAGCATTTAAAAGTAGCCAAAGTAGAATAAGATCTATGGCATTAATTCACGAGGGGCTTTACAAATCGGAAAATTTAGAACGAATTAAAGCACAAGAACACATTCAACATCTTATTGAATACTTGAGAGGCACCTATCAAACTAACGATGCAAATATTGAAATTAAAACTAACGTAGAAAATCTATATTTAAATCTTGATACCGCAATTCCATGCGGTTTAATTATAAATGAACTTGTGTCAAACTCTATGAAATATGCTTTCCGGGTGATCCAGCGGGGTGTAGTAATTATTACATTACAAAAGCTGGGAACAGAAAACCTAACTCTGAAAGTTGCTGATAACGGAACAGGAATTCCGAATGATGTTACACTTGCTAGTACTAAATCTTTAGGATTGCAACTTGTTAATTTTTTAACAGAGCAACTTAATGGAAAACTTAAAATTGATAGAACAGATGGCACAGCTATTTCCGTTTCATTTCCTGTTCAACCTGGAATTGAAGAAGTTGATAAGAAATAATTACTTGCAAGAATAAGACTGAAGTTGGAAACAAAAATATTAATAGTCGAAGATGAAGCAATAGTTGCAAAGAATATTGAGAAGCACCTTAACAGTGCCGGTTATAGTGTTGTGGGTTATGCCGCTACAGCCGAAGAATCAATTAAGAAAGCGCTAAAAGAAAAACCCGATCTTGTTTTAATGGATGTAAAACTTAAGGGAGCGACTGATGGCATTGAAGCTGCCAATAAAATTCGCGAAACGCTGCACCTGCCTGTTATATTTTTAACCTCCTGCACAGATGATGATACATTTCAGCGTGCAAAACTCACAGATCCGTTTGGTTATTTGATTAAACCATTTGACATCAAGGATTTAAAGAGATCGGTGGAAATGGCTCTCTTTAGAAACAAGACCAACAATAAACTTCTAGAAAATCAACGTCTTTACGAAATAGCTGTAGAAGCCGGCAAAACTGGTGTTTGGGAATACTGGATAAATGAGAAAAAATATTTTTCCGATAAAAATTTAAAGGCACTTTATGGTTTTACCGATTATGAGCTTTCGGATAATTTAGATGATTGGTCTAAACTTGTACACGAAGATGATAGAGAAGAGATGTCAGACAAGTTCGAGAATTTCCTTAAAAATTCCGAAAAAGAATTCAGACTCGAGCACCGTATTAATAAAAAAGATGGATCATTTGGATGGGTTATTGACCGAGGTGTATTGTTTCAACCAGATGGTGAAAAACCATTAAGATTAATAGGAACCACGACCGACATTACTGACAAAAAAAAATCAGAATTGGCACTTATAAAAAGTGAAGAGCGATTCAGAAATATCTTTGAAAATTCAGCTACTGGAATGGCTATTCTAGAACCAAATGGATTACTATCAAAAACCAACCGTGTTTTTAGAGAAATGATTGGCTATGATGAGGATGAATTGACTAAAATGAATTTTAGGGATATTACTCATCCAGGTGACCTAGAAAAATCTGTACAGGTTCAGGGAGCGCTATTAAGTAAAGAGAAAGCAGACGGAAAATTAGTTGAAAAAAGATACTTAAATAAAAATGGAGAAATTATCTGGGCGCTTACAAGCGTTTCGCTCCTCCGTGATTTTGAAGGGAAGCCTCATTATTTTATTGCGCAGGTTCAGAATATTACAGCTAGAAAAAAATCCGAACAGCAGCTTGTAAAGTATGCCGAAGAACTGAATACACTTAATGCATCAAAGGACAAATTCTTCTCTATAATATCTCACGATTTAAGAAGTCCTTTTAATGCGCTATTAGGAATTACAGAATACATATCTCAATCATACAATGAATTATCGCCTGCAGAAATCAGAGACTCAATTGCAAATATTTATACTTCTTCCCAAAAGCTTTATAATCTAATATCAAACTTACTCGAATGGTCACGCCTGCAAACAGGAAGATTTGATACCGATAAAACCTCAATTGAACTAGTCCAACTAATCGACGAAGTAAAAAATCTTTACATCAGCATTGCAATTACAAAAGGCATTAAGATTGACACGGATGTTTCCAGGGATGTTGTTGTTTTCGCAGATAGATATATGATTGAATCTATTTTAAGGAATCTAATTTCAAACGCTATTAAATTTACTGACACTGGGGGCAAAGTTAAAATTGAGGTATCAACTATGAGTAAATTTGCTCAAGTTTCAGTATCGGATAACGGTGTAGGAATTTCAAAGGAAAATATAAGTTCTCTTTTCAAAATTGATGAGCAATACAGAACAGACGGAACAGCAAATGAAAAAGGAACAGGTCTCGGATTAATTCTGTGCAAAGAGTTTATTGAAAATAACAATGGCACTATTTCGGTGGAAAGCGTAGAAGGAAAAGGCAGCAGTTTTATCATTACAATTCCACTACATAGAGTATAAAAAAACTATTAGATACAGCTTTTTCTTATTAAAATAAATTTTAAAAAATCCATTCAATTTTTAACTTTCTAAACCACTAAATAGTTAAGTTTCCTTGTTCAATAAAATTTTCATATCCCAAAAATAATTTTATGGTATAAAAATGAGCGATCTTCTTATTGTATTTATCGGACTAGCAATAATGCTTTTTATATTTTTTGTTCTTGCCACTTCCAGAACTGCAATTTTAAAAGGTTATAACGGACTCCCATGGTTTTTGTTTTCAATCGTTCTTCCACCTTTTGCATTTATTGGCATCTTGATGGCAAAACCTAAAATTGCTAAACCAAAAGAAGACTTCGATTTTGCAGAAAATATTATAATGGATCTTTCACAGCCATTTGTGGATTTGGCACACACATCCCGAGCACTTTTGGGTGTTAATCTATCTTACGTTTTGGAAGGACTTACGTATTTTGGGGTTGTAGGGTTATTGGCAATATTCTTTAATGATTTTATCGGGCTTGACGATATTGATGCTGGACGTATGGTGGGAATTCTTACGGCAGGAATTACAATTGCAATGTTGTTTCTTGGTGCAACTGTTGATTGGATTGGACTGAGAAAATCTTTACTGATTGCTCTATCGCTAATGCTTGTTGGAAGAATTTTATTAACAACTTCTCCCGATTTTGGAGTGCCTGGTTTATGGGATTCTGCCCACATTCTTGCAATGCTCGGAATACTTGGAATTATCTTAGGGTACGGAATTTATCAACCCGCCTGTTACGCCGGAGTAAAACAATTAACAAATGAAAAAACTGCTGCAATGGGTTACGCGATGCTTTACGCACTGATGAACCTTGGTGGTTTTCTACCTGGAATTATTTCTCCACCAATACGCAGAGCATTTGGAATCCCGGGCGTCTTTTGGGTTTATGTTGTGCTTACGGTTGTTGGAATTGGAATAGTTTATTTTATTATTACTAAAAAAGCCATGCGAAAAGCTTTAGGTGACATAAAAGAAAGTTCGGAAGGAGAGAAAAAAGAAGAAGAAAAAGATGAAATGGCTGAAATGACCAGTAAAGAAAAATTTCTCTTCTACATCAAAAATTTCCCTTTAAGGGATTTAAGATTTCTATACTTCATTTTTATTTTGATATTTGTTCAGACGCTATTTGCACATAACTGGCTAACTTTACCGCTATATACCAGCAGAGCATTTGAAGGATTTGTAAGTGATAATTTTGAGTTCTTTGTTAATCTAAACCCGATTTTGATTTTTATTTTAACGCCAATGGTAACCGCCCTAACTTCCAAAAAAGATACTTATAATATGATGGTTATAGGAACGTTTGTAATGGCGTCACCCACATTTATACTTGCACTTGGACCAAACATTTATACACTGATAGCTTATTTAATTATAATGACTCTGGGCGAAGCAATGTGGCAACCAAGATTTTTACAATGGGTCGCAGAAATTGCTCCAAAAAATATGACAGGAATTTATATGGGTATTGGACAATTTCCGTGGTTTTTAACCAAAGTAATTACAAGCTTATACTCAGGCTGGTTCTTAATGAACTATGCACCTTCCAATACCCCGCCATCAGAAATGAATACCGAAACAATGTGGCTAATTTATGCTTGTATTGCAATGGTCTCTCCATTGGGCTTAATTCTTGCACGTAAATGGATGAGGAAAGGATTTAAAGTTAAACACGAAAGCAAATGATAGTGGAAGAAGCTTTAATCGAAAAGATTAAACAGATACCGGACAGAGCCGAGCTGCTATTCAGCAGGCTGTGGGATATTTCGGTAGACGGCATGAGATTGATTGACAGGAATGGAAATATACTGATGGTAAACGATGCTTACTGCAGAATTATTGGAATGACTAAAGATGATTTGATTGGTAGACCGTTTTCAGTTGTTTACCATCATTCCGAAAAAGAAAACGTGTTTCATACATATTTAATAGACACTTCACATGAAGAAATAAAGACAAGATTCGAAAGAGAAAATATATTATGGAATGGCAAAAGGTGCTGGTTTGAATTTTCCAACTCGTTTTTAGATCTGCCTGATTCCGAAAAAGTCACATTAAGCATCATAAAAGATATCACTGAAAGAAAAAATTCAGAACTTGAACTGATTGAAAGCGAAAAAAAGTTCCGTATGCTTTTTAACAATGCTAACGACGCAGTTTTTGTTACACAACTAAGAGAAAATAAAACCTACGGGGATTTTATTATAGTAAATAATATAGCTTGCCAAAGATTTGGCTACACGAAAGAGGAGTTTCTAAGGTTAAGTCCATCTGCAATTGTTCAACCGCAATACATTGAAGAATTTAACCGAAGTATTGAAAAATTGATTTTTGACAATCATATTATTTACCAGGTTATTCATCGTGCAAAAGATAATAAGCTTATTCCGACTGAAGTAAGCTCTCATCTTTTTACTTACGATGGCGAATTAACTGTGCTTTCAATTGCAAGAGACATAACAGAAAGAAAAGAAGCAGAAGACAAGCTTAGAAGAAACAGTATCGTTTTACGAAACCTTGCATCTCATCTTCAGTCTATTAGAGAAGAAGAACGGACTCTAATTGCTCGTGAAATTCATGACGAACTGGGACAGGTGTTAACTGTTTTGAAAATTCAAATAACTTTGCTCGCAAATAAATTAAGGGATGACCAAAAAGATTTAAAGGAGAAAATCAACCATTTATCACAAGTAATTGATGACTCAGTTGAATCTGTTCAAAGGATTACATCAAAACTGCGCCCAAATATTTTAGATGAATTGGGTTTAATAGCTGCAATCGAGTGGCAGACGCAGGAATTTAAGAAAACAACGGGCAAACTATTTTCTCTATCCTTTTCATCAAATGAAGTAATAATCGATAAAGAAAAATCCACGGTGATGTTCAGAATTTTTCAGGAAGCTGTAACTAACATAATTAGGCACGCTTCCGCTGATCATGTTTATATTGCACTAAATTATAATCATCCTAAATTAATATTAGAAGTGAGAGATAATGGCTTAGGTATTAGTAGTGAACAAATCAAAAATCCAAGATCGCTGGGAATTATTGGGATGAAAGAAAGAGCTCTTGCAGTCGGCGGTGAAGTAACCATTGAGGGGATTCCTACAAAAGGAACAACTGTTAATGTTGAAATCCCTTTTGATAACGAAAGCAAATAAAATCAGTTTAAATAAATGATAAAAATTTTAATCGTTGACGATCACGCAATTGTGAGAGAAGGACTTAAGCAAATTGTTGGTGAAGAGAATGACATGCTAGTTAGTGGTGAAGCAGAAGACACAGCAGAGCTGTTCAAACTTGTAAGTAATGATCACTTTGATATCGCAATTATTGATATTAGCATGCCGGGTAGAAGTGGATTGGATGCATTAAAGGATTTAAAAAAAAACAAACCGGACTTACCTGTATTGATTTTAAGTATGTTTAGTGAAGAACAGTACGGCTTAAGAGCAATAAAAGCTGGTGCAGCAGGATACATGAAAAAAGTCAGTGCACCGAATGAGCTTGTTTCCGCAATACGAAATATTGTCAATGGTGGTAAATACATTAATCAATCACTCGCAGAAAAGCTTGCTGAAGAGTACGGCGGGAAAGCAGGTCTACAACTTCATGAAAAGTTATCAGATCGTGAATACCAGATTATGTGCTTAATTGCCAGCGGAAAAAATGCCGAACAAATTTCAAATGATCTTTCAATCAGTGTTCACACATTTTACACTTACCGCAATCGTATTTTTGAAAAGATGCAGTTAAAATCAAACGTTGAATTAACTCAGTATGTAATACAAAAAAAGTTAATTGAAATTTAATCAGGGAGAAAATAATGAAAACTGTAAAGCTTGCTGCAGCCTTTTTATTATTGAATACCGTATTTATTATACTACCCAGTTGTTCAGGCGTAACATATAAAGAAATCTATCCCATTTTAGAGGATGGGAAATATGACAGCGAATTTCCCTACAAAGGCGCTTCAGATGCTTTGAGAGAAATCAGCCAAACCGTTCACAGAATTAACAGCACAGCATTTTACAAAACCTATTTATTCAATCGAAGTGCAGCTCTAACAAAGGAGAATTTTAATGAAAAAAATCTAGAAAATATTACAATATCAGAAGGTTATGCTGATCAGTCAACTTCTGGCACAGGCACTGCCGTTTTTTTTAGCGAGGGTAAAATTGCAATATTAACCTGTGCACATGTTGTCGACGATCCTGATACAATTATTTCCTTTTTCACAAGTGAAGAGGGACAATTAACTGAATACATTGAGGGAGTTTTTATTAAAGAAAGACAAACGATTTATGCTGCAGGCTTTCCTGAAGGAAGTGAGTTTGAAATACTCGTTACAGACGAAAAAAGAGACCTGGCAGTAATTGGCAGAGATTACAAATCATTGTCCGGACTAAAGTTTCCCGTTTTCAATTATCCGTTAGGGCTTGCGAAAGAACTTGATTGGGGTTCATTTGTGTATGTGTTTGGTTTCCCGATTAATTACCAAATGGTAACAAAAGCAATTGTAAGTAATCCAAACAGAGATGAGTACGGTTCGTTTTTGATTGATGCTGTTATTAACAATGGCATGAGTGGGGGAACAGTATTGGCGATAAGAGATGGTGTACCAAATTTTGAAATGGTTGGTATCATTCAATGGGTACCGGAGGTAGAAGAAAATGTTCTCGCACCTAAAAAATTAAAGAATAACGAACGCTACAATCCTATCATTCCTTATGAAGGAGAGAAATACGTACAAAGAGCTTCACAAATAAGGTATGGAATTGCAAGGGTAATTTCTCTGGAAGCAATTAAAAATTTTTTCCAGGAAAACAAAGAAACTCTCTACGAAAAGAAATATTTTTTTGAAAAATTTATGGAGTAATGTATAACTTTAGTTCTCTCTTTCAATTGCAATCCGCTCACAGTAATTTTTAAAAAGTACAATATTCTTTTTAGTTACATTTTTTACCCGGATCAGAACAAGCTTCTCTTTCAAATCATCAACTATTTTTTTAGCAAACGACTTATCAGTTTTAACCTTTTGCTTTGGAAAAATTCTCACATCTAAATTTGTCCCCGACTGAGATTCTTTCATCCTGTAATCTGAAATATACTCGGCACCAAGACTCAGGTTTGCTTCTTCAGTATAATTAATTTCATTCTGTTTGTTTTCATTAGAAAGCGTTACAAAATGAATCTCAAGATCATCAAACACACAAGTGTGAGATGAATTAACTCTGTTTATAGGTGAAGCTTCTGAAACATTTCTTAAGTTGGGCACGTAATTCATTTTTGCATCAATATCCGTGAGCAGTTCGTGTACAAGAAGCATAGATGCTTTAATATTTACTTGTGTATCAGGTTTTTCTTTATAAAATTTTTGTTTGTCAGAAAGAACTGGCTTGGGAATATTTTTTCGAATAGATGAGAGTGTAGTGTATTTAAGATTAACATTATCAAAATTTTCTATAGCTTCTGTATGATCTTTAAAGGGTTCCAATTCCAAAGACACGTCATCAATCGAGTTTGAGAATTTCCAGTAGTTTTCTGTTACCAACATGTACTCCTTCGCATCAATACTATTTTTCATTAGCCGATGAGCTAGTATTACATCACTGCCAATTATTTTAGAGAAATTTCCAATTACCGTTTCATCCAATACACCGTAGTGAATAATAAATTTTAGTGTTAAATTTATAGCACTTCTGCACGCACCGCACTGACAGACATTATCTCTTTGTATAATTTTCAGGTGCGTGTGAAAATCAACAAACATTTTTTTTACCTGTGCAATAATTTCTTTTAGCGATGGTGCATCACCTTTTCTATAAAACAGGACCGCATCACCTTCAATTTCAGAAACGTTCATCGCAAGTTGATTACCATTTAAAATAATTTCCAAAAGCTCAGAAATGATGTGCTTGCTGTGCCTGATTTCTGTTTGAGTTATAAATTCGGTGTAGCCGCTGATATCTGGAATAAATATTAATGCAGAGTTATTCATCTATCTAATAGTTTTTGAATGCAAAATAATAGTGCAAATATTAGCATTTCTCAAATATTTTGGTGTGATGCAGAGACAAATTAATCATTGCTTTATGGTTCAATGAGTATTATTTTCAGGTTGAAATAACAAACGACCAAATTGCCAAGTGTGTGCGTTGAAATTTTCAATTCTAAATATCACTCTATTTACTGTTATTTGCGCCATTACTTTTACCTTTCCACAAAATTTAATAGATGAAATAAATCATTCACACATGTCAGGCTTGCAATCGCTTAAAACTGGAAATACGGAAGAAGCAATAAGTTACTTTAAAGTCGCTGTTGATTCATTTTCTTTTGCAGATTCATATTATGAGCTGGCTAAAATTTATTTTGACAAAAACACTGTTCAGTCCCGTACAATTTCACGAAAATACATTCAAAAAGCTATCTGGAAAGATGAAACAAATATTGAGTACAGACTTTTGCAAGCAAAGTTGATGGAAAAGTTCAGTAGAAAAATGGCTTATCATGTTTACCAAAACATTTTAAATATTGATGCAAACTGTACTGAAGCACTTTTTAATCTTGGAAAAATTAAAGAGTTAGATTTTTACGAGTACAACAATTCGGTACTAAAAGTTGGGAGCGATCCATCGTTAAGTTTTGATGAATTTGCAATTGAAGATTATTTGCAAGCAGAAGGATTTTTCAAAAGAACTATTAAATCTGATTCAACCTGCTTAGCAGCTTATTTTCATTTAAGCTGTTTGTATCAAGAGATTGAAGATCCGCAAAAGGGAATTCCGCTGATTAAAAAAATAATAGCAATTGATCCCGATAATAAACAGGCTTATACTTATCTTGGTTTACTTTATTACAAGACGTCTCAAATGGATTCATCCAATTTTGCGTATAAAAATGCATTAAAATTAATGGATGAAAAGCAAAAGAATGAGTTTAAATATCAATCTTCATCCTTTTTAGTAGATGAAAGTTTACGCAAAAAGTTTAACAATTTTTCCAGTATTGAATTCGAAGAATCAATTGAAAAATTCTGGCAATCATCTGATCCGCTGCTTCTTACAAATTATAACGAAAGACTTTTAGAACATTATTCACGAGTAGCGTATTCCAATTTGAAATTCAGCGTTCCTGAAAATGAGCTTTATGGCTGGAATACAGACCGGGGGGAAATACTAATTCGTTACGGCGAACCTGCTAACAGATTGAGATACAGACCCTACATAAGTGCCGGTGGCAGGACTTCTTTAAAGCTAAAAACAGATTTGTGGTTTTATAAAGATAAAGTTCTCGGTTTTGTAGATGAATACTGGAACGGCAACTTTAGGTTTAGCACAACACGACCCTACAGCAGGCACATTTCTCAATTTGCAGGAGACACAGATTTTTTTGTTAAAGATTTGCGAAGGAATGAACCCGAAAATTATGAACCCAAATTTATAGGACCATCTATAAATGTTCCCTACAATGTGGTCCAATTTAAAAACTTGGATGGAAACAGCAGAGAAACTGATGTTTATGTTAATTACGCTATGAATCTATCAAACCTGTTTAATCCTGATGATAAATTTCCAATAGCTCATAAGTACGGACTATTTTTGCTAGATGGAAAATCTTATGTGAGAAATAAAAAAACAGATTTATTATTAAAAACCAAACCAGAGAAAAATATAAAGCTTGGTTTAAATGAAGAATATCAGATTAATTCGATTGGGTTAAAAACTAAACCAGACAGCTTAAAAATGGCATTCGAGATTATGCGTATATCGGATAATGCAGTTTCTGCAAATCATTTTTATTATAAAATTAAATCTTTCAGCATTGATGAATTGGACATAAGCGATATTTTACTCTCAGAAGAAGTAAATGAATCAGGTACTAGCTTAGCGATAAAAAGAGGGAAGCTGAATATTCTTCCCAATCCTTTAAATGAGTTCACTTCAATAAGCAGCATCTATATTTATTACGAGGTTTATAATTTATCACTGGATAAAAATAAAACAGCTAACTTCGAGCAGCGTGTAACACTATCAAAATTAGAAGTAGATTCGGGGGTAGAAGAAATATGGAGTTCAGTTACAGACTTTTTTGGTTTTACAAATGAAGAAGATAAACTAACGCTAATTAACAATTATAAAGCATATAACAAAAACGTTCCTGTATATTTTCAAATTGATATGAGTAAATACAGCAAAGGCAATTATATTTTATCAATTGAAGTTGAAGATATGAGTCACAAAACTACTGTCACTTCCGAAACAATGCTGAGATGGAGATGAAACAGTTTTTAAACAGGAACATACGTTACTCGATAACTTTGAAATTAAGTATAGTATTAAGCCAATTGGTAATTATTTGTCTTTTTTACTTTTTCCCGAATATCAACTATTCTGCTAAATTAAAATCTGATAATCCGATAATTCTCATTGAGGATGTTCCAATAACTGTTCAGCGGGAAAAAATGATCGCTCAGAAACCAGAAGTGCCACAGATTGTAATTGAGGATATAATTGAAGAACCGGAATTGCTGGCTGATATAATTATTAGAGATGAACGTGAAAACGAGCCTTTGGCAGGAATTAGTTCTTCTGTTTTACATACATCTCTATCGAAAAATTTAACTGCGCCGCGGCAAATTTTAGAGGTTCTTCCCAAAGAGAACAAAAAAAATATTTCAGGTTCATTAAAGCTTAGCTTAAAAATAAGTGGGGCAGGAAAGGTAGTAGATCATAAAATTTTGTACAATGATTTACACTGTGAAGATTGTTTGTCTGAAATTTTAACTGCAGTTTATAATTCTAAATGGAAGATCGGTAAAAACAGCAGTAATAATTATGAATACTGGGTTGAAAAAACGTACAGTTTTTACTAAATATAAACCACGGGTAGAAAAAGTTTATCATCTTTCCTAAAAAATTTCTAGCAAATGGTAACATTTTCGTCACTAACAGAGTCTTAATAGAATACGTGGAGAGGTTATGATGACAAAATTACTACAGAGAAAACAAGTCAAGTTAAAATGTCCGCATTGTATGCAGGAAATTACCGATACCTGGATTTGTGAAATGGACTCAGTTATTGGGTTGCGCTACGCCTATATTTGCACTAATTGTGAAAAACTTTTAAGCATTTCATCAAGTAAAGACAGCCCCCTGTTTATTACCTTGGGCAATGGGGGAGTTAACAATCACCTGAAAAACGAAATTTAACTAATCACTCTAAAATCACACCTCCGCCCAAACAAACATCATTATCGTAAAAAACAGCAAACTGTCCTGCAGCAATTCCTTTGTCCGGTTTTGCAAGTATTACATTAATATTTGAACTGTTCTCCCAATCAATCTTGCATTTATATTTATTCACACCGTGTCTTATTTTTACATTAAGATTTTTCTTATTAGGTATTTCGTCTAAAATCCAGTTGAGTTTTCCAACTCTAAATTCGCTTCGCTCCCTTACCGTTCTATTTTCCTTTGAGATGTAGACAATATTACTTTCTACATCCTTCTTTACAACAAACCAAGGGCCGCCGCCCAATTTCAAACCTGATCTCTGTCCAATTGTATAATAGTAATAACCCGGATGCCTGCCCATCACTTTATTTGAATCAGTGTCAATTATATCACCTTCAATTTCGCCAAGATGATGTTTAATGAACTCTTTAAATTTTATTTGCCCCAAAAAACAAATTCCTTGACTATCCCTTCGTATTTGTGTGGGGAGATTAAAATCTTCAGCAATTTTTCTTATCTCCGATTTTTTAAATTTGCCTATTGGAAAAAGTGCTCGCGAAAGTTGCTGCTGTGTAAGATAGGCAAGAAAATAAGTTTGGTCTTTTACAGGATCGGGAGAAGTTTTTAATGCATATCTATCATCAATCAATTGTACATTGGCGTAATGCCCGCTTGCAACTTTTTCAAAAGAGAAGTCAATTTTATCATAAAACTCTCCAAACTTAATCAGACTGTTGCAAAAGATATCAGGATTTGGAGTTCTCCCCTCTTGTATTTCCTCAATTGTATAAGACACAACATTATCCCAGTATTCAGTTTGTAGCGGAATAATTTCCAATGGAACATCGGTTTGTCTACAAACATCACGGCAAAATTTTAAATCTTCTTCCCAAGGACATTCGCCTAAAAACGAAAACTCATCTTGCAACCAGATTTTAAGATAGAAAGCTGTTAGTTCGTGTCCTTCATTTTTTAATAATTTAAGTGCAACCGAGCTGTCAACACCGCCCGATAATAATACAGCAATTTTCATAAATTAATTTTTCTTTTGCTTAGCGGTTAGTTTATCCAATACATCGTCATAAAGAGGTTTGCGTACTTTGCTTAGAATAATTGTTGCGAGTTTATTTGCGTTTGTTAACCTTTGATAAAATCCTATACAGATTGCATTCCTTCCATCGCAAACTTTCATTACCCCGGATATTTTATTTTCAAAAATACCGCCTGAAAGCGATTCGATATCATCGTAATTAATAATTACCTCTTTATTTGAGAGAAAAAAATTTGTGCAAACCAATTTCTCGTTGTCTGCATCAACTTTAAATGGAAGTATTTTATAGATATTCAAATAATGTCTGTTAATAAAATAAAGCAGGAGTAATGATATAACTACTGGAATTATTAATAGGTTATTTTGATCGAGATGGATAACCAATGGTACTGAATATATCACTAAAAATAATGAGGCAACCGCGTTACCATATTTAAATAGCAGCTTGAAGAGAAGAGGATAAGTAAATGTCTGTTTTTCAATTTTGTTTTCGTCCATAAT
>JABDPB010000003.1 GCA_013042995.1 Ignavibacteriaceae bacterium | reverse complement strand
AACGGTGATATAATTGTTGCAATGCTCGATGATGAGGCAACAGTTAAGCGCTTACAGGTTAACGGCAAAGAAATTTCGCTCATACCAGAGAATGAAAATTACACTCCGATTGTTGTAAATAATAAAGTATCATTTAAAATAATCGGCAAGATAAAAGGGGTTGTAAGATGGTTAAACTAAAACGGAGTAGAATATGAAAACAAATATTTTTATTGATGCAATCAGAAGCCGAAGTAATCTAAAATTTCTCTATTGCTCAAACGAAATAACTTTGGAACCCTATTATATAACGAGAGATCGTACAGGCAAAAAAGTTATTTACGGAAGAATTAAAAGCTCAAACGAAATAAAAAAATTTGAGTATAAAAGAATTGCAAACATACGTGTTTTAAGTTCGTATAGTTTTTCTCCTCGAATTCCATTGGCAACAAAAGTCGTTTAATTTTTTTGGAGACAGGAATGAATATATCAGAAAGAGAAATAATTGATTCATTAGTAAACGAATTCTGGCGTCTTGGTTATTTCACGTTAAGCAGAAGAATGGGCAAATATTTGCCAGAGCCTACGGCTATAGGTAATTTTAAAGTAGATGTGGTCGGAAGACAGAGAGATAAATATGCTGTTGGAATAATTTTAAATCTGAATGATTTAAATGATTTAAACCTGATTGAAAAAATAAAATATCTTGCATCTAGACACTCAAAATCATCAAGAAAACCTGTCACTCTGTTGGTTGGCGTACCCGAATATTATCATAAGCTAGCTAAACAAAAAATTAGCAGCCTGGATGGTGAATTAAAACGTAATGTTAAAATTGTAAAGATTACTGAAAACAGAAATGCACACTTACATCAAAACAAACATACCGAAGTACTTTTCTCTTAAATAAACTTTTATTTTAATTGTTCGTCTTAACAATTAAACTTTTTACCTTTCTTCAGTCTGTTAACTTGGTTATACTGAGTTTATTGGCATATACATATTTATTAGAAAAGCTTGATTTCCTTGCTTTTATAAAAGCTTGGCTATAATTTTACAGGCTTCATCAAGTTAATTTTTAATATTGAAAAGAAATAAAGCACAAACCGATAAACAGCTTCAAGAACAGCTAAAAAGAGCTGGGGAAATCCCTACCCACATTGCAATTATTATGGATGGCAATGGCAGATGGGCAAAAAAACGTGGTTTGCCAAGGGTTGCCGGGCACAGAAAGGGTGTTGAAACAGTCCGAGAAATTGTGGAAGCTTGTGCAGAGATTGGCATTAAATATTTAACACTTTATACTTTTTCAACCGAAAACTGGAAAAGACCAAAATCTGAAGTTTCAACTCTAATGCGATTGCTGCTAAAAAGCTTAAAAGAGAGACTGGAGGAATTGAACAGAAATGATATTAAACTCACCTGCATCGGAAATATTGAATCACTTCCACAGCAAGTGCAGAAACAGCTTTTTGAAGATATTGAAAGAACGAAAAATAACAAACGAATGACATTGAATCTTGCACTTAGTTACAGCGGAAGATGGGAACTAATAAAAGCAATTAAAGATGTTGCAAAAAAAGCTTCAGCGGGAAAAATAAATGTAGATGATATTTCGGAAAAAACCATTTCAGATTCTTTGGACACAAAAAATATTCCCGATCCTGACTTGGTAATTAGAACCAGCGGGGAGTTTAGGGTAAGTAATTTCCTATTATGGCAAATTGCATATTCTGAATTTATTATTATGGATATCTTTTGGCCGGATTTTTCAAAGAAATATTTATATGAATCAATTGAAAAATTTCAGAAAAGAGAACGACGATTCGGCAAAGTTAGTGAACAGTTAAAGAGGATTTCCAGCGGTAAAAATAATGAACAGCAAATTCCGGTTCAACTTGATTAAAGTATTAAGTATAGCTTTTATTTTTCTGTTAGCCTCTCAGGTTTTTTCACAGGGAATTCAGCAAAGCTATAATATTCTTGGTATTTCTGTTCAGGGCAACAAATCTGCCGATGCTACAACAATTATAGCAAATAGTGGGCTAAAGGTAGGCAACGAAATTCAAATTCCCGGCGATCAGACCTTAAGCGCTATCCGACAGCTTTGGACTTTAAATATATTTTCAGACGTACGAATTTTAATTGAAAGAAAAATTAACGATGGTGTTTTCCTTCTTATTAAAGTCGAAGAATACCCTCGATTGGAGCGTGTAGCAATTGATGGTAATGATGAGATTGATACTGAAGATATTGAACAAAAAATTACATTCCTTCGCGGCACCGTTATCTCACCTCAAGGCATATCGAAACTAAAATTAAGAATAAAAGATCTATATGCAGAAGAAGGTTATTTGAATGCAAAAATTGAAGATGAGCTCTATACTTTTTTCAGAGCCGATACAATTGATGAAGATATTACTGTATTCTGGCAAAACAAAAATGATTTCTCTGATGAATACGAAGTTATTTATGAAGAAGGCGATCGGACCTATTCAAATTTGATTGATAGAATAAAGGACAGAGTGCTCCTGAAATTGACTATTGATGAAGGTGATGAGGTTATTGTTAGGGAAATTGAGTTTGCTGGAAACCAATCTTTTGATGAAGGAGATCTTGAAGGGGCAATGGATGAAACAAGTGAAGCGGTGTGGTGGAAGTTTTGGTCAAGCTCACAGTTCAATCCTCAAGATTATGAAAAAGATAAGCAACTGGTTGTAGATTACTACAGAAAATACGGGTACCGGGATGCGGAAATTTTAGATGATTCGCTTGTTTATTACGATGGAAACAAAAGTTTGAAAATTATTATGGATGTTTATGAAGGTCCGCAGTATAAAGTTAGGAATATTAGCTGGGATGGTAATACTGTTTATCCTGTCGCTGTATTAAATGAAAGATTAGACTTTGCCAAAGGTGAAATATTCGACTACGAAAAATTCCAAAGAAACCTGCGCGGTAACGAAGCACAAACAGATGTTTCGGCATTGTATTTAGACAACGGGTATTTAACATTTAATGTTGAAGCAGAAGAAAAAAGAGTAGCGGAAGATTCAATTGATATTTTTGTAAGAGTTGATGAAAGAAACCAATTTAGAATTTCTAAAGTTGATATTGAAGGAAACACTAAAACAAAAGATAAAGTTATCCGTAGAGAGCTTTATACAGTACCCGGCGATTATTTTAACCGTGCATTGCTATTCAGAAGTATTCAACAACTTGCTAACCTGCAGTACTTTAATGTAGAGAGACTTTATGGACCTGGCGGAATTGATACTCAGCTTAAAAGCGACAGCACGGTTGCGGTTACTTATAATGTAGAAGAAAAATCGAGCGATTATTTAAATGCTTCTGTTGGTTACAGCGGAAGTTTTGGCTTCAGCGGCTCGATTGGTGTTACACTTACAAACTTTTCAATATTGGAACCCTTCTCTCTCGGCGGCGGACAAATTTTAAATTTCAATTGGCAGTTTGGAGTTGGAAATGTTTACAGAACTTTTACTGTCGGTTTTACAGAGCCCTGGTTATTTGATACGCCAACATCAGTAGGTGTAGATTTTTTCGATACGCGCCAGCAATTTGTTTATGATTTAAGGCAAACAGGTGGAACTTTACGCGTTGGGCGTCGTTTAAAATTTCCGGATGATTTCTTTTTCTTGCAAGGAAGATTTAGATATCAGTACAATAATGTAATTGAGGGACAAAATTTTTACCGCGAAGGAAAAACAAATCAATTTACGTTAGGTGCAACTTTAAGTCGGAGAAATATAGATAACCCGATTTTCCCGTCACAAGGTTCTGTATTCTCTATTGATATGGAAATTTCGGGTGGTCCGTTTTTACCCGGTGATGTTGATTACTTAAAAACTACATTTAAGGCTGAGTGGTATAAAAGATTATTTAACTCTAACAGAGTTGCACTTTACACAGTTGCCGATTTTGGCTACATTGATGAAATTGTAAGAGGAACGCCCATTCAACCATTTGAATTCTTTTATATGGGTGGAAACGGTTTAGTGATCGCAACAGTCCCCTTAAGAGGATATGAGGATAGAAGCGTAGGTCCGCGTAATGCTATAGGACAAATAATCGGTGGAAGAGTTGCAGCTAAAATTGGTGCGGAACTAAGATTTGCGGTTACGCTAGAACCAATACCGCTATACTTGCTAGTTTTTGCTGAAGCAGGTAACGTGTTTGAAAGTTTTGAGAAAACTGATATTTTTGATATGAGGAGATCTGTGGGTATTGGCGCTCGCTTGCTTATAAATCCCATTGGTCTTATTGGTTTTGATTTTGGCTACGGCTTTGATCGGAAAATTGTAGATGGAAGAGATCCAGAATGGTTGTTCCATTTTCAATTTGGAAGAGGTTTTTAATCTAATTAACAGTAACAAACAAAGGAAACAAAACTGTGAAAAAATATTTTGCTTTAATTTTATTTATTTTTAGCGGAACACTTTTTGGGCAAACACAAAAAGTTGGCTATGTCGATTCGCAAATAATTTTGACTCAATTACCAGCTGCTATTAAAGCCCAGGGTGATTTGGATGCTTTAACAAACTTGTGGTCAAACCAGATCGATTCAATGAAACTAGCTTTGCAGCAACAATATGCTGATGTTCAGAAGCAATTAGCTACTATGACTGAAGAACAAAAACAGATAAAACAACAAGAGCTTCTAAACCTGGAACAACAGATTTATACGTTTCAAAACCAAAAGTTTGGTCAACCGAATGGTGAAATATTTCTAAAACAAGAAGAAATATTTGAACCTGTTAAGTCAAAAATTTACGCTGCAATAGAACAAGTTGCACAAGATGAAGGAATGCAGTTTATTTTTGACAAAAGCGGTGATGTAATTTTGCTTTACGCTGACTCAGCTTTTGATATTACATTTAAAGTTTTAGACCAGCTTAAAAGGGGCAAATAGTTTTCACTTTTTTGCTATTTCCAGCAGCCCCAATTAATTGGGGCTGAAATTATTATTCACTCCCCGGAGGTTAAATGAAATATTTCATCTTCCTCAGTTGTATTTTGTTTTTCATTTCAAGCAATTCTTACTCCCAACTAAAAGTGGGATATATCGACTCGGATACAATTTTAGAAAATCTGCCGGATGCACAGGATGCGCGGCAAAAACTTGATGCATTAATACAAGAATGGCAAAATGAACTTAAGAAAATGGAAGCTGATATTAAAGCAAAGCGGGACGATTTTGAAAAGCGAAAACTGATTATGACCGAACAAACAAGCCAGGAAATGCAGCAGGAAATCGAAACATTAGAGGCAGAGCTTTCAACTTTCCGTGAAAAGAAATTCGGTGCTAACGGCGAAGTATTTCAGAAGCAAAATGAACTGATGAAACCAATTCAGAATAAAGTATTCAATATAATTCAACAAATAGCTTTAGAAGAGGATCTTGATTTTGTTTTTGACAGAAGCGGTGATGTAATGTTTCTTTATGCTAAAGAAGAATATGATCTTACTGTGCAAGTCCTTGAACGCTTAAAGCTGGAATAAATATGAAATTTGAATTAACCGAAATTGCAAAACTTGTAAATGGGAAGATAATCGGAAACTCAGATATAGTTATTTCTTCGCTT
The DNA here is from genome assembly GCA_013042995.1 of Ignavibacteriaceae bacterium. Taxonomy (GTDB): domain Bacteria; phylum Bacteroidota; class Ignavibacteria; order Ignavibacteriales; family Ignavibacteriaceae; genus IGN2. The sequence goes on along the minus strand of JABDPB010000003.1, from coordinate 5,999 downwards.
GCAAAAATTGATGAAGCGAAACCTGGCGAGCTTACATTTCTATACCTTTCAGCCTACGAAAAGTTTTTTCCAGTTACAAAAGCATCTGCAATTTTAGTTAAACCTGAATTTAATAAATCGAGAAATGATATCACTTACATCGAAGTTGATGAACCCGACAAAGCTTTTTCACAAATAGTCGTTCATTACTTTACTCCAACGTTCCCCCTGAATGGAATTGATAAAACTGCTTCTATTGACGACACAGCAATACTGGATAGCGATGTTTCTTTGGGAAAAAACGTCGTGATTTCTGCAGGTTGCAAAATTGGTAGAAACGTTAAAATATATCATAACACCGTGCTGCTTGATAACGTAGAAATTGGTGACGATTCACTCGTATTTCAAAATGTTAGTATTAGAGAAGATTGCAAATTAGATAAAAGGGTTATTGTTCATGCCGGAACAGTAATAGGCTCGGATGGTTTTGGTTATAAGCAGGATGATAAAGGTGTCTACCATAAAATTCCGCAAATAGGAAATGTCGTGATTGAAGATGATGTTGAAATTGGTGCGAATGTTACAATTGACCGTGCTGCTATCGGTTCAACCATAATTAAAAAGGGTGTTAAGATTGATAATCTTGTTCAAATTGCACATAACGTTGTAGTAGCAGATAACACTGTTATGTCTGCCCAGGTTGGAATATCAGGCAGCACAAAGATTGGTAAAAACTGTATTCTAGCAGGGCAGGTGGGAACGATCGGTCATATTGATATAGCTGATAAAACTGTGATTATAGCACAATCGGGTGTTTCCAAATCAATTAAAAAACCAGGCTATTACTTTGGCTCACCAGCCAAAGAGTTAAAAACAGCCAAAATAATTGAAGCACACACAAGGAACCTTCCCGAATATGCAAGACGAATAGATGAGCTTGAACATGAAATTAAAGTTCTCAAAGCCAAGCTAAAGGATGATGTTTAAATATAAGTAATTCACTTCTTTAAATACTTTCAATTGTATTTCATAAACCGTCTCATTATTTTAATCTTTGCATTTTTTCTGAACCATAAAATTATTTTACGGAATTTTTATGATTGAGCAGCAAAGAACAATTTTAAAACCAGTCTCGATGACCGGTATTGGTTTACATACCGGCACTGAATGTCAAATGACTTTCAAACCTGCAGCCGAAAATCACGGTATTTCATTTGTTCGTGCAGATCTTGGAGGAATGCCGGAGATTCCTGCACTAGCAGACAATGTTGTTGATGTATCGAGAGGAACCACCTTAGGAATTGGAGATGCCAAGGTTCACACCGTTGAGCACGTTTTAGCTGCAATAGTCGGCCTTCAGATTGATAATATTGTAATTGAACTTGATGGAATTGAACCTCCAATTGGCGACGGCAGCTCTCGTCCTTATGTTGAAGCACTGCAGAAAGCCGGAATTGAGCAGCAGACTGCACCAAAAGATTATTTGATAATAGATCAGACGATAATGCACCATGAAGATGATAAACAAATTGATATTGTTGCTCTCCCTCTGGATAACTACAGGGTAACGGTTATGGTAGATTATCAAAATCCTGCTTTGGGAAGTCAGCACACCGGCTTGTTTGATTTCGAAAAAGAGTTTGCAACCGAATTTGCACCCGCAAGAACATTTTGTTTTTTAAGTGAAGTTGAATCCCTGGCAGATCAGGGCTTAATAAAAGGTGGTGATATTGATAATGCAATTGTTATTGTTGACCATGATCTAGATAAAAGACAACTAGATGAGTTATCAAAAAAGCTTCGATTAAAAACAAAAATCAATCTAGGTAAAAATGGAATTCTTAACGATAAAGAACTACGTTTTAGAAATGAACCCGTAAGACACAAACTTTTGGATCTAATTGGCGATCTTGCTTTAATTGGTGCACCTTTAAAGGCACAAATATTAGCTGCACGTCCGGGACACCGTGCAAATGTAGAATTTGCTAAGCAGGTTAGAAAACTGTATCAACAGAAAAAACTTGTAAAAAAATTCCAGCTTGTAAAAAAAGAAGGCGTAGTATTCGATTCGAGTGCAATTGAACGAATATTACCACACAGGTATCCATTTTTACTTGTTGATAAAATCATAGATCTGGAAATTGATAAAAGAGTTGTTGGCGTTAAGTCCGTTACGATGAACGAGCCGTTTTTCGCCGGACATTTCCCTGGAAATCCTATTATGCCGGGGGTATTAATTCTTGAAGCAATGGCACAAACCGGAGGAGTGTTTTTACTCAATTCATTCCCAAATCCTGAAAATAAAGTTGCATATTTTATGCAAATCAACAATGCGAAGTTCCGTAAACCTGTTGTGCCTGGCGATCAGCTTTTTATGGAAGTTGATATGGTTAATAAAAAAAGTAAAGTAGTATCAATAAAAGGCAAAGCATATGTAAACGATGAGCTTGTTGCCGAAGCAGATTTTATGGTTGCTGTTTTAGACAAACCAAATAATCAAAAAGAAAAATAAAATTTCTTAATGAGTACTATTCATCCCACCGCCATAGTTAGTGACAAAGCAAAAATAGGAAGCAATATCTCAATTGGTCCGTATGCATTAGTTGAAGATAATGTTGAGATTGGAAATGATTGCGAAATTGGTCCGCATGCTGTTATTTACGACGGTGCACGTATAGGTAACAGAATTAAAATTAAACAGGGTGCAGCGGTTGCTAATGTTCCGCAGGATTTAAAATTTGCTAATGAGGAATCTGTTTTCATTATTAATGATGATACAGTAGTTCGTGAATTTGCAGCGTTACATCGTGGGACAAAAGAAACCGGATTTTCTTTAGTCGGAAAAAACTGTTTGCTTATGGCTTACTCACATGTTCCGCACGATTGTACTGTCGGTGATAATTGTATTATTGCGAATTCTGTACAAATTGGTGGTCATAGTGTAGTTGAAGACTTTGTAATTATAGGGGGTCTTACCGGTGTTCATCAATTTTCGCTAATTGGTGAGCATTCAATGGTTGGTGGAACCATATTTGTTAACAGAGATGTTCCACCTTATATCCTGGCGGGCAGAACTCCCGCCCATTATATTGGGTTGAATATTATCGGTTTAAGAAGACGTGGCTTTAAATCTGAAGATATCGAAACAATTAAACAAGCTTACGCTTTGCTGTACGATAAGGGAATGAATGTTTCTCAAGCTGTAAAAGTAATTGATGATGAATTAGGTAGTAATGTTTATGTAAAAAAAATTTTAGAGTTTATCGGCAAGAGTAAAAGAGGAATAGTTACTAAATGAAATGGAAATTTATTGATACAGGCTTTAACTCTGGTAAATTTAATATGAATTTCGATTTGCAGCTTGCCTCAGAACTAAAACGGGATGAAACTGTATTAAGATTTTACAGATGGAAACCATACTGCATCTCACTTGGTGCAAACCAACCATTAACTTCTATTAATTTGACAAAAACAGATTCAGCGGGCTTGGAGGTAGTAAAAAGACCAACTGGCGGCAGGGCAATTTTACATTCGGAAGAACTTACTTATGCTGTTGTTCATCCAGTTACGTCTAGACTTTCACCCAAAGCATTATACAAAGAAATTAATCTTGCTTTGAAGAATGGGTTGGAGATTTATAATTTCAAATTATCAAGTTTAAATCTGGAACAGGATCAACCTCACTTTCCTTCATTTTACAAAGAAGCAAAAAGTGATCTTTGTTTTGCAGTTTCTGCTAAAAGTGAGATAAATTTAGATGGAAAAAAACTTGTAGGAAGCGCACAGCGTAAAATTGGCGATGTCGTTTTGCAGCATGGCTCGATACTTTGCGGAACGTTTCACAAAAACCTGATAGATTATTTAAAAGTGTCTGCTGAGGAAAAAAGAGAAATAGAAAAAGAAATTAATGAAACTACAATAGAGCTTGAGACAATTATAAATTCCGAAACAGATTATACTAAACTGATACAAGCATTAAAATCAGGATTTGAAAGGCACTTTAATATTTCCTTTTTAGCCAATAAAGAGCTGGATCTTGTTCATTAACGTTTTTAACGGAGTTGAAATTTAATTCAGTATGCTCATCCTTTCTCTAAAAAAAATAACTACACTCTTAGTTTTTATTTCTCTGTTTAATTTAACCAGCTTTGCTCAAGTCGAATCTGAAATATTCTTAAAGGGTGCTGCAATTACTGATATTGATTTGGAAGAAGAATATCTCTGGGTAGCAACCTATGGGCAGGGGATTTATCGCTATTCATTTAATGAGCAAAAATGGACTAACTTTTCATCCAAGAGTGGCAATATAGACAACGATCTTTTCTACTCACTTGAAGTTAGTGATAACTATGTATGGGCAGCTTCATCCGAAGGTTTATACACGTACACCAAAAAAACAAACCGGTGGAAAACTCGCAAATTTGCACAGGGTGGACAATTCGGCAACTGGATACGTTCTCTTAAGTATGATAAAAAGGAAAACATTTTATGGATTGGAAGATTCAGAAATATTACTCGTTTCGATTTGCGAAGAAGAAGATACGCTGATTTAAACCGTATACAAGGAACTGATCAAAAATCGAATAACATAAAATCAATTGAATTTGACGGCGACAGCCTTGTTTGGTTTGGTTCGGAATCCGGAGTTCATGTCTATAATAAAAAAAAGAAATACACTGATCCCTCTGCTTGGAAATACATTACAAATAAAAACAGGGGATTCAGGGGCGAAGGGGAAACTGTTTCTGTTTCAGATTTTTTGTTTGAAAAAAACAGAGTCTGGTTTGCAACAGATGAATTTGTTACATTGGCTCAACCTGAATTTAATGTTGGTGGCATTTATACCTTTGACAGAAAATTTAACTGGGAAAGAATATACAAAGCTAATGGTCTTACCGGAAACGGAATTTATACCCTTGGTAAAACCGGCAATTACATTTGGGCTGGTGTTTATGAATTTGATAAAATAAAAAAAGCAGAATATGGAAAAGGTCTGTTTCTAATCAACCGCTTATCAGGTGAAGTTTTACCGGTGGATTTAAATGAAATTCAAATTGAATCATCAACCATTCTTTCTTTTTTATTTGATGGGAAAATTATGTGGATAGGAACGGATGAAGGATTAGTTAAGCTGAAAATTTATCATCGTTTAGCTGAGTTTCGTAAAGATTACTAGTATCTTTTTTAAGACTCATTATTTCAGGGGCAGATTAATACCGCTTTTTTAAGTGACCCTTTGTTTACTCTTAGATTTATTTTCCTTAAGTTTGATTGTATTAAAGGGTAGATGAAAGGGTGCATAGTGAAAGAATTTTTCACTTTTATATTTTTCGCACTTGTTGCCAGTTCGCCTTCTTTTCCTCAGATAAGTCAGATAACCAGACTGCCCGTACAAAATCCATCTCAATCAATTAAAGAATCTGTTCCCATTTGGCTTTCTGAAAATGAAATTATGATTTTTTATGTGAACGAATCACTTGACACTGTCTTTTCTACAAAAAGTAATAACAGAGGATTAAGTTGGGAAGAGCCAAAAATGATTTCAAAGATTGATGTTTTTTTTAACCAGCATGAAACACATCTTACAGCTTTGAAAAATACTTCAGGTAGATTGTTTTTAGCCTGGACAATATTTGAAGAATCGATGAAATTAATTTATTCGGATGACAATGGAGCAAGCTGGTCTGAGCCTATGAGCATACTGGGCGCTGGCTGGCACCCGGTTTTTCAAAAAAGATCTTCTTTTTTAAATCTAACTGAATGGGACAACGGGAATTTATGTCTTAGTTTCTACAGTTATGGGATTTCAACTAATTTCTACAAACTAAGTACTGATTTTGGATTAAGCTGGAGTGAAGACGCCAATGAGTTCCCGGGAATATCAGGTTCAGTATTAAAAGAACTATCCATTATTTCGATAGATGAAAACAAACTGCTTGCAGTGTTTGAAAAAAGTAAATCCAATTCTTCGGGGATTTATTCCAGGACCAGTAGTGATAATGGATTAAGCTGGACTGATC
>JABDPB010000172.1 GCA_013042995.1 Ignavibacteriaceae bacterium | reverse complement strand
AATTAATTACTTAATCATTTTATCGAACAATGCAATTTAAATTGTTTCAAAAACTCATAATTAGCTCCACAGTTTTAACCGTTTGTCTATTATCTATGTTCTTGATGAGATGTGCAAATCAGCTTCCACCTACGGGTGGCGACGTAGACAGAATTCCGCCAGAGATTGAAGAAGTTTATCCACCTAATGGAACAACAAACTATGATGAAGATTATTTTGAAATTGAATTTTCAGAATATGTTGATAACGCTCGGTGCAGGAAGCAATTTTTATTTCTCCCTATATTGATGGTGCGCTCGATTTTGATTGGACAGGTACTACAGTAGAAATTACTTTTCCCAATGAACTGAGAAAAGATATTACTTTTACAGTAACAGTAGGAACAGATGTTGTTGATAGAAATAATAAAAACAGAATGCTGCAATCCTATTCTTTTTCATTCGCAACTGGAGAAAAGATTGATAGAAAAATGATTTCTGGAAAAATTTTCGGAAAAGAAAAAGAAGGAATTTATCTTTTTGCGTACAAGCTAGCAGCTGCTTCTGCTGACACAATTCTAAACAATAAGCCTGATTATGTTTCTCAATCTGGAGCAAACGGAAAATACAATTTAAGCGGTCTTGCAAGTGGAACTTACAGAGTTTTTGCTGTAAATGATAAATATAAAGATTTACTTTACCAGCAGGATCAGGATGAAATAGGGATGCCTTACAAAGATGTTGTTTTAACGGATATTGATTCTGTTTTTTCAAATTTGAATTTTCTTCTTTTAAATGCTGATACAACAAAACCGCGAGTAATAAATAGCGTGGTGACTGACAACTATCATTTACTTGTAACATTTAATAAAGAACTTGATTATACTAAATTATCTTCTTCTAATTTCAGTTTGTTCGATTCAACTGAAAACCGGTATTCAGAAATAAAATATCTTTATAAAGGAAGAGCTAAACCAAAAGATGTAGTTTTAGTATTTGATGAAAGATTTAATGATGATAATCAAGTTTTCCTTTTTGCGGACTCTTTAATTGATAAATCAGGCAATATTACTCAAAAAGATTTTACAAAGTTGGTTTTAAGTGACCGACCAGATACGACTTCTATAAGAGTAATTTCTACAAAGCCAACTCAAAATGGCAATATTGATTTTATTAATACTAGGATAAAAATATTGTTTGATGACGCTTTCGTTAAAAATGAAATCTTTTCCGCTATCACATTTACGGATACGCTAAATAATTCAGTTCCCTTTGAAGTTGATTTTTATGATGATGCAACATTATTAATTTTACCATTGAAAGAATTGAAAGCGGAAAAAGATTATCGTATAAAAATTAACTTAAGTAGACTAATTGATGCAGCAGGTAACACGACTGATTCTGTTTTTGCGCTTAATTTTGAAACAATTTCCGGGCTTGATTTTACGGGTATTAGTGGAGTTCTGGTTTCACAGGATACAACAGAAATCGATTTTAAATTGAATCCTTCAATTGTATTAGAAAATTCTGAAAATGAATATTTAGTTTATAAAAAAAATCTTAGGAAGGAAGTTTTTGATTTTTCGCGAGTTGAACCAGGGAAATATGTTCTTTGGTGTTATTTTGATGAAGATAAAAGTGGTGAGTACTATTACGGTTATCCATTTCCATTTGAATATTCTGAAAAATTCTTTTTCTATCAAGATACTTTAAATTTAAGACCACGCTGGGAGATTACAGATTTAAAGTTTTATTTGAAATGATGTGAAAAGAAATCTAATACTCTATTTATAAATTACATTTCCATTTTTAATTGTAATACAATTCAAATTTTTTCCAATCTCGTAGACAATATCTGAGTACTCATTAGTATTGAAAATAGCAAAATCTGCTTTCTTTCCAATTTCAATACTTCCAATTGAATTTTGTCTGCATAATGCTTTTGCGGCGTTTATGGTTACTGCACTTATTGTCTCTTCAATTGTCATTTTCATTTTAAGTGCAGCAAGGCTCATAACTAAAGGTAGGCTTGAAATGTGTGATGAACCAGGATTGTAATCCGTTGCAAGTGCTACAATTACATTATTTTCTATCAATTTACGCGCCGGGGCATAAGTGTGATTTAGAAAAAAGGAAACTCCCGGAAGAAGTGCCGCTACAGTATCAGTATTACTTATCTTAATAATATCATTGTCATTTATTACTTCCAGATGATCCACAGATACTGCATTGTGATTTAATGCAGCATCTAAACCGCCAATTGTATTAAACTGTTCTGTGTGGAGTTTCAGCTTTAAACCATTTACTGTTGCAGCATTAAATATTAATTCAATTTCTTCTGCAGTAAAAGCAGTTAATTCACAAAAGCCGTCACAAAATAATGCAAGTTTCTGGTTGGAAATATGGGGAAGCATTTCATTTATAATTAAATCAACATAGCCTTTTTTATTCTCTTCAAATTCAGGAGGGAACGTATGTGCTCCTAAAAATGTTGCGATTATATCAATTGGAAAAATTTCATCCAAAAAATTTATAACCTGTAATAGCTTTCTTTCATTTTCAAAATCCAATCCGTAGCCACTTTTAATTTCTAATGTAGTAACCCCCTGCGAAATAAAGAACTCAACTCTTGGTTTTACAGTTTTTACCAATTCTTCGAAAGACGCAGATCGAACCGAGCTTACTGTCTTTAAAATTCCACCACCCGCATTAGCAATTTCTTCGTAACCAACTCCCGCAAGCTTCTGTCTAAATTCATTTGCTCTTGATCCTGAAAATGCAGTATGTGTATGGCATTCCACTAAACCGGGAAGGACAATTTTATCAGTTAAATCAATTACTTCGTTAAATGATTTTTTTGAAATGCTATTAGTTGGAGTGATATCCTTTATAATATCATCTTCAATTACAATTGAAGAATCGAAAACGCAATCCACTTCGGCAAGTTCTTTCCCTCTTTTAAAATTTTTTCCGTTTGTATTTACAGTAACAACTTGGGTAGGATTAAATAACAGTTTTTTCATTATTCGAAAAGATTTACAGTTTCCTGAACAACGCGTGATTCTTTATAGCCAAGCTGATTTAGCATAAATTTTAAATCATCTGCATCATTTCTTGAAGTAAAATCACCAACTTTAACTTTATAAAAAGGTGGTTCGAAATTTACATAAACCTTCTTATTTGTAGTTTTCACATATATTTCAGAACGAGTTTGATTTGCTTCCTCAATATCATCAGTTGCAATTACCTGCACTCTGTAACCATCAGTTGTGCCAATAACTTTTTTATTTGATCCGGATTCTGATTCATCGTATTGATACCAAACATCGTTTGGTAATTTTCCGGTGGGCATCTGCTCAGTTTCCAACTCAATATCCGTTTTGTAAGGAGTTATATCAAAATCTTCTTCTATTTGCTCATTATTTTCATTTCTCTGCTCAACATTTTTTACTTCCTTCTTTTCATAGCGTGAGCCGGTTGAAGCACTGCACCCTAAAAAATAGAAAAGTACTATTGTAAGAAAAACAGCAAATAATAATTTCATTGAACTCTGCATTATTTTGATTAAATACTTTTGCAATATAGCACAATAAAAAAAATGATTAAACAGAATAATCTGCATCAGTAAGATGCTCGTATTAAAGCAGATTAGGATAAAATCAAAACCTTTAATTTTACTATTTTTTGGCAAAGAAAGCCACATTTCGTAATTTTGTAGCATTCATTTCAAAATTTTTCAAGAGACAATGGCAGCAAAAAAGTATAAAATATTATTTGTTACATCCGAAGTAGTTCCGTTTGTTAAAACAGGTGGTTTAGCGGATGTATCTGCAGCATTACCGCAAATGTTGGCAGAATTGGGTCACGAAGTTAGAATAGTTGTCCCAAAATACGGTGCAGTAGACGATAGAAAATTTAAAATTCACGAAGTTGTCAGATTAAAGGACCTTCAAATAAATATTGGAAAAAAGGAAGTAATTTTTTCTTTAAAATCTTGTTTCCTACCTGGGCAGCGGGTAAGAGTTCAAATCTATTTTTTGGATAACCAAGAATATTTTGGAAGCAGAAATAGTCTGTACACTGATCCAATGTCTGGTAAAGATTATTCAGATAATGATGAAAGATTTATTCTTTTGAATCGTTCTGTGTTTGAATTAATATTGAAGCTTGGATGGATTCCGGATATTATTCATTGCAACGATTGGCAGTGTGGTTTGATTCCTGCTTACTTGAAAACTGTATATAAAGACGAAGAAAACTTTGATAAGTTTAAAACTCTTTTTACAATTCATAATCTTGCATACCAGGGAGAATTTCCTAAATCGAGTTTTAAGAAAACAGGTTTACCTGACGAACTAAATTCTGCGAAGGGCATTATAAATAAGAACAAGTTTAACTTTATGAAGAGCGGACTTCTTCATGCGGATGTAATTAATACAGTTAGTAAAACTTACGCAGATGAAATAAGAATGGATAATAGCATTGGTGCAGGATTAAAAGAGGTCTTAGCAAAAAGAAAAAATGATTTGTATGGTATTATAAATGGAATTGATACAAAGGTATGGAATCCTGAAAAAGATAAACATCTTACCAAAAAATACAGTGCTAAAAATCTTCAGTTCAAAATGATGAATAAACAAGCGCTGGCTGAGAGATTTGGTTTTGAATTTCAAGAAGAAACTCCTGTTATAGGATTAATTTCACGATTGTTCGATTCTAAAGGAATTGATCTTGTTCAAAAAATTCTTCCGCAACTTATGAAGATGGATATTCAAATGATCGTACTTGGAACAGGTGAGAAAAAATATCATACATTCTTTGATGAAATGGCAAGAAAGCATCCTGATAAATTTGCGTGCTATTTAGGTTTTAACGATGATCTTGCGCATTTAATTGAAGGCGGAGCGGATATATTTTTCATGCCTTCCAAATATGAACCATGTGGTTTGAATCAAATGTACAGCTTAAAATATGGAACTGTTCCAATAGTTCGTGAAACCGGAGGTTTAGCTGATACAGTTATTAAATTCAATGAAAAGAAAAAAGAAGGAACGGGCTTTGTCTTCAAAAAATATGATGCTAAAGAATTTTTAGCTGAAATTAAAAGGGCATTAAAAGTTTATGAAGATAAAGAAACATGGGAAAAGATTGTAAAAGCAGGAATGAAATCCGATTTTAGCTGGCATTCTTCTGCAAAAAAATACATTGAACTTTACAAGACAATTCTTTCTAACAATTGATGCCCAACCGAGCAATCTTTCTGGACAGGGACGGAACAATTAATGAAGATCCAGGCTACATTAGTAATCCGGATGATGTAGTATTAATTCCTAAGGCAGCAGAAGCACTTAGTTTACTAAAGAAAAATAGTTATAAACTGATTGTTATTTCAAATCAATCTGGTATTGCACGAGGAATAATGAGCAGGGATGATGTTGTAAATGTGAATGCACGAATAAATAAACTTTTGAATAAAAAAAATGTTAAGATTGATGCTTTTTATTTCTGTCATGCCCATCCCGATTTCAGTACAAAAGAAGAATGCAAGTGTAGAAAGCCCTCTCCAAAACTTGTTTATGAGGCAGCTAAAGACTTTAATGTGGAGATGCGTGAGTCTTTTTTTATTGGAGATGCTGTTTCGGATATCGAGTGCGGGAAAAATGCTGGTTTAAGGACAATTCTGGTTAGAACTGGAAAAGGAATGGAAAGCCTTTCTATCTTGCAAAAAGAAAATAATTTTCCAAGCTTTGTCGCCGATAATCTTTTTAATGCATGCAAATATATACTACCCGATAATTAATGGAGTAACTGGTTGAAAAAAAGTTTAATTCTATTTTTCCTCACTTTAATATTTATAACATTCTTGGTTTCGTGCACGGACGAACCTTCATCTCTCGGTGTAGAATTAATTTCAGGTGATTTAGTTGTTATAAAAACTTTTGATTCACAAATTGATTCAGTTGCGCAATCTTCATCATACTTTAAAAATGTTATTTCACTTGGAAGCTCATCCTGGATTCTGCTTGGGAAATACCAGGATACTGAAGCTTCAGTTCTATTAAAATTTATTTTTGGATTAAGTGACAGCCTGAGAACAGATGTAATTGATAATAATATTAGTGTATTGGATTCTTGGATTGTTCTAAGAAACCGCTATACTTATGGTGATACTCTGGCTTCGATGGAATTTACTACTCATAAGGTTAATTCCGACTGGTCATTTACTCAATTTACAATAGACAGCCTCTCAAAACTTCAATACGAAACTGAGAATATCGGTTCCAATTTAACCTCTACAGATACTAATTATACATTTAATATTGATGAATCATTAGCTTTATCCTGGATGAAAAATTCAGCAGACAATACACTTGAAAGTAACTATGGAATTTATCTTAAACCAACGGATATGAGTGGTAAAATTTCAGGTTTTGAAGCATTTACAGCGTTATCATCCGAAGCAGCTAAACTTTATGTAGTAATTGAAAAATCGGGTGTTTACACAGATACAATAAATGGTTTTATTATTGGAGATGTAAGTTTAGTTGATGGCGATGTTCCTGCTTTTCCTGTTGGATTAATTGGAATACAATCCGGTGTAGCTGTTTATTCAAAACTTAATTTTGATGTATCCGGACTTCCTAAAGGTTTAGTTGTAAACAGTGCTGAACTGATACTAGCCCAAGACAGCGTGAACTCTGTTTTCGGAACAGGATTTAACAACAGCCTGCGAGCAGGCTTTTTACAGTATGTGGATTCATTAAACACACAGGGAAATGCCATTACACTTGCATTCAACAATAATACATTTACCGGGAATATAACAGCCTTTTTAAGAAACTGGATAGATACTGGAGATAACAATGGTTTACTTATTCAACCGGGCAATCAGTTTGATGGATTGGAATTGTTTGCAATTTACGGAAGTGATGCCTCTAATTTTTTACTTAGGCCGCGATTGAAAGTGACTTATACTATAAAAGAAAATTTATGATCAAGCTTAAAAGCATCTTTGTTCTAATACTTGTAATCGTTCTTTTCGTTGAAGCAAATGCTCAAAGCACTTCTTCTTACACACGATATGGATTGGGAGATGTGCAATACAGCTATTCTGCACGCTCCTTAAGTATGGGGCATTCAGGTTCAGCACTCTTAAATAAAGACTATGTAGAAATTTTTAATCCTGCTTCTTGGTCAGGACTTTCAAGAACCAGAATTGAATTTAGTTTTGTTTATAACGGATTGCTCCTTTCTAACAATTCTGAATCAAAATTTTACGGTGATGGAGACTTTAAAGGATTTACATTTGCATTTCCTGTAAGCCAAGACAATGGAGTAGGTGTTGCAATGGGTGTTGTTCCTTACAGCCGATTAAATTATTCAGTTGTTTTAAAGGACCTGGATGAAGGAAGTAACGTCGGCCCCTACACGTCTACTTACGAAGGGAAGGGTGGACTTTCAAAAATATTTATCGGAAGTTCTGTAAAAGTACCTGCAGATATAATACTTGGTGCCACATTAGATTATTATTTTGGAAATCTTAAATACAATTCTAAAATTGAATTTAGCAATTCAACTGTTTTTCCTTCGGAGTATGAGCTACGATACGGACCAACAGGTTTTGGTACAACTGTAGGCTTAATTTCTCCTGATCTTTCCGGAATGCTAAATTCTGAAACTATTTCAGATGTAAGATTAAGTTTATCAGGAAATCTTATTTCAAAATTAAATGCTGATACATCTCTAACAACCCGCTCCTCATCAATTATTGATTCAGTAGGAACAGGTGAGACAAAAATGGAAGTTCCTTTTCGAATTAATGCGGGATTGAGTATTACTTTATCGGAAAAATATATTCTTGTTTTAGATTATTTCTTTCAGCCATGGACAGAGTTTAAGTTAAATAATGTAAAACAAAAAAATCTTAAGGATGCACATAAAATAAGCACAGGCTTTGAATATAGACCAAAAAAGAAGCTTGGAGCCTCATACTGGGAACAAATTATGTTCCGTGCTGGTTTAAGTTTTGAAAAGTCACAATATACTTTTAATGGAAATGAAGTTGATCAATATTCAGCATTTGCAGGATTTTCTTTACCTTTAAGCCCTGAAAATACATTTGATTTTGCATTTGAATATTCTATGAGAGGAACAACGGAAAATAATTTACTAAAAGAAAATTTCTTTCGTTTCAATTTAGGTATAAGCTTTGGCGATATCTGGTTTTTACGATATGAAAAATAATTTAATTATTAAAAGAGGTTAGACAAGTGATTGGTAAATTAAAAATATTGGCTTTAACATTCATACTTATGTTAGCTGGATCAAACTTCACTTCATCATTGGCTTTGGCTGTTGAAGAAGATTGTGACTCGATGGAAGTTCTTAAACGCTATAGTTTATTTTCCGAATATCATAAAAACAAAGACTTTCAAAGTGCACTACCATTCGGCTGGCAGGTTCTAGAATGTGATAAAGCACGATTTTCAAAATGGATTTATTACAAGATGGAAGATTGTCTATGGTTTGTTCACGATTCTCTAGACTTAGCAGAAGAAGAAGTTGTTGCAATTGAAGATACTATCCTTTCATTCTACGATATGGCAATGCAATATTATCCTGATGGAATGGCTTATTTCCAACAAAGAAAAGCTTTTGTTGTAGAAACCTGGTTAGAATTAGAACCTGTAGTAGTAATTGCTGAGTATGTAAAAGCTGCAGAGTATAATCCTGAATTGGATTCATACTACTTCCACAGGTTTGGACAGCTGTATATAAATAATATGTCTGATGAAAATGATTATAAAATGAAAGCTATTGATGTTTACACGATGCTTGCAGTAAGAGAACCGGATAATCCGCAATGGCCAGATATTCTTTCTGAATTGGTAGATAATGTAGATCAGCTTTTAGACATTCGTAAAAAGAATTGGGAACTTGATAAAGAAAATATGGAAAAAGCATGGACTTATGCCTCTGAATGTATCAGAGCAGAAGCTTATGACAGAGCAATTGAACCTCTTGAGTTTTTAACTCAGCAATCACCCGAAACATTGAACTATTGGAATCAGCTTGCAACGGCTTATAATAAGGTTGAACGCTATGATGACGCTGAACAATGCTATATTAAACTTTTAGAACTAGAACCTGAAAACAAAGATTTTTATTTCAATCTGGGACTTATTTATAAGGAGCAAGGAAGATTGAGCAAAGCAAGACAATATTTTCAGACTGCAAGTGATAAGGCTGGCGGATGGGGATTAGCGATATTCTCGACTGGGCTTCTTTATGAACAATCTGCTCGAGGGTGTGCCTTTGATTTTAAGACGAAAGTTGTTTATAAGCTGGCACAAGATACCTACAGAAGAGCTTATAATATGGATCAATCACTTGCGCAAGCACGCGATAGAATTGGAGCTCTTTCAGGCTCGGTCCCAACACAGGAAGATTACTTCTTCTACGGATATAAATCGGGAGACACAATAGGTGTAACTGGAGATTGTTTTGGATGGATTGGAAAAAGTATAACTGTCCCCTAAACAAATATTATCGATTTTTCAATTGAAAAGGTTCTCTGTTTATCAGGGAACCTTTTTTTGTTAAATTTGCTTATCAAAAAAAAAAATAGAAAAAAAATGTTTAACAATCTTAAAAAAGATCCAGAAGTTTATAAAATTCTTGAACAGGAAACCGAAAGACAGCAGTACAAACTAGAGCTAATTGCTTCTGAAAACTTTGTTTCACCAGCCGTTTTAGAAGCTGCTGGAACACCGCTCACAAATAAATATGCGGAAGGCTATCCTGGAAAGCGTTATTACGGCGGTTGTGAATTTGTGGACATGGCTGAAGATCTTGCACGTGAAAGATTAAAACAATTATTTGGAGCAGAATATGTAAATGTTCAACCTCACAGTGGTTCCCAGGCAAATATGGGCGTGCTGATGACATTGATAAAACCTGGAGATAAGATTTTAGGATTGAGTCTAGCACACGGAGGACATTTAACACACGGTTCTCATGTGAATTTTTCAGGTAAATTATATCAGGCTGTTGGATATGAGTTAAACAAAGAAACTCGCCTGTTGGATTATAACATAATTGAAGACCTTGCAAAGAAAGAAAAGCCAAAAGTATTAATTTCAGGAGCAAGCGCATATTCGAGAGAATGGGATTACAAAAAGTTAAGAGAAATAGCAGATTCGGTTGATGCATATTTAATGTGTGATATGGCTCATCCTTCAGGACTTATTGCAAAAGGTTTGCTTAATAATCCTGTTCCTTATTGTGATGTTGTTACATCCACTACACATAAAACTCTTCGCGGCCCAAGGGGCGGTGTTATTTTGATGGGCAAGGATAGTGAAAACAAATTTGGAATTACAACTCCGAAAGGAGATCGTGTAAAAATGATGTCTGAACTTTACGATAGTTCTGTTATGCCTGGAATTCAGGGTGGACCACTAATGCACATTATTATGGCAAAAGCAGTTGCATTCAATGAAGCACTTTCAGATTCATTTAAAACTTATGCCCAACAGGTAATTAAAAACGCACAAACTCTTGCTAATGAATTAATCAAATACAATTTTGATGTGGTTTCAGATGGAACAGATAACCATTTGCTGCTGATTGATTTAACTAACAAAAACATTTCTGGAAAAAAAGCAGAGAAAGCACTGGAGCAGGCAGGTATTACTGTAAATAAAAATATGGTTCCATTCGATACAAAAAGTCCTTTTGTTACAAGCGGAATAAGAATTGGAACCCCTGCTGCAACAACACGCGGAATGAAAGAAACGGACATGATAAAAATTGCATCAATTATAAACGATGTTATAAATAATTTTGAAGATGATACTAAAATCGATGCATTGCTAGTTGAAGTAAAAGATTTATGTTCAGGTTTTCCACTTTATCAGGAATTAGTAGAAACTGAAAGCTAGAACATCGTGCCTGTTGATGAGAAAATGGATATTGAAGATGAGAATTCAAATGGCAATGATGTTGAAATGTCCTTTCTCGACCATCTCGAAGAACTTCGCTGGCGTTTAATTTATGCTGCCATTGGTGTCGTGGTTGCAGCCATCGCAGCGTGGATTTTTATTGATCCGCTTGTCGAATATGTGCTGCTTAAACCTGCAAGAGATTCTGGTGCAGATTTACAAAATTTGAGACCGTTTGGTCAGCTTTTTCTTTTTATTCAGGTTGCGATAATTGTTGGTGTAGTTGTAAGTCTTCCAAATTTATTTTATCAATTGTGGAAGTTTATTTCACCGGCTCTAAAAAAGCATGAAAGAAAATATATTCTTTCAATTGTTATTTTCTCATCACTTTGTTTTTTAGCAGGAATAGCATTTGCATATTTTGTCATGCTTCCACTTGCATTAAAATTTGCTGCACAATTCGGTACAGAAGCTATTAAAAATGAATTTGCAATTGATGAATATATGTCTATCATAATAAGTGTTATGCTTGCTGCTGGATGTGTTTTTGAACTGCCTATGGTGTCTTTTTTCTTATCAAAATTAGGAATATTAACCCCGGCATTTATGAGAAAATACAGGCGCCATGCAATTGTAATTATTTTAGTGCTTGCAGCAATATTAACACCTGGAGCCGATCCGGTTTCGCAGGTGATACTTGCAGTTCCATTGGTTCTCTTATACGAATTAAGTATATTTATTTCAAAAATATCAGTGAAGAAAAGTTGAATAGAAGCCAGCTATCCGAAATATCCCAGCCGATTAAATCAGAATTACAGCGATTTGAAGAGCTATTTAAGCAATCAATTAAATCTAAAGTTGGTTTAGTTGATCTTATTGCAAAGTATATTATTCGGCAAAAAGGAAAAAAAGTTCGTCCGCTGCTTGTTCTGCTTTCAGCAAAAATTTGCGGTGGTATTACAGAACGCAGTTATCGAGGGGCGGTGTTAGTTGAACTTCTGCACACTGCTACTTTAGTGCACGATGATGTTGTTGATAATGCGAATAAACGCCGAGGCTTTTGGTCGGTGAATAACGTATTTAAAAATAAAGTTGCAGTATTGATGGGTGATTACCTTCTTTCGCGTGGACTGTTAACTGCGATTGAAGGAAAGGATTACGATTTTCTTGAAGTAATTACAAGCACGGTTAAAAAAATGTCCGAAGGTGAACTGCTTCAAATACAAAAGACAAGAAAGCTAGATATTGATGAAGAAACTTATTTTAAAATAATTTCTGATAAAACAGCTTCTCTGATTGAAACCTGTTGCACAATCGGAGCATTAAGTGCAACGGATGATAAAAATATGGTGAACGCAATGAAAGAATTCGGGCATTGCATTGGAATGTCTTTCCAGATTCGCGATGATATTTTGGACTACGACGGTAAATTTTCGTTAACAGGTAAACCAGTTGGTGGAGACATTAAAGAAAAGAAGATTACGCTACCATTAATCTATTCTTTAAATAAAGTAACACATTCCGAAGCATCTCATGTAAAGAAAATAATTAAGAACGGAAAAAAGAAAGAAAACATTGCGGAAGTGATTGAATTTGTAAAAGCAAACGATGGAATTGATTATGCACTAACTACAGCACAAACATATTCCGATAAAGCTAAAACCTCTATAAAACAAGTGCCCGATTCCCCAAGCAAAATTGCTCTTGAGGCACTAATTGATTATGTGATTGATAGGAAGAATTAGTTCTTTCTTTCCTGTTCTTTCTTCAACTCCTCTTTAAACTTAAATCCTTTTACAGGCTCTCGTAAAGTTAAAACAGGGCAGGGGGCTTTTCGTACAACTTTTTCTGCTGTGCTTCCAAACAAAATATGTTCTACTCCTGAGTGACCGTGTGTAGAAATAATTATTAAATCAATATCCTCTTCTGCAGCTGTTTCTATTATTTCCAAAAATGGTTTACCTGTTTTAATTATTGTCTTTGATTTTACATCATTCGGAATTTCTTCTTTTGCAAGTTTTGAAAGTTCATCTTTTGCTCTCTCGTCCCATTCAGCATTAACCGAAGGAATGGCGATTTGTCCCATGCTGAAATCAGGTGGGTAAATAACAGGTTCGACCACATAAATTAAATGCATTTCTGCTTTAAAGCATTTTGCAAAATTAATTGCATACCTGAGGGCACTTTTTGAATAGTCAGAAAAATCAATTGGGATTAGTACTTTTTTTATTTCGAGTGTCATATTTCTTCTCCCTTACTTTTTATTAATCTTAAGAGAAAAATAATCTTCATTTAGAGTTCGTAATCTCACTGCAGCAATTTCTGCAATTCCCTGCAAAATTTTTATACCTTTTTTAGGGTATTTTTCTATAAACTCATCCAAATCTGGTTTAAATATTACAGAAAGACGAGTATCTGTTTTTGCAACAGCAGAAGCAGATCTTTTTTCACCATCAACTAAAGCAAGCTCCCCTAAAAAATCTCCTTTACTAAAAGTTGCCAGAACAATTTCACTTCCAGCATCGTTCGTACGATTAACGGAAACTTCACCCTCGCGAATCAGATAAAGCCCAATACCCGGATCGCCCTGATAGAAAATATATTCGCCGGCTAAATAATTTCTATCGTGAATAATTCCGATTAAGTTAGACAAATCCCTTTTACCTAAATCTTTGAATAAAGGAATTGCTTTTAAAGAAGCAGAAAGCTCTGTTGTTTCAGTTGGTGGATTAAAAATATTTGACCAAAAGCTGCTGTGAACTGTTTTTTTATTTTCGTCCATAATTTACTTTCAATTAAAAATTCCTGATTCTGCTACTCGCCAAAGTTTCTGACATGGAAAACGGTTTTCATATAATGCTCTTCCAACAATTACTGAATCCACACCTAATGAAACCAACTTTTGAATATCCATCAACTCATCTTTATTTCTGATTCCACCAGCGTGTGTAACACGAGCACCTGTAATCTCCGCAATTTCTTTTGAAAGTTCAATATTAGGTCCATTTAAAGTTCCATTTCGTGTAATATCACAGACAATAAATCGCTTTATTCCAACTTCAACCATTTCTTTAGTAAAATTTCTGTAATGAATTCCAGATTTAGTAGTTCTTCCTTTTATGATTAGCTCTTCGTCCTGAACATCAAGCGTGATTACAATCTTAGATGGACCATACTTGTTAAATACTTTTAAAAATTCCTTCCTGTTATTTACAGCGAGTGTATTTATTCCTAATCTGCTAATAGCAGTATTCATTATAATTTCAGCATCTTCCATATTTCGTATACCACCTGAAAATTCAACAGGAATAACAACAGAGGAACAAATCTCTTCAATAATTTTATAATTTCTTTTAGACAGTTCGTGTGCTCCGTCAAAATCTACAATGTGAATCATCTTTGCATTTTCCGCACGCCAGATTTTTGCCATTTCAATAGGATCATCTCCGTACTCGTAACAATCCAGTTCAGGAATCCCTTGCACTGAACGAACACACTTACCGTTTTTTATATCAATTGCAGGTATGACTAAAAGTTTTGGCTGCATAATTTATATTTTACCATTCAATTTAATTATTTGTCTGCCAATGATCATTTTCTGTATTTCAGTTGTTCCCTCGAATATTCTTAAGATTCTTGCATCGCGGTAATATCTTTCCATCGGAAGTTCACGCGAAAAACCCATTCCGCCGTGAACTTGTAGAGCTTTGTCTGCAACTTCTGCCATTGCTTCCGATGCGTATAATTTAACAATTGCTGCATCAACTGCAACATCTTTGTTTTGGTCATAATCGTATGCGCAGCGGTATACTATACTTTCCATCGGGTAAATTTTAGAAGCCATTTCTGCAAGCATAAACTGCACTGCCTGAAATCTTGAAATTGATTCACCGAACTGCTTGCGCTGCTTTGCATATAGAGTTGAAAGTTCTAAAAGCTCACGTGATGCACCGAGACAGCAGGCACCTATTGTTAATCTGCCGCCGTCTAATGTTTTCATTGCAATAATAAAACCTCTTCCTTCTCTACCTATAATGTTTTCCTCAGGCACTTCTACATTTTCAAAGGTTATTGAATTAGTAACGCTGCCTTTAATTCCAAGTTTCTTTTCAGGCTGCCCGATGATTACTCCCGGCGAATCAGCCTCAACCGCAAATGCTGAAATCCCTTTTTCAGTTCGAGCAAAAACAGAAAGAAGATTTGCAATTCCAGCATTTGTTATCCAGACTTTACTTCCATTTAATATCCATTTGTCACCTGCTTTTTTAGCTTCAGTTCTTAAGTTGAAAGTATCTGAACCGGCTTCCGATTCTGTTAATGCGAAAGATGCAATCATTTCTCCTGAACACAAACGCGGGAGATATTTTCTCTTTAATTCTTCCGATCCTCCAACAAAAATTGCATTTGTCCCTATTGATTGATGTGCCCCAATCATAGCTGCAGTAGATGAACAACCGCGTGCAATTTCTTCCATCATTATACAATACCCGATTTTACCAAATCCTCCTCCGCCATATTTTTCTGGAAATGAGGTTCCAAAAAATCCTAGATCAGCAATCTTTTTTATTAATTCAGACGGAATCCTTTCTTCTTCATCAATATTCTGAGCGAGAGGTTTGATTTCTTTGTTCGTGAAATCACGAGATAATTCTCTGAGCATTTTATAATCTTCAGAAAAGGTAAAGTCCATTTTTCAAGTAGTTGTTGGAAAAGAAAATTTAATTTTGAATTGATTGTAAAATTATGAAAGCTTAATTCGACATCAAAAATTAGAAAATGAAATAAAAAAATAATATAGTGTAAAATATTGACTTTTCAAGCGATAATAATGATATTTGATTTACATGAAGAAAGATTTTGTTCTAATCTCGCAGCGAAACGAAAAAATCAGAATAACAACTTATGGTTCAGAAAGAGCACCTTGCCTTATCTACGTTCACGGTTTTAAAGGTTTTAAAGACTGGGGATTCGTTCCCTATCTGGGAAAATATTTGGCTGACAAAGGATTTTTTGTAATTACATTTAATTTTTCACATAACGGAATAGGTGAAAATACTTCAGAATTTACAGAACTTGAAAAATTTGGTGAAAATACTTTCTCCCTGGAAGTTGAAGAATTAAACGAAGTAATAGATGCGTATCAATTCAATTTTTTTGGAGGAAATGCAGGCAAAGGAATTGGATTAATTGGACACAGCAGGGGAGGAGCGATATCACTATTAACTGTAAATGAAAAAGATGATATTGGAGCTGTTGCAGTTTGGGCTTCAGTAAGTAAACTGGATAGATACAGCGAAAGGCAAAAAGAGGAATGGAGAAAAAAAGGTGTTTTTGAAGTATTGAACAGCCGTACAAAACAGGTTATGCCCCTAAACATTACTTTGCTGGAAGATATTGAACAAAACAAAAGTGGAAACCTGAATTTGGAAAAAGCTGTTCGAAATCTTAAAAATCCGCTCATAATTCTGCACGGTGAGCAGGATTTAGCAGTAAAGCTTGATGAGGGAAAAACAATTTATTCGTGGTCAAATGAAGAACTGACGGAATTTTATCCTGTGGAATCTACGGGTCATACATTTGATTGTAAACATCCGTTCGAGGGCAGCAATCCTAAATTTGATTTTGTCTTAAATAAAACTGAAGAATTTTTTACTAAAAACATAAGTTGAGGAATTATGAACTCAGGTACAAAACAATTTGCGGTTACTTCTTTAGTAAATGCAATTAAAGAATCACAAATATTTTGGATTCTTTCATTCTCTGTGTTAACAGCAGTTGCAGCACAAATTACAATTCCAGTAAAACCTGTTCCTTTTACGCTCCAAACCATGATTGTAATTCTTGCAGGTGCATTGTTAGGCGCAAGAAATGGAGCTTACAGCCAGATAATTTATTTACTTTTAGGTGCAACTGGTTTACCGGTTTTTGCTCACACTCCAGATGCAGGAATTGGTTTAGCAAGATTGATAGGACCAACAGGCGGCTACTTGCTTGCGTTTCCTATTGCTGCTTTTGCAGTTGGATATTTAGTTGAAAAAAATAAAAAATATTTACCGATCGTGCTTTCGATGTTTTTAGGTGCGATAATAATTTTAACTTGCGGAACTATTTATCTTGGTTTTGTATACTTGCACGATTTTAGTGCTTCAGTAAAAACAGGTGCGGCTATTTTTAGCATCTGGACTGTAGTTAAAGTGTTTGGTGCAGCAGCAATTTATTTTGCTGTAACAAAAAGTAGAAACAAGTAAAATTTATCTTCACAATTTCTTTTTCTTAAATGACAGCAAAAAATTTCATCTTCATTGCAGTATTTCTTTTTTCATTTGGATTCTTGTTCTGGAGTTGCAGGAATCTCATCATTTACATGAAACTAGCAAAAAAGAAAGATGACAGATTTAATAATTACGGTAGACGAATATTAAACGTCCTCAAAATCGCTTTTGGACAAACCAAGTTATTGCGTGAACCTACCGCAGGACTTGTTCATTTTTTTATTTTCTGGGGATTTGTTCTCTTTTTAATTGCAGTTGTAGAAGCAATCATTCAAGGATTCTACTCACCATTCAATCTTTCGTTTCTTGGTCCCTTTTATTCAGCCATAACACTTGTGCATGAACTTGTGGGAGTTTTAGTAATTGTTGCAGTTGCGGTTGCGCTTATCCGAAGGTACATAATTAAAATACCTCGATTGCAGGTTGATAAATATGCTTCTTTGGATGCAACATTTATTCTATCGATGATTTTGGTTGTTGTACTTTCAATGTTTTTCCAGAATATGGCTTCGTATTCAGCAAGCGGATTTACAAACCATGCTTATGAGTTAAGACCCATTTCTGCAACATTGACTCCAATTTTCTTTAGTAATCCATCAGCAGGAGCTACTGCAGCTTACGAAGTTTTTTGGTGGGTGCATATTCTTACAATTTTCGTATTTATGAATTTTCTTCCTTATTCAAAACATCTGCATGTTTTAACATCAATTCCTAATACGTTTTTTGCAAATCTGGAACCAATCAGAAATACAATAAAAAAGCTTGATCTTGAAGATGAAGAAGCAGAAATATTTGGTGCATCTGATATAGAAGATTTATCCTGGAAACAAGTACTCGATGGTTATTCCTGCACAGAATGTGGCAGATGTACTTCTGTTTGTCCTGCAAATACGGTTGGAAAATCACTTTCTCCAAAAGAAATAATTGTAAATATTCGCCAGAGAACAAAAGACAAAGCACCTCTGCTTGCTAAAGGTAGTGCAGAAGGTAAACAGTTTGAAAAGACTTTAGTACATGATTACATCTCAGATCTTGAACTTTGGCAGTGCACAACCTGTATGGCTTGTGTGCAGGAATGTCCAGTGATGATTGAACACGTCGATAGTATTGTCGATATGCGCAGAAATCTCGTTTTAACCGAGTCTCAATTTCCATCTGGTTTAAATAATGTGTTTAAAAGCCTTGAAACTAACTTTACTCCCTGGGCATTTAGTTCAGCCGAAAGAGCAGATTGGGCTGAGGGATTAGATGTAAAAACTATGCAAAATGACCCAAATTGTGAATATTTGTTCTGGGTTGGATGCGCCGGCTCATTTGATGACAGGTATAAAAAGGTTTCTCAGGCACTTGCGAAATTGATGCAAAAAGCTAATATTGAGTTCAGAATCCTTGGAATTGAGGAAAAATGTAACGGTGATACTGCAAGAAGGCTTGGAAATGAGTATCTTGCTCAAATGATGATGATGGAAAATGTAGAAACGCTTAATAAATACAATGTTAAAAAGATAGTTACTGCTTGTCCGCATTGCTTTCATTCATTAAAGAATGAATACAAGCAATTTAAAGGTGATTTCGATGTTATTCATCATTCTGAATTGATTAAGAGACTAATTGAAGAAGGAAGCCTAAAACTTAAAGAAAACGGAAAATCTAAAGTTACGTATCACGATTCCTGTTATTTAGGCAGATATAACGATGTTTACAAAGAGCCAAGGAAATCGCTGCAAAAGATTAAGGGAGTAGAATTAGTTGAAATGGGCAGAAATAAGGATAGGGGATTTTGCTGCGGTGCTGGAGGCGGAAGAATGTTTTTAGAAGATGAAGAAGGTGGCAGAGTAAATGAAGAAAGAACGAAAGAAGCGCTTGAAACCGGTGCCAATACAATTGCTTCTGCATGCCCATTTTGTATGACGATGATGACCGATGGTGTTAAGTATTTTGAAAAATCTGAAGAAGTTGCAGTAAAAGATATTGCAGAAATAGTGCTTGAAAATTTGGAATCTTAAAGCCAAATATTTTAACGAATTAGTTAATGGTAATACTCAGTTTCTAAATAACATAATCATTCACTCATAGGAGGGAAAAAATGGATAAATTCAATCAACTAGTACAATTCGTTCAAGGATTAGAGACCGATTTTCATAAATTTTATGAAAAGGGTCAAGCTGCTGCTGGTACACGTGTTAGAAAAGGCTTAAGCGAATTGAGAAAACTCTGTCAGGAAGTTCGTAAAGACGTACAGGATGTAAAAGCTCAAAGAAAAGCCGATAAGCAGGGCTAAATGTAATCCTAATTTTTTAATCTTTTTGAGGGCTGGATTGAGAAATTGATCCAGCCCATTTTTTTATGAAAACGATTTTAGCAATATCCATAATTTTTAGTTTTAATGCCTTTCAAAATCTTTTCTTCTTATTTGAAAAAGTTGAAATGCAAGAAACGCCGGTTGCAAGAGATTCTCTCTTGACTGCCTCTATTTGTTTTGTGGGAGATTTGATGTGCCATTCAACTCAATTTAACTACGCAAGGGTTGGAGCCGATACATTTGATTTCACTGGAGTTTATTCTGAGGTTAAACCTTACTTACAATCAGCAAATTTAACAATTGGAAACCTGGAAACTGTAATTGCGGGAAAGAAAAAAGGATTTAGTGGTTACCCTTATTTTAATGCTCCTGATGATTTTATTTATGCCTTAAAAGATGCTGGCTTTGATCTACTTATAACCGCAAATAACCATTCACTAGATCAGGGGTGGGGAGGAGTTAAGCGAACGATTGATGTAATAAATAAAAATAAAATTCACCGCACAGGCACTTACACTTCACAAGAAGACAGTGATTCAATCAGAATTTTTATGATAAACTCAATCAAGGTTGCAATACTCGCTTACACAGAGCACACAAACGATGTTTCGTTTCCTAAAGGAAAAGATTTTATCGTTAAATTGATTGATGTTAAGCAGATTGAAAATGATATTAAAAAAGCCCGTTCAAAGAATGTTGATATGGTTTTGGTCCATTTTCACTATGGTCCTGAATACAACCGTGAGCCAAGTGCCTATCAAAAAGAAATTGTTCAAAAAACTATTTTGTTTGGAGCAGATATAATTATTGGAGGACATCCGCACGTAGTTCAGCCGTTTGATTTTTTTGAATCAAATAACTCAAAAATTGATTCAGGATTTATAGCTTACTCGATGGGAAATTTTATTTCTAATCAAAGGTGGCGATATTCAGACGCAGGTGTTATTCTAAATATTCAACTTGCAAAAAACAGGTTTACAGATTCTGTTTTTATAAGTGATGTAAATTATTTACCTACATGGGTTTTCAAAGGAAACACTGAAAATGGGCGAAAGTACATAATTCTACCATCACAGCTTTCTGAAAGCGATTCTGTTTATTCTTATTTAACAAAAAAGGATAAACGCCTAATGCGTGAAGCTTTCGAAGATACGAAAGAAATAATTACAAAATACAACAAAAAACCCAATCTTATTTCAATTAAAAATGATGAAGAGATTACTTATAGTAATACTAAGCATCTGCCAGATACAACTGCTCACTAATTGCAGCAAACAAGAAAATCCTGTTAAAGATCCTGAACCATCACAAAGAAATTTTTATATAGGATTTACACCTTTTCCGTACGATATTAATTCTGAAGCTGTAAATTATGTTTATGATAAGATGGCAACTGATGCAGATATCATTTCACATCATTTTGATGATGGCATTCCATGGAACGAAGCTTTAAGCGGGGATGAATTCCATCCAAACGTAATGGCTGAATGGCAATTCAGGTTGTCTCGTACTCCAGCCTCGCGTAAAATACTACTTTCAGTTACCCCAATGAGTGGATTAAGAGATTCTTTAGCACGTTATAAATCTGATAGTGGTAATCTTCCGCTCCCACCGCCATGGGATACTATTTCTTTTAATCATCCGGATGTTAAAGAAGCATATTTCAACTACTGCACACGCATTATGGAATATTTTAATCCCGATTATTTTTTAATTGGAATTGAAGTAAACCTGTTAATGAAATTTAGTCCGCAAATGTGGAATGAATATTTGGAACTTCACACAAACGTTTACCAGCAGCTTAAAACAATTGATCCGATTTTCCCGATTTCTGTTTCTTTTACCGGAATGGATTTAGTTGAAGGTTATACAGATGCAAATCACACAGATATGATGCAGGCTTTAAACGATGTTCTTCCATTTGCAGATTACTTTGGAGTTTCAGTTTATCCATTCATTAGTAATTTATTATGCGATTCACTTCCAAATGATATGTTCAACAAAATTTTTTCACTCTCATCAAAACCAATCTGTATTACCGAAACAGGTTATCCCGCAGAGTATTTTACAGTACTTGGCGGTTCGCTGGTATTTGATGGATCAGCTGAGAAACAAAATAATTATATCACACTTCTATTAAATGAAGCAGAGCAACACGATTTAAAATTCGTTATCAATTTTGTACTGCGCGATTATGATGCACTTTGGGTGGCAATTGGCTCGCCTGACGATATAAACAAACTTTGGCGTGATACAGGCTTGTACGATCAGGATGGAAACGAAAGAATTGCTCATCAAACCTGGATTGAATGGCTGAACAAATGATTTATTTGATTAATCCACATTTTTAACATTTGTATATTTATTAGTCACTTTTAATAATTTTCTATCCGTAAACGATAATTCATTGAAAAATAAATCCGCTCTTCCTTTAATCTTCCTTACAGTATTTATTGATCTGTTAGGATTCGGAATCCTGATTCCGATTCTTCCGGCGTTTGCAGTAAAACAGCTCGGTGTTGATGAAGCTGCAATTGGAATTGCTATTGCTGTGTACTCGTTTGTGCAATTTATTTTCAACCCGATACTTGGAAAGCTATCTGATAAACACGGAAGAAAACCAATTATCGTAGTCTGCCTCTTTATTAATGCGTTGGGTTATATCATTTTTGCCTTTACAACCTCTTACCTAATCCTGATAGCTTCGCGAGTGGTAGCTGGAATCGGTGGAAGCAGCATCTCTGTTGCACAGGCTTACATTGCGGATGTCACTACAAAAGAAACTCGTTCAAAGGGTATGGGGCTGATTGGTTCTGCATTTGGATTGGGTTTTGTGTTCGGTCCCCTGATAGGTGGATTCCTTTCAAAGTTTGGATACATGGAAACTGGTTTAGGGGCAGCTGCATTCTCTTTACTTGCATTTTTAGTTACTCTCATTCTATTACCAGAATCAAATGTAAACAGAACTGAAATTGTTGAAACAAAAAGAAAAATTCTTAATATTGATGCTATTGTTAAAGCATTTAAAAATCCAAACCTGGCAATACTCATTTCACTCTTTTTTATACTTACTTTTTCGTTTGCAAATATTTATGGCACTTTTGCTCTTTTGGGAATTGAAGTGTACGGTTTTTCAGACCTTCAAAATGGTTATATGTTTGGAATTGTAGGGCTTTCTTCCGCAATGGTGCAAGGTGGTTTAATTGGACCGATAACTAAATTTCTTGGAAAGAAAAAAATTCTGATTATTGGATCCGCTTTAATCATGATTACACTTGCGCTCATTCCTTACGCTGGAAATTTTTTGTGGCTTGCTGTTGTTGGAATTTTTCTCTCTTTGGGAACAGGAATGCTGCAACCAACGTTACTAAGCCTTATTTCAGAAGTTGCTTCTGATGCAGAGCAGGGTATAACGCTTGGTGTTAATCAATCACTATCTGCACTTGCCAGAATGTTGGGTCCATTGTGGGGTGGATTTGCATTTGAATTTCTTGGCTATCCGTTACCATTTTTAACAGGCTCAGCATTCATGCTTTTGATCGTTATTGCAACGATTTTTTATATTCCAAAGAGGATAAATTTTCAATAAATTTAGGTCAATTGTTCGTTACATTTTATGATTAAGATAAATAGCCTAGAAATAAGAAAAGCAATCTTACTCGCACCAATGGAAGATGTAACAGATATTTCTTTCCGTTTGGTTTGCAGGGAATTAGGTGCAGATATTGTTTACACTGAATTTGTAAACTCTGAAGGATTGGTTCGTGCAAATGAGAAGACTCATAAAAAATTAAAAATAATTGAAGAAGAACGACCAGTAGGAATACAGATCTACGGTGCAAACATAGATTCAATGGTAGGTGCTGGAAAAATTGCAGAAGCAGAGAATCCTGATTTAATTGATATAAATGCCGGCTGCTGGGTAAAAAATGTTGTTGGCTGTGGTGCGGGTTCAGCACTGTTAAAAGATCCGCCGTATATGCAGCAACTAGTAAAAGCAGTAGTTGATTCAACTTCGCTTCCAATTACAGTTAAAACAAGATTAGGCTGGGATGAAAAGAGCATTCAAATTTTAGAAGTTGCAAAAAGAATGGAAGATGCGGGTGCAGTTGCATTAACTGTTCACTGTAGAACGCGTAAAGCAGGACATAAAGGCGAAGCAGATTGGAGCTGGATTACGCAGATAAAAGAGGTAGTAAATATTCCTGTAATTCTAAACGGTAATGTTCTAACTGCACAAGATGTAAAAAATGCATTCGATGAAACAGGAGCAGATGGAATAATGATTGCACGAGGGGCAATTGGCAATCCGTGGATATTCAAAGAAGCCAAAGAACTGCTTTCAGTTGGAAAAATAACTACAGTTGTCGATGAAGAATTAAGAATCAAAACTTGTCTGAGACATCTTTATCTGGCGATAGAAGTTAAAGGCGAAAAAAGAGCTGTACTGGAACACAGAAAGTTTTATACAGGATATTTGAAAAGCTTATACAATGCTTCCAAAGTACGGAGTGAATTGATGATGTATGTTGAGTACGCACCAGTTGAAGAACTACTGCTCAATTATTTGTCTGAACTTAAGAACCACACACTCACAGTGTAAATTGAAAGTTTCATCAGAGCGTTTTGCACGAATAATCTCAACACTTTTTGTTCCACCATCCTTTACAATTATTCTTTTTGCGCTTTTTGCGTTTACACTTGAAACTGGCTCACTTCAAAAAATAATAACAATTCTAACCGCATTTATATTTGGTTTTTCTGCACAGATAATCCTTTTTGTAATTTTCAGAAAGCGAGGAAGAATTGCTGATCTTGATGCATCAGTTAAAGAAGAAAGAACAACCCCCTTTGTAATTTCAACGGGATTTTACATTATTGGTTTAATCATTTTGATAAATTTTAATGTTCACATTTTTTCAATCGCCTTCTGGTTTTGTTATATTTCCAATACTTTAGTTACAATATTTATTAACAAGCATTGGAAAATCAGTGCACATGCTATGGGTGCAGCGGGTCCTCTTGCTGCTGCTGTGTATGTTTTTGGACCGATAGCATTTATATTTTCATTAATTGTTTTTTTAGTTGGTTGGTCACGTATTCAATTGAAAGCACATAATTTTGCGCAGGTATTAGCTGGAATTCTTTTGGGATTTATTTCAACTTATTTGCAAATTTATTTTATTGTAAAATGGTTTAATTAAAAGATGGAATTGAAAATGATCAAATATGAACTAAAAAATGGTACTGGGGTTTTAGCGCTAAATCGTCCAGAAAAACGGAATGCACTTCATCCAGATTTGATAGTACAGATAAAGGAAAAACTTAAAGAAATAGAAATTGATGAATCGGTAAAGGTATTGATTATTACCGGTGAGGGAAAAGCTTTTTGTGCTGGGGCAGATTTAACATATTTAAATGATTTGAAAAACTATTCAACCGTTCAAAATGAAAAAGATTCACGTGAATTAGCTGAGCTGTTTTTAACAATCTACAACTTTCCTAAACCTGTTATTGCGGCAGTAAACGGAGCAGCAATTGCTGGAGGCTGCGGTTTAGCTTCAGTCTG
>JABDPB010000171.1 GCA_013042995.1 Ignavibacteriaceae bacterium | reverse complement strand
AACCGCGCGGAATCCGGGATCATTTACATTTGGCGAAAGCGAAAGTGTTTTATTTGTCGGGCCTAATACTCCAGCTACTAATTTCGGAACTTCAAAGTTTTTGCTGTTAAATTCTTCAGCAACCTCTTTTGCAATTTTTGCTGAAGCAGAATTTATATCGTAAGCAAGTTGTTCGGTTTTATAGTCAGCAAGTGAAATTGCTGTTGCATTAAATGTATTTGTTTCACAGATATCTGCACCGGAATTAAAATATTTTCTATGGATATCTTTTATAGCCTCTGGCTGTGTGATTGAGAGCAGATCGTTGTTTCCTTTAAGATCGTGGGGATGATCTTTAAGTAGTTTTCCGCGAAAATCCGCTTCACTAAATCCCAGGCTCTGGATCATTGTACCCATTGCACCATCGAGGACAAGAATCCTTGCTTGTAATAATTTCTTAATATCTTCTAAAGTAATCGCCATATTCCTTTAAATGATTCAATCCAATCTTTAAAACGATTTTAAATATAATTAAATTGCTTTGTACTAAAAATATAGGATGTAATCAATATGATAGTAGTAACTGGCGGCGCAGGATTTATTGGTAGCGCTATTGTTTGGCGGTTAAATCAACTTGGCGAAAATAAAATAATTATAGTTGATGAGCTTGGTAAAGATGAAAAGTGGAAGAATCTGGTTGGTTTGTCTTTCGAAGACTTCATACACAAAGATGAATTTATAACTCTTGTTTTAGAAGATGAGTTGCCAATTAAAATTAAAACCGTCATTCACATGGGGGCAAATTCATCTACAACAGAAAAAGATGCGGATCATCTGCTGTTTAACAATTACGAATACACAAAAGAACTGGCAAAATATTCAATTAAAAAAGATATAAGATTTATATATGCTTCTTCAGCTGCTACATATGGAGATGGTTCATTAGGTTTTAATGATGAAGAAAACAAGCTTGAAACACTGCAACCATTAAATATGTACGGGTACTCTAAACAGCTTTTTGATCTTTATGCCAAGAGAAACGGTTTGTTAGATAAAATTGTTGGGCTGAAATATTTTAACGTGTTTGGACCAAATGAATATCATAAAAATGATATGCGAAGCGTTGTTCACAAAGCTTTTGAACAAGTCAGAGATACCGGGAAAGTTAAACTGTTCAAATCATTAAATCCGGAATATAAAGATGGCGAGCAGATGCGCGATTTTATTTATATAAATGATGCTGTTGATATGACGTTATATTTTCTAGATAAAAAAAATAATAATGGCATTTATAATGTTGGATCCGGCAAAGCAAGAACATGGAATGATTTAGTTGCCGCATTATTTAAAGCAATGAACGAGCCGCTAAATATCGAATACATAGATTTGCCTGAACATTTAAAGGACAAATATCAATACTTCACTGAAGCGAAAATTGATAAAATAAAAAACGCAGGTTACAGTAAAGCCCTGAACTCTTTAGAGGATAATGTTAATGACTATGTGAATATTTTAAGGGGAAAGGTTTATTTGGGTTATTCGTAATTAATTATAAATGTCGTCTTCATCATCAAACAAGTCATCTTCGTCTTCCAGTGGAAAATCTTCATCTAACAAGTCGTTTTGACCGGGCTCTTTATCAAAAGGATTATCTTTATCTTCATCATCGTTATTATAATAATCGTCGTCATCAACATTATCTTCATTATCGTCATCATTTTTTCTTTTTCTTTTCTTTGCTGCTTCAATTGTGCAAATGTCTTCTCCGTAAATTTTAAATGAGGTGGTTTCTTCAAAAAGAGTTTTACCGCATTCAAACGTATCTTTAGAAAACGATATAATTTCTTCTTGTATCTTCATTAAAAACTCTCCAAAAGATTTTATTTATATAGATGGATTAACAAAATTGCCGTGTGAAATATTTATACTAAATTTTTATTTACCAAACCAAAATTTTTCATGCAATTTATTTAAATTCCATAAACTTCAAGGGTAAAAATTCATAAACATTTTTATAATCACAAAAATAGTATTTATATGAAACTTGCAACTCTCTGTTACGTGCTAGACAAGCAAAATAGTTCTACCTTAATGATTTACAGAAATAAAAAGCAAAATGACTATCATCAGGGTAAGTGGAACGGGTTAGGTGGAAAATTTAACCTGGGCGAATCTCCCGAAGAATGTGCGATACGAGAAATAGAAGAGGAGAGCGGTTTGAGAGTTAAGTCATTAAAAATGCGGGGCTTTATTACATTTCCATTATTCGATGGAAAAGATGATTGGTATGTTTTTCTTTTTACGGCCGATGATTTTGTTGGCAAGCAAATTGACTCGCCAGAAGGGAGATTAGAGTGGATACCAAACGATAAGCTAACTGAAATTAATCTTTGGGAGGGCGATAAGATTTTTATTCCGTGGCTTTTTGATGATAAATTTTTCAGTGCAAAGTTTAATTATGATAATGGCAAATTTATAGATTACTCGGTTGAGTTTTATGGCAAAGACTAAATCTTTTGCTGATAAAGCGATAAAATACTTTACAAGTCTTTCTCCAGCTGAAAAATTGCCTGCAGGTATAAGCATAATTAATCCGTATAAGACTATTCCAGTGAAGACTATTGTAAAACAATTTTTTAAAAAGTTTTATAGTGATAAGAGAGAAAGATTATTTGTCATTGGTATAAATCCCGGGAGGTTTGGCGGCGGATTAACAGGCATTTCATTTACTGATCCGGTTGCGTTGAGAGAAAAATGCAGAATAGAAAATGATCTTGGTACAAGGAAAGAGCTTTCCAGCATTTTTATTTATAAGGTGATTGAAAGCATTAGTAATACTGAAAAATTCTTTTAAAAAGTATTTTTAACTGCGCTCTATCCGCTTACTATTACAAAAGATGGTAAAAATTATAATTATTACGATGAAAAAGGTCTATTAGAGCTGTTAAAAACAGATATTGTTAAATCGCTTTCGGTACAAATAGGTTTTGGGGCTCGAAGAGACAAAGCAATTGTTTTGGGCAAGAAGAACGCAAAGTTTTTTATCCCAATAAATGAAGAGTATAAATTTTTTAAAACTATTGTTGTCTTAGATCATCCAAGATATATAATGCAGTATAGATTAAAACGGGTTGATAATTACGTCAAGAATTATCTGGCTGCGTTATTCCAGCGAGTCTAGAAATTTTCCGATTGCATCATTGACTTCCTTTGGCTTCTCAATAGGTGTCATGTGTCCTGCATCTTTAACTAAAACAAAATTAGAGTTTGGAATTTGATCTGCCATAGATTTCATCACATTTGGCGGGGAAAGTTTATCTTCGTTTCCACAAATAACCAAGGTTGGAAGGTTAATTTTGCTAAGATTGTGTGTAGTAGCTGTTCTTCCAGCCATTGCAAGAACACAACCCTTTACGCCGATTGGATTGTTTTTTTTCGAACGCTTAACAACAGCATCGTAACCAGATTTATTTGCTTTAACATATTCTTCTCCAAAACAATTAAGCACAAATGAATCAATAAAATTTTCAAACCCGCCACTGTTAATTTGCTTAATTGCAGCAGCTCTTTTCAGTTTTCCCTCATTATCATCTGCAGAGTCTTTTGTATCGCATAAAATAAGTGCACCAAATTTATCATGCATTCTTTCAACTGATCTTAGAGAAATATATCCCCCCATCGAGAGGCCGCAAAGAACCGGCTTATTTAAATTTAGTTCGTACATAATTAATTCAAGATCATCCACAAATGATTCCATTGTAAACTGTCCGTCTCCAGAAGGCGAAACACCAAGACCTCTTATATCATAACGCACACAGTAGAAATCTCGACAAAGTGCTTTTGCCTGTTCATCCCACATAAAATGATCGAACGGAAAGCCATGAACAAAAACAATCGGCTTTTTGTTTTTATCGCCGTCGGTAAAATAGGCGAGATTGTTTATCGTACTATTCATATTTTTGCCTGTGGGTTTATTTAACAAGTTTCATAAACAAAAATACAAAAATGAAAATTGCATTTGTATCAACTGAGTGTGTGCCTTATGCAAAAACGGGGGGATTGGCGGACGTAGCGGGGGCTTTACCAAAAGATCTTGAAAATCTCGGCTGCGAAGTTAAACTGTTTGTTCCAAAATACTTTTTGATTGATGAGCACAAACATGGTTTGGCTTTCAATTGGGATATTGGGGAAATGCCGATTAGTGTAAATGGAAAAATAAGATCGGTTCACGTACATCAAAGTAAGTTGCCCAACTCAAACGTTGAAGTTATTTTTATTGACTGCCCGCACTATTTTCACCGCCACAGAATTTATACGAATGATCTTGATGAAGATGAACGATTCATTTTGTTTTCAAAAGGTGTAATTGAAACCCTGCAAAGAATGCAGTGGACGCCGGATGTAATTCATTGCAATGATTGGCAGACAGGATTGATTCCTCTTTATATTAAAGATAATTATAGCTGGGATGATCTGTTCAATAAAACAGCCTCACTTTTTACAATTCATAATATTTACTATCAGGGAAGATTTTCCAAATCGTCTTTGTTTGCTGCTGAAATTAAGGGAGATTTGTTTTACCCGGGCGGACCTGTTGAATTTGAAGATGGTGTGTCTTTTATGAAAGCAGGGATTTCATTTGCTGATATGGTGAACACTGTCAGCAACACTTATGCACATGAAATTCAAACACCTGATCATGGTGCAGGTTTAGATGGATTG
Organism: Ignavibacteriaceae bacterium; assembly: GCA_013042995.1. Classification (GTDB taxonomy): domain Bacteria; phylum Bacteroidota; class Ignavibacteria; order Ignavibacteriales; family Ignavibacteriaceae; genus IGN2. The sequence goes on along the minus strand of JABDPB010000171.1, from coordinate 51,541 downwards.
CTTAGATGGCGAAAAGATGATCTTTACGGAATTTTAAATGGGGCAGATTACGATGTTTGGAATCCCGAAACTGATATTCACATCCCGTATCATTATTCACATAAAGATTTAACCAATAAAATTAAAAACAAAAAGTTCCTGCTTAAGCATTTTAATATGCCTTTTGATGAAAAGGTTCCACTGATTGGAATTGTTTCCAGAATGGTTACACAAAAAGGATACGATATTTTTGCGGACGCATTAGTTGATTTAATGCAGTTGAATGCTCAATGGATAATTTTAGGAAGCGGAGAAGATAAATATGAAAATATGTTCAGAAGTCTTTCAAACCGTTTACCAAAAAAAGTAGGTGTTTATATTGGTTATAACAATGAACTTTCACATTTAGTGGAAGCTGGTGTAGATATATTTATTATGCCCTCTAATTATGAGCCCTGCGGACTTAACCAGATTTACAGCATGAAATACGGAACTGTTCCTGTTGTGCGAAAAACAGGTGGGCTTGCAGACACAGTAAAAGATTGGGACGAGCAGAATCATTATGGCTTTAAAGATGGAAATGGATTTTCATTTAACGATTACAGCGGCTACGCTCTTTACAAATCAGTTGAGCGAGCAGTAAATACATTCGGGGAAAAAGATGTTTGGGAGAAAATCCAGAAAAACGGGATGAAAAAAAATTACTCGTGGAAACATTCTGCGGAACAATATATGGAGATATATAAGCTGGCGATGGAGAAGAAGGGCGCATAATTCTTCCAATAAAGAGCACAACCATTTGTCACACATCAATATCGAAATAAAAGCAATATCAAACAATCAGGAAAAAATAAGAGCATTTTTAAAATCTAAGCACGCAGATTTTAAGGGGGTTGATCATCAAATTGATACTTACTATAATGTTGCATTTGGACGACTAAAACTAAGAGAAGGAAAGATCGAACATCATCTCATCCATTATAATAGAGAAAATGTAAGGGGTCCAAAGCAATCAAATGTAATTCTATACAAGCCGAATTTGGAATCTAATTTAAAGGCGGTTTTAACTAAAGCGCTTGGAATCCTTACCATAGTTGATAAAAAACGAGAAATATACTTTATTAATAACGTAAAATTTCACTTAGATAATGTTAATGGTTTAGGAACGTTTGTCGAAATAGAAGCAATTGATTCTGATGGATCAATCGGAAAAGAAAAGCTGAACGAACAGTGTAATTATTATCTAGGATTATTTGAAATTAAAAAGGAGGATTTGATTGCAGAATCTTACAGTGATTTATTATTAGCTAAAAGCTAACTGCATGCCCGATTGAAAAATAGAAAAGCACATCTCCCCAAACAAATGATCCTTCCTTTAAACCTTTGCTGATTATAAAACTTCTGCCAATAGAAAAGTCCATCGGGCCTATTGGCGTATCGAATCCAAGTGTGCCCCCTATTCCATGTTTTAAATCTTTAAATCTTATTTCTTCCTGCACAATCCATGTTGAGCCAAGATCGTAACGGAACCAAAAGTAAGTGTCAAAAAATATTTTAAAAGGAAATTTATATTGATACATAATTGAAGCAAGAAAAATTTGCCTGCCCCTGTATTCATGTTCATGTGCACCAAAAAAAGAGTACTGTCCACCTAAAAGAAACTGTTCGCTTAGTGGTAGTGTCTTATCACCAAAACCGATTTGTACCCTTGGCGAGATTACATGGTGTGATGCAAGTGTTAAGTAATATTTTAAATCTGCACTGACAACCAAATAGCCTTCATCACCACCTAAAAAACTCTGGGCTGTTTCGTAATATCCATCAAAATATAAACCGTCTTCGGGATAGGGATATTTGTTTTGGCTATCAATTGTGCCGCTTATTCTTAGGCCGACTATTTTTGTTTTGTACGGGGTTGCCGGTGCTTCCTGCTTATTTTTTACTTCATCAAGTTGGTATTTTCCTGTAAAAATCAGTCTTCCAAATTTTTCTAGTTGCGTTCCTATTGAAAGCGACATTCCGTAAAAAATTTGCCGGTATTTTCCAACTTCGTTGCTTTGAAATGTTTTCCCTGATTGAGAGTTCTCCTGACTATATACCTTTATATCATTAAACTTATAAAATGCGCTCAATTTATAGGTGAGATTGCTGGTTAAAATTCTATGTGCAATGTGCTCGAGTATGTATGCGCGGTTACTAGCACCGCCAAAAAGAAAAAGTCCAAGCTCTGTTCCTGACTCGAAAACATTTACATCTCGTAAATCAAGTCCAATCTGAGCATTGTATACATTATCCACCAAGAATCCAACTTTTAATAGACTGGAGATCTTCTTTTTTACAGAAACATTTACTGAAATAGCATTTGTTTCATCGAGTTTTTTAATTTCCAGATTTGTTTCATCAAAAAGACCTGTGCTTCTTAAATTATTCAGGCCAGATTCAACATCTTTGTAAAGAAAAATATCTCCTTCATTAATGTTGAGCTCTCTTTTGACAATTGTTTTAGTGGCTTCGTCATGAACAATAATTTCTTTAACTCTACCTGCTCTGAAACTTAATTCGAGCGTGCCGTCCAATTCACTAAAACTATACCTTTCAAAATCAAAGAGTAGAAAGCCCTTCTTTTTATAATGCTTTATAATTTTAATTATTGTGGCAGTGATTTTCTTTCCATTAAATGGTTTCCCCTTACCTAGTTCATTTATGATTTTATGAAGAAAAGGTGCATCTGTTGTATCGGATACACTTTTGTCTATGTTCAAAAATACGCTGTTTATAACAGGATTTAATTCGTACTGAAAATCAATTGTTGAAAAATTATTTTCTTCTACAATTTCGGTCTTGATTGATTTAAAGTTTCCACTCTTAAATATTTCTGCCATATCTGCACTAATTTCATAACTCGAAACAGAATCCTGGTCTGCATACTTCTGATGATATTTTATTTCAAAATCTTCTGGGGAAGTTGGAAGCTTTACATTTTTAATAAAAAACTTTTCGTCCTGTAAATTGTTTTTAAATAAAGAATCCAATCTAGATTTTAACTCTTCAATAAATGGAAGCGTGCTGTAGTATCCTATGTCAATAATTGAATCTGCTCTGCTAAAATTTGCAGCAGACCATGTTTGTAGGTTTGGCTGAATAACTAAATCGGCATCTGTAAGCTGTATTTCTTCCAATTGTTTCATTGGTATACTAACTGTTTGGTCTGCAATATTCCAGGGCACAGATAGATCATCTTGCTCTCTTAAGGGACTTGTTGTATTTACAGCGATCACAAAATCGGGAGATAGGTTTTTAACCGCACTTACAGGAATGTTTGAAACTAATCCGCCGTCAACAAGTGTAAGCGAATCTATTTGAACGGGTGCAAGAAAAAATGTAACGCTGGAGCTTGCGCGCATTACCTTGCCTATAGGGCCACTTTTTAAAATTACTGTTTTTCCATTTATTAAGTCTGTACAAACGGCACGATAAGAAATCAAAAGACTATCAAAATTTTTCCTTGCGGAGATTGGTGCATTTAAACTAAGCAAGGTTAGGTAATTTGAAAGTTTTAGGCCTTCATTAAAAGAGGTTGGAATAACTGGTCTGAATCCTTCTAATCTTACTGTAAAAATTGATCTGTCTTCAGCAATTTTCTGATCGATGAAAAGCTCACGTCTTACCGTTGATCCTGAAAGCGAAAGTAGTCCATCCCAATTTGTGTTTTTAACAATTGAATCCAAATCGCTTATCGAATAGCCAGAAGCATATAGTCCCCCCACAATACTGCCGATACTTGTTCCCGCAATTGCACCAATGGTTATATTTTCATCTTCAAGTGCTTTCAAAACTCCAATCTGCGAAAAGCCGCGCGCACCACCTCCGCTTAGAGCAATCCCTACTAATGGCTCGCCTGTGGGAATTTGTATTTCAATTCCAAATGGGTTTTTGACTGGCTTTGTTTCGAGTGTAATTTCGCGGAGTGTTTGTGCAAATACAATCTGTCCGATTGCAGCGAAACAGACTAATAATATTTGTTTAATTAAAATCACTCACAAAATTTATTAAAAGGAAAGTAAAAATGATGTGCTTTGTACAATAATATTTATTTGCGTCTCTTTTGCTGCTGTTTTGATTGTTGATCTGCAGCTTCCATTAAGCGGGACATAAAACCTTTTTTCATTTTGGATTTATCAACAGGTTTTAATTCTACATCGCTTTGCTTGTGATTTATATAGTATTGCTGTGCAATTGAAAGAACATTAAACATAAAGTAGTACAGGTTTAATCCCGATGGAAATGTCATAAAAAGAATTGTTAGCATAACCGGCATTATATAAACAAGCGACTGTTGTTTAGGGTCTTTAATAGACATTTTTTGCTGTGCAAATGTAGTTATGCCCATAAGCAGCGCAAGCCCGCTAATCTGTTGTATCCCAAAAAGCGGAAGTTGAAAACCGAGGTCATAAATTACATCGGGTCTTGAGAGATCTTTTATCCACATAATAAACGGTTGCTGCCTTAATTCAATTGCAGATTGGAACAAACCCCAAAGCGCAATAAAAATAGGCATCTGCAGAAGTAGCGGCAGGCATCCACCTGCAGGATTAACGCCGTATGTTTTGTAAAGCTTCATCGTTTCTTTGTTCATCTTTTGCGGATCGTCTTTAAACTTTTCTTTTAACTCTGTGATCTTCGGCTGAAGCAATTGCATCTTCTTCATTGATTTGTAGCTTTTTTTAGTAAGTGGATAAACTACAATCTTTATTATCAAAGAGAAGATGATAATTACAAATCCAAAGTTGGGTATAAAAAGATGAATGAAGTTAAAGAGTGGAAGAAGCACAAACTCAGCAATTGGTCGCACAATAAATTCTAATCCAAAAAAAGAACCAAAATCAACTAGGGCTTCCAGATTGTAACCGATTCCTTTCAAGCGATCATAATCTACCGGACCCATATATAATCTAAAGGATTTGGTTTCCAAGTTTGTTCCCTTAAATGGAACTTTTAAACTTGCGCTATAAAATTCATTCATACCGCTGTTAGAAAGCAGTACAGTATTACCTTCCAGATATGCACCTTCAACTGAAGACGGATCGGAAGGAATCATAACCGCAGCAAAATATTTGTTTCTAACTGCAAGCCAATCAACGCGTCCGTTAAAGTCGCCTTCTAATTTTTCACCGTCCGAAGGTGCATCGAACACTACTTTTTCATCACCGTAATAAAGGCTTGCATTGGAATAGTTTGCTTCGTTAACGGAATTTTCTTCTACAAACCTAATTCCCGAACCCCAAACAATATCGTATGAATTATTACTGATAAGCCCGTTCATATTTATCAGCTCAATGTTACTTTCAATTGTATAAAGATCCGAATAGAATTTATATTTTTTTACAATTGATCTGCCGCCTTCGAGCATGAGCTTAAATTCTATCTCGAGAGAATCATCTTCACCTAAAATATATTTGGAATCTGGTTTTGAAGTGAAGTTTAATTTTTTAGTATCAATTTTTTTTCCATCGGTGGTGATGAAAGAAAGGTCGTATGCATTTCCAACTGAGTAATTTATTAATTGAATTGCATTCTTGTAGTAACTCCCATTATCACTTTCACCCGCAGAATACCAATTATTAAATTCCTTTAAGTAAACTTTGTGGAAGTTTCCGCCAAGCGTGCTCAGCTCGTAAATTGCAAGATCGGTTTCAATAGTAATAATCCTGCTGGAACTCTCTATATTCTCAGAGAATATTCCCAACTGTTCAACTGAGTCCTGCGGTTGCTCTGTAGCTGTGGTTTTCTCCAGCTTTTCAAGTATTTCATTGTCCTCTATACTTGTTTTTACGGTATCTGCTTGAAGAACTGTTGTGCTGTCTGTGCTAGTGGTTTGTTTTGTTTCGGTGGTTTCGGGAGTGTTTAAATAAAGCCATATCACTAAAATAGCCCCAATAAGTACAAATGCTATTATCGTATTTCTATCCACTAATTACGCCAATCTTTATCAATTTATTTGTAAAGCTGTTTTTGTATAAAATCATTTTATAGTTTAATATTATAACACACTAAGATGAAGTTATCCCGCTTTTTATCCTCTTTAAGATTTCTTCAATGGGTGGTTGTGTATCAGTAAGTGATATTTTCCTGCTGTTTTTTTCATTTATCTTATTTGTTGCAAAAACTATTTTAAGTTCCACTTTATTTTGAAGACAGCAATCATTTAACTCTTTATTGCATAAACGGTTTGTTTCTCTGATCAATCTTTTAACCCTGTTGCGCCAAACTGCGTTACCTGCTTTTTTTGAAACTGCTACAGAAAATTTTACTCCAAACTCATCTGTATTGCTGTGCAGTAAATAATGTGCTCTGTACTTTTTATCAGGAGAATAAACAACTTTGCCTGAATTAAAAATTTCCTCAATTGCTTTTTTGCTTTTTAATTTTCTTTTATGCTTATTATCGGTTTTAAGCAGCAAAGTTTAAAACTCGCTACTAACCGAAAGTTTCTTGCGACCTTTGCTGCGTCGCCTCGAAATAGTTTTTCTTCCGCTTTTCGATTTCATTCTTTCTCTAAAGCCATGCTTGTTCTTTCTTTTCCTATTACTCGGCTGATATGTTCTTTTCATAATTGCTCCAATTTTCCAAAAAAAAGAAAACAAATTTACTCCCTTAGCCCCTCATTATCAAGAAATGATTTCTGTAAAAAATAAATAATAAAAAAGTACAAAATTAATTTGCTCTATAATGCCGTAGTAGTTATTTTCAAAGTAAGGTAGGGCATCTAATAATGTGTGGATAACTTGTTAACAATGATTCGTCGTGAAAATGTTTCACAAATTTGTTTGGTTTCATTTAAGTGGCATTTAACTCAAAATTGTGAAGATGTTTTTAGTTAAAGCCCCTAATCCATTTAATTTCAATGGTTTATCGTGACCCCCTTGATGTTAATAAGTTGTGTGTTTCTTTTCCTTAATTCTTTTATTAATAATGCCTTATAAACATATATTACAATTAACAATTTTTTTAATCTGTGGATAAGTTTTGTGGCAAATTCTGAATTAACAAAAGAAACAGCAGTCGCAGACCCTACTTTAGCGTGGAAAAACTGCCTTCTCAAAATTAAAGAACACGTTTCACAAATGACGTACAACACATGGTTTTTACCAATAAAGCCAATTGAACTTCAGGACTCGACTTTGCGGGTTCAAATTCCCAGTCAGTTTTTTTGGGAGTGGATTGAGGAACACTTCAATGACCTAATTTCTAGTACAATTAAAGATGTTTTGGGTAACAATGCTAAACTAACGTATGTAATCTCAGAAGATCTACCCAAGGCAGAGCCTTTAGAGTCAAGATTAAACAATCAATCACAAGTTATTCCTGAGAAGAAGCAAAAACAAACTATAGAATCCAATTTAAATTCCAGGTATACATTTAACAATTTTATTAAAGGTGAAGGCAATCAGCTTGCACGAGCAGCTGCAGGTGCAATTAGCGACAATCCTGGCGGAACCTCTTTTAATCCTTTTTTTGTTTACGGTGGTGTGGGTTTAGGAAAGACCCACTTGATTCAAGCCGTTGGAAATGAGATTTTAAAAAAGTATCCTGATAAAAAAGTTATCTATCTTTCTTCGGATAGTTTTACAGTGGAATTTGTTGAGTCCATTCAATCCAACCGCGTAAACGAATTCTCCAGCTTTTACCGTGGGATGGATGTTTTAATAATTGATGACATTCAGTTTTTAATTGGAAAAGAAAAAACACAAGATCTGTTCTTCCATATATTCAATACACTTCATCAATCGAAAAAACAAATAATTCTTTCGAGCGATAAGCCTCCAAAAGAGCTAAAAGGCTTAGATGAAAGACTTATTTCAAGATTTCAGTGGGGGTTAACGGCTGATATTCAGCCGCCTGAATGGGAAACCAGAATAGCAATCCTGAAAAACAAAGCCGAAGCCTATGGAATGAAAGTATCGAATGAAATTCTTGAGTACATTGCAACAAATATTACATCCAACATTAGAGAACTTGAAGGCTGCTTAATTAAACTGTTAGCTAGTGCATCTTTAAATTCAAAAGAATTAACCTTTGAACTTGCTAAACAAACTGTTAAAGAAATTGCAACTGAAAGAAAAATAAATAACATAACAATTGAGTCTATTACTAATAATGTTTGTGACTTTCTTGGTGTAGCCGAAAATAAGATACGTGATAAAACCAGAAAGAAAGAAATAGTTTTAGCACGACAACTTGCAATGTACCTTTCGAAACAACTAACTAAATCTTCACTTAAAACAATAGGGCTTCATTTTGGAGGTAGAGATCATTCAACTGTTATTCATGCATGCAATTCAATTGAAAATGCAAAAAGTAGCGATGAATCCTTAACAAATATAATTGATACCCTAAAAAGCCAGATTGAATTCTCTTCTTGATTTCTGTTCTTTTCTTTTTACATTTATGAATACATCCCTCGAAAAAATTTCTATTAACATGTTAGTAAGATGTTAATCAATTAAAAATAAAATGTTGATTATTCACACTAACTAACATGAAAATTTTAAGTGCCATTTTATTTAGATGTTTTCCACAATGTATGTTAATGATTTTAACCTGTAAGTATATTTAGAGATTCAGTTATAAAGTAACCAACATATAAACATTGTAATTATTACTATAATTAAGTAAAAAATATATAGTAATAATTATATAATTGTATTGATTTCTTGATAAAATTAAAACAATTGCAATAGGAAATACGAAAAAGTTGGTCTATTTTTTGTTCAATTCTGGAGCAAAGAAATGATAAACAACAACTTAGAGTATTACTATGAAAAAAATAACTATATTATTTTTAGCTGTCGTTACCTCTTTCTTTTTATTTACAAGCTGTTCCTCTACGGTTGATAACTCATTAAAAATTCAAAATCTTGCTTCCAATGATGTTTTCTTGAATTTTAGAGCTAGCTTAATACAGGTTAGAACTGGAGAAACAGTTGAATTAAAAGAATTACCAAAAGGTACTTATGACTATGAAACAATTTATGAAATTCCCAGCGGTGCTTCGGGTTCCTCAACTGAAGGTGAAGCAGCAGGCGAATTAGAAATTGATGCAGGAACGAAAATTCTTGTAGTTTATACAAGTACATTTATTGATAACAGCTATACCCTTTTTACATCGGTAACTTCATCTGATGACATGACTGAAATAGATCCAAACCCAATTGGTCCTTAAAAATTCAAGAATAATTAAGTAGTTTTTTTAAGGTGAGGGTAGCTGAAATTTAACAGTTTTACGACCCATTCCAGGCTTCAATTTTATTGTTATTCGCTCTCGATTTTAGTATTTTTCTGTGCTTTAATTGGAGAGAATTTTATGGATTTTAAAGTAAACAGTAAAATACTAGAAAAGCTTCTATCAAGGGTCATTCCTGCTGTTCCGGTTAGAACTCCAATGCCCATTTTAGAGAATTTCTTGTTTGAATTGAAAGATGGACAGCTTAACGTTTGTGCAACCGATTTAGAAGTATCTTTAAGATCATCTATTAATGTTGCAGCTTCAGAAGATTTAAGCATTGTGGTTCCCGCACGTTTGATATACGAAGTTATCAGATCGCTTGAGGACACACAGATAAATTTCAGTTTTGAGAGCAATTCTAAATTAAAACTTACTACTGATAAAGGAACTTACTTTATTAGCTATTCTCCCTCAGAAGATTTTCCAGAAATACCTTCAGTTTCGATGACAAAAGAGATCTTGATTAACGGCAAAGATATGAAGAAAGCCATTGATCAAACTTCTTTTGCTATGAGTAAGGAGGATATGCGACCAGCAATGACAGGAACGCTGCTTGAATTTACTCCGGATGGATTAAAGTTTGTTACTACAGATGGACACAGGCTTGTAAGATTTATAAATAAAAATATAAAAACAGGAAGCGAAGAGCATTACATTGTTCCTGAAAGAGCCATAGCGGTTTTAACAAAACTTTTAGGCGAAACAGATGTTAAAATTTATCTCGGTAAGTCAAATATACTATTCAACATTGCTGATATTGAATTTATTTCCCGGCTGATTGGTGAGAAGTATCCTGCATACAACAGTGTAATTCCGCTTGAAAATGAAAATTTATTAAAGGTTAACAGAGCTGAGCTAATTTCAACCATTAAAAGAATGATGCTCTTTTCTTCATCGGGATCGAAGCAGGTTAAATTTTCAATTTCAAAAGACAGCTTAACAGTTTCCTCTGAGGATATTGATTTAGGATCGAGTGGTGTTGAAAATTTAACTTGTGAATACAAAGGCGACTCGATGGACATTGGTTTTAATACTCAGTATGTGAACGATATATTAACTCACCTAGATGATGATGAGGTAATGTTTAAACTTCACTCGCCTACCAAAGCATGTATCATTGAACCGGAAGATGTTTTGGAAGGCGAAGAAATTATGCTGCTTCTTATGCCCGTGCGGCTTAACTCTTAATAATGAGTTTAACCTCCATAAGTCTTAGAAACGTTAGAAAACACACAGATACAGAAATAAATTTTGCTGGTGGACTTAATTATATAGTTGGAGGCAACGGGCTTGGTAAAACAACAATTCTTGAATCTATATACTACCTTTGCACTACTAAAAGCTGTTGTTCAAAATCCGATGCAAATGTAGTAAAGTTTGATGAAGACATATTTGAAATTAATGGCACACTTGAAGGATTAACAAAAGATAGTGCTACCGTGATATATTCGGTAGCCAGCGGAAAAAAGCAATACTATTTAAATGAAAAACAAATATTTAAAGCATCATCAGTTATTGGAAAGTTTCCGGTAGTAATGCTTTCTCCTTCTGATCATGCTGTTACTCAAGGTTCACCTGCTGAGAGAAGAAAATTTATTGATTCTGTTATTTCGCAATCGAGCAGAACGTATCTTGATGTTCTTTTAGAATATCAAAAAATTTTAAGACACCGCTCTGCACTTCTAATGAGAATTAGAGAAGGTGATTTTGCTGATAGTGAAATGGAGCTTGAAGCCTGGAATCAAAAATTAATGTCTGCCGGCGAGCAGATAATTAATCATCGTGTGGATTTTTTAAAAGGATTTAATTCTTATGTGGCAGAATCTTATAATAAGATAATGGGAAAAATGGAGTCACCTGGTATTACATATTTGTATTTAGGAGGAACGAAAAGTGATAATATTAGCAAAACTTTTAAGGATATGTTGAGCGAATATAAAGTTGATGAAATCAGAAGAGCAGCAAACCTTGTTGGTCCGCACAGAGATGATTTTATTTTTGAAATAAATAATATAAATCTGCGTGAATTTGGATCACAGGGGCAGCACAAAACATTTCAAACAGTATTGAGATTTGCAGAATTTTTTTATATAAAAGATGTTTCCGGCAATACCCCCATTTTCTTGCTGGATGATGTTTTTGGCGAATTGGATGCTCAACGGGCAAAAAAAGTAAGTGAATACTTAAGCGATATAGGTGGACAGGCATTTATTACCCTTACTGATTTTGGAAATATTTCTTTTCTAAAAGCTGGTGAAAAAGATAGAGTTATTAAACTAAATGAAGACAGCAAAATAGCCTATGCCTGATGGATTTAAAAGTATTGGCGATGTATTTCGGCGGGAACATTCATTTAATAAGCTTAGAGAAATTGTAAAACAGTCAGATGTTGTTTTGGATTTCTACAACATTTTTCCAGACTTCAAAAAGATCGCTCAGCCCCAAAAAGTGGTTAAAAAAACATTGTTGCTGAAAGTAGAAATTCCTTCTTGGCGAAACGAACTAAAATTTAAAGAAACAGAATTAATTGAAAAAATAAACAAATTTTATAACGAAGAAAGAATCAATCAAATAAGATTTAGCGGTTAAAGAAATGGCAAAAGCAAAAGCAAAGACAAAAACATCAAAAGAATATAGCGCCAGAAGTATAAACGTACTCAAGGGCCTGGAAGCAGTTCGCAAAAGACCGGCAATGTACATTGGTGATGTGAGTGCGCGCGGACTTCATCATCTTATAAATGAGGTTGTAGATAACAGCATTGATGAAGCACTTGTTGGTTATTGTGATAAAATAAAAGTTACAATTAATAAAGACGGTTCGTCAACTATTGAAGATAATGGAAGAGGAATTCCGGTTGATATTCATCCGGTAGAAAAAAGGTCTGCGTTAGAAGTTGTAATGACAGTTCTTCACGCTGGCGGAAAATTTGATAAATCTTCATACAAAGTTTCCGGGGGTTTGCATGGTGTCGGGGTTTCAGTTGTAAATGCATTATCTGAATGGCTTAAAGTAGAGGTTAAAAGAAACGGCAAAACATATTTTCAGGAATATAAAAGGGGATTGCCGCTTAAACCTGTTAAAGAAATAGGTAAAGCAAAACGGGGAGAAAGCGGAACCACCGTCACATTTATGCCCGATAAAGAAATTTTCAAAACCACTGAATTTAGATTTGATACACTTGCCGAAAGAATGAGAGAGCTTGCTTACCTTAATAAAAACATCACAATAAAAATTAAAGACACACGCAACGGCGGTGAGGAAGAAACTTTTCACTTTAAAGGCGGGCTGATTGAATTTGTTAAATATCTTGATGCATCAAGACAACCCCTTCATAAAACAATTTATATTGAAGGAGAAAAAGATAACACACCGATCGAGGTTGCTTTTCAATACACAGACAGTTATGCAGAAAACATATTCTCATACGTAAACAATATTAATACCCACGAGGGCGGAACACATTTAGTTGGCTTTAAAACCTCGCTTACAAGAACATTGAATAATTATGCTTACAAAAACAAGCTTATAAAAGAAGGAAAAATTTCTCTTACTGGCGATGATTTTAGAGAAGGTCTTACCGCCGTTATTTCAGTTAAAGTTGCAGAGCCGCAATTTGAAGGTCAGACAAAGACAAAACTAGGTAACAGCGAAACTAAATCAGCAGTTGAAACTTTGGTTGGGGAAAAAATAGCAGAATATCTGGAAGAAAATCCTTCCATAGGCAAAAAAGTTATTGAGAAATGTATGAGGGCAGCCGAGGCGCGAGAAGCTGCACGAAAAGCCAGAGATCTTTCAAGAAGAAAAAATGCTCTTGATAATCTCAACCTTCCTGGCAAGCTTGCCGATTGTAGTATTACAGATCCTGAGCACTGCGAAATTTATATTGTCGAGGGTGATTCTGCAGGAGGGTCTGCGAAACAGGGTAGAGACAGAAAATTTCAGGCCATCCTTCCGCTTAGGGGTAAAATTCTTAATGTCGAAAAAGCAAAGATGAATAGAATTCTTGAAAACAATGAAATAAGAGCTATCATATCTGCTATTGGTGCTGGACTTGGGGCAGAGTTTAGTGAAAAGGAATCGCGTTACGGCAAAATAATTTTAATGACGGATGCCGACGTGGATGGTAGCCACATAAGAACGTTACTTCTTACCTTTTTATATAGACACATGAAGGAACTTATAACAGCAGGTAAGGTTTATATAGCTCAACCACCGTTGTATAAAATAAAAAAGGGGAAAGAAGAATTTTATGCCTATGATGAAGATGAGAGAAACAAGATTTTAAAGCGATTAAAAGTTAATGGCAAGAGCGATACGAAAAAAAAGAAATCTGAAGCCAAAGAAAATAAAGATTTAAAAGGCGTTAACATCTCTCGTTATAAGGGATTGGGTGAAATGAATCCCGAACAGCTTTGGGAAACAACGATGAATCCTGAAACAAGAACAGTTCTGCAGGTAACCCTGGAGAGTGCTGCAAGTGCAGATAAAATTTTTGAAACTTTGATGGGTGATGATGTAGAACCCAGAAAAAATTTCATAGAAAAGCATGCTAAATATGCAAACTTAGACGTTTAATTTTATGGCAATATAAGAAACAAAAAACCATGGCAACAATATTTGAAAAAATAGTACCCATTACACTTGAAGAGGAAATGAAATCCTCTTACATAGACTATGCGATGTCCGTAATAGTTGCGCGTGCACTTCCGGACGTTAGAGATGGATTAAAACCTGTTCACAGGCGTGTTTTGTTTGGTATGCATGAACTTGGAATGTCTCATAGCAAACCGTATAAAAAATCTGCAAGAATAGTCGGTGAAGTCTTAGGTAAATACCATCCGCACGGAGATACTGCGGTTTATGATAGCATGGTTAGAATGGTACAGGATTTTTCACTTCGATATCCGCTTGTTGATGGGCAGGGAAACTTTGGTTCAGTAGATGGCGATTCTCCCGCTGCAATGCGTTACACAGAGGCAAGACTTGCGAGGATATCAGAAGAAATGCTTCGCGATTTAGATAAGAATACAGTTGACTTTGTTCCAAATTTTGATGACTCTCTTCAGGAACCAACCGTAATGCCGTCTTATCTTCCGAACCTTTTAATAAATGGTGCAAGCGGCATCGCAGTTGGAATGGCAACAAATATTCCCCCTCATAATTTAGGCGAAGTTGCCGATGGATTGATTACACTGATAAAAAATCCAAAGGTAACAATTGAAAAGCTGATGAAGAACATAACCGCACCCGATTTCCCAACTGCTGGAATAATTTATGGTTATGCAGGGGTTAAAAGCGCCTATCTCACAGGAAGAGGAAGGCTTATAGTTAGAGCAAGAGCAAACGTAGAAACTCAAAAGAATAGTAGAGAACATATTGTAGTTACCGAATTGCCGTATCAGGTTAACAAAGCAAATCTTATAGAAAAAATTGCCGATCTGGTTCGCTCGGGAAAGATAAATGATATAAGCAACATACGCGATGAATCCGATAGAGACGGATTGAGAGTCGTTATCGAACTAAAAAGAGATGCACAGCCAGCGGTAGTTTTAAACCAGCTTTTTGTTCACACACAAATGCAAACTACATTTGGCGTTATTATGCTGGCGCTGGTAAACGGAATACCAAAAGTCCTGAATCTAAAGGAAATGCTGCAACACTTTCTGGCTCACAGGATGGATGTGCTTGTTAGAAGAACAAAATTTGAACTGGATGCTGCAGAGAAACGCGCACATATTTTAGAGGGCTATATAATTGCGCTTGATAATATTGATGCTGTTATTCAGACAATTAAAAAATCTAAAGATGTTGAAACTGCAAAAGCAAACTTGATGAAGAAATTCAAGTTAAGTGAAATCCAGGCAAAAGCAATCTTGGATATGCGTCTGCAGCGTTTAACTGGACTCGAAAGACAAAAAATAGAAGATGAATACAAAGAAACTATTAAGCTTATTGAGAAGTTAAAGGGCATTCTTAAAAGTGAAGAAAAAAGAAATCTTATTATAACTGAAGAGATAAAAGATGTTAAGAAAAAATATGCAGATGAAAGAAGAACAGAAATAGTATATGACTACGAAGATTTTTCACTTGAAGATATTATTGCTGAGGAAGATGTTGTTGTAACAATTTCGCACAATGGATTTATAAAAAGATTTCCCGTAAGCGGCTATAGAAAGCAAGGCAGAGGCGGAAAGGGTGTTACGGGCGCCGGAACTAAAGAGGATGATTTTATCGAACATATGTTTGTGGCATCAACGCATCAGTATATTTTGTTCTTTACAGATAAAGGAAAAGTATACTGGTTAAAAGTTCACGAGATTCCGGAAGGCGGAAGGGCCGCAAGAGGAAGATCTATCCTAAATCTTTTGCGCAAAGAAAAAGATGAATTGATAACAGCTTTTGTAACTGTAAAAGAGTTCCGCGATGATCAATATTTAATAATGGCAACCGAGCAGGGTACGGTTAAAAAAACCGTGCTGGCTGCTTACGGCAACGTGCGCAAAAACGGAATACAAGCCATTAGTCTTAAAAAAAGAGACAGACTTATTGAAGTAAAGATGACAAACGGAAGTAACGATATTGTCATTGGTACACGCAACGGTTTCGCTGTGCGCTTTAATGAAAAAGATGTTCGCAATATGGGAAGAACGGCGACCGGTGTTAGAGGCGTCAGGCTTGGTAAGGATGACAAGGTGGTCGGTCTTCTTGTAATAAAACGGCAAAGCACAATACTTGTTGTAACAGAAAAAGGATTTGGAAAACGATCTGATATAAATGATTACAGAATTACCCGACGCGGCGGAAAAGGTGTTATAACGGTAAGAGCAAGCAGTAAAGTTGGAAAGATGATTGCAATGATGGAAGTTGTTGATTCCGACGAATTGGTAATTATTTCTACAAAGGGCATGGTTATAAGACAAAGCGTTAAAGATATTCGTGTGATGGGCAGAGCGACTCAGGGCGTTAGAGTAATCAGGCTTAAAGATGGCGACACAATTGCAGATATTGCTAAAGTGGTTACCGATGAAGAGCCTGCAGAGTAATAATAGCAGAGTAATTCTCTAAAGGGACATTTGTCCCTTTTTTATTTTTAGGATATAACAAAAAATAAAATCAGAATTGATATGATAATTTCAAAAACAATTTTTATTACAGTTACTCTCGTTTTTACTTTTTGCATTATTGTTTTTCCTCAGCCGGTTAGTGCGGGATTAGAAAGCATAAAACGTGAAGACCTGTTAAACACAGTTGAAATACTCGCGTCAAAAGAATTTGATGGCAGGCTTTCCGGCAGCGAGGGCTATAACAACGCTGCTAATTTTTCTGCGAATAAATTCGCAGAGCTTGGTTTGAAACCGGCCGGAGAAGATAATTACTTCCAATATCTCAATGTTGAATACAATAAAATTGATACGCCGGCAGTTGTTAATTTTCTGTCGGAAGAAAAACACACCTATGTGATAGGCAAAGATTTTGTCTTTAGGGGATTTACCGGCTCTGCGGATTTTACGCTACCCGTCGCTTTTTGCGGTTATGGAATATCAAGACCTGATTTAGGCTTTGATGAATATGAAAACATAAACGTTACTGATAAAATAGTGATCGTCTTTAAACAAAATCCTAAATGGAAAATGAACGATGAAAATTGGATAAATGGCTCACCAAGAGAAAAATCTAGAGTAGCATTTGAACACGGTGCAAAGGGGATATTTTTTGTTACAGTGCCGAATGATAACCGGTCTCGAGTTTTATTCGGCAGTGTTGCGCATGGAGAAGGAGAGCAGCTTGAAGATTTTCCGCAGTTACACATCTCGTCCAAAGCCGCAAATGATTTTATAGGTTCTACCGGTTACACAATTGAGATATGCCAGGAACGGATTGAGAAAACACAAGAACCCTTTTCATTTGTAACACTTAATAAAGCAGAAATCAAAGTAAATGCCAACTACGAAAAGAATGCCAAGACAATGAATATAATTGGAATGATTGAAGGCAGTGATCCGCAACTAAAACATGAATACTTAATTATTGGTGCGCATCTCGATCACGTTGGCTCACAAGCAGGGTTATTATTTCCCGGTGCAAACGATAATGCTTCCGGTTCCGCAGGATTATTGGAAATTGCAGAAGCATTTCAATTGAGCAATTTAAAACCTAAACGTAGTATTCTTTTTGTCCTATTTGCAAGTGAAGAGCAAGGCTTATTCGGCTCAGAGCACTTTGTAAAAAATTTGAATGTTAAGCCTGAAAATGTAACTGCAATGTTCAATCTTGATTGTGTTGGATACGGCGACAGCATCCAAATTGGAAACGGCAAAAGTGCACCTGAGTTGTGGAATATTGTAAATAAAATTGATGAAGAGAATTCAGGTTTAATGGTAAGCAAAACCTGGAGCGGGGGCGGTGCTGATGCAACACCCTTTCACGAAGTTGGAATTCCTTGTCTTTATTTTGTGTCTAAATTCAGCTATGATCATCTTCATCAACCAACAGACACTCCCAAAACATTAAATCCAAATTTATACGAAAGCCTGGTCAGACTTGCATTCTTAGCAGCCAGAGAAGTAACAGATGGAAATTACAGAAGGGAAAACATAATTAATTAGCAAGTAATCCGCACGCTCATGCTTGCAGTCAACCAGTTAATTATACAAACTCACTTCCCGAATCTACATTATTGCATCAAGTGCTTCTTTGTGTGCCTTTATGGTTTTATCCAAATCATCTTTTTTGTGTGTAGTTGAAACAAACAACGCTTCGAACTGTGCCGGTGCGAGATAAATTCCTCGTTTTAACATTTCGTGAAAGTATTTGCCGTACATTTCCGTGTCGGATTTTACAGCTGAGTTAAAATCATCAACAGGCTCTTCTGTAAAAAACATACACATCATTGATCCAACGCGGTTCATTGCATAATTTTTCCCGACGCTGATTAAATTATCTTTAAAACCCCTTTCAAGATAGGAAGATTCTTCTTCAAGCTCTTTGTAAATACTTGGGTTATCTTTAATATGTTTTAGTGCAGCATATCCGGCAGCCATGGCGAGCGGGTTCCCGCTCAGAGTTCCGGCTTGATAAACCGGTCCGCTTGGGGCAATATTATCCATTATCTCTGTCTTTCCGCCAAATGCACCAACAGGCAAACCACCCCCGATTATTTTTCCGAATGCTGTCAGATCGGGCATAATCCCAATGATTTCTTGTGCGCCACCCGCCGCAACACGGAAGCCGCTCATCACTTCATCAAAAATCAAAACAATATTTTCTTCATTGCAGATCCCTCGTAGCTCATTAATAAATTTATCTTTTACTTTTATTACACCCATATTGCCCGCGATAGGTTCGATAATAATCGCTGCAATTTCATTTTTGTTTGCAGACAGTAATTTTTTAACTGATTTTATATCATTATAATCAGCGAGCAGAGTATCAGCAGCGTTTCCTTTTGTTACGCCAGGCGATGTTGGAACACCCAGAGTTAGTGCACCGGAGCCTGCTTTAATTAGAAAATAATCTGCGTGTCCGTGATAGCAACCCTCAAACTTTATAAACTTTTCTCTTCCTGTATAGCCCCTGGCAGCACGCACGGCACTCATTGTTGCTTCCGTTCCGCTGTTTACCATCCTAACTTTTTCAACAGAAGGTACAAGCTCATTGATAATCTGCGCCATTTTCACTTCCATCTTGGTGGGTGCGCCGAAGCTGGTTCCGTTTTCTAATGCCTTTGATAAGGCTTCTTTAATAAAGATTGGATTATGTCCGAACAAATGTGGGCCCCAGCTGCCAATGTACTCTATGTATTCATTTCCATCTGAATCCCAAAATTTTGAGCCCTCTCCTTTTGTAATGAACAATGGATCCCCGCCAACAGATTTAAATGCACGTACAGGAGAATTTACTCCACCGGGAATATATTTTTTGGCCTCTTCAAAAAGGCTTTTGCTTTTGTCTGTTTTCATTCTGCTATCCTTGAATTATTCGTTTTGTAATTCGAGCGAGCTGCTTTCAATCATTTTTTCTTCTTTGCCGAATATCAAATTATAATCTTTTTCTTTTCCTTTTTGCCACCAATCTTCCGGAACTATTTTCCAATTGCCAATTTTGGCAGGCATTATTGATTTCTTTTCTTTTATCCATTTCATCAAATGAAAGCGAAGATCTTTTTCGGTTGAGCTGATAATTCTCTTTGATAATTCTTCTTTTGGAATTCCTGCACCATGGATTAAATGTCCGCCACCACCATTTCCCCGGTAAGAGTTAATTGCAATAGCATAGGTTTTTTCTAACTCAAAAACCTCACCACTGCTCAAAGAAGTTATTGAAACTCTTTCGCCAACAGGTTTAGAAACATCAACAGTATAGTTAATCCCCGCAGCAGAAGAATAGTTGTAATGCCTTTCATCTAATTCGGGAGAATTATACCGCGCCGAATATTTTATTTCATCATTTTCATCAAGCTTAAATTTTAGAAGATGATCGTTTTCATCTTCCATTTGATTGAACCAGCTTCCATATGAATATTCTAAATAATTTTTTATCTCCTCTCCTGTTAGTTCCATTGTATATAAAAAGTTTTCGTAGTGATATAGCTTGAACATATCACGCACTTTTATCCACCCGCTGTCTATCGTTGCATTGAAAGAAAGCGGTGATACAAAAGATACTTCTGCATTTGTAATTTCAAGTTGTGCTGTATGAATCAAATCTACAAAACCAGATGGTCCAAGTAAAGATTCTTTTGATGAAACAGTTTTTGTTATTTGTCCTAGCGGCAGCGTAACATAATTCTTTACTATGTTTAATGGGATCAAAAGCTTGCTCATAAACATATCATCAGGCTTATAATTTTTAATTTCCACAATTTCCCCCGAAGTGGATTTAATTTTCCAACTATCAGTATTTTTATTAAATTCAAAAGAAATGTTTGCAACCGCCACTGTTTTTGCTCGTGATCGGGCACCCAAAATCAGAACACTATCACCCGCGGTATTCTTGGTTTTAAAATTCCAGCCCGAATGATCATGCCCGACAAACACAATATCAAAGCCTGGAACCTTTTCTGCAACAAGCTGTGATGCATTTTCGTTTTTATAAATTTCACCTTCTTCATTATTGTATCTGTGATCAATACCAGCGTGAAAAAGGCCAACAATTAGATCTGGTGTTTCTTTGTCTTTAATTATCGGAACCCACTTTGCAGCAGTTTCAACCATATCATCGAAACGGATTCCTTGCCATAAAATGCTTGGAAGCCAGTTTGGAATAGCAGGGGTAATCAATCCAAGCACAGCAATCTTTAATCCTTTGCGTTCTATTATTGCGTAAGGCTCAAAATAAGGTTTGTTTGTTTTTGTGTTGATTGCATTTGCCGCAAGCCAGGGAAAATTTATCTGCTTTTTGAACTCATCATAAACAGGATGACCAGTCTCAATATCATGATTGCCAATTGTAGCAGCATCATATTTCATAATGTTCATTGCTTCCGCAAAAATGTGAGTGCTGTTTGTATCTTCATAATTGTAAAAGTAAGACATCGGGTCCCCTTGTAAAAGATCTCCATTGTCAAGCAAAATAACTTCAGTATCCTTTTGCCATCTTAAATAGTTTGCAAATGTATGTACCTGAGCAAGTGAACTTGAAGTAGTGGTGTCTTTAATCAAATCATAGGGCACAATTGCACCGTGCACGTCGCTTGTTTCAATTATTTTTACATTTACCGTTTGAGAAAAAGCAAGAGCGGATAGATAAAAAACAACGATGAGATCTTTTATTAACGTATTAGTAAGTTTCTTCATTTCAATTTCCAATTGATAAAATTAATGGTGGGAAAATTAGCAATTATTGAGTAATTAAGTTAGTCATATTAGAACCACGAAATTTATATATTAGCATTTAAAATATTAGAAATAGTAAGCGATTTGAAGGAATAAAAAATGAAAAAAGCCTTAATACTCGGAGCCGGACATGTCACCAAACCGATTGTTGATTACTTAACCGGAAAATGCGGCTACAATGTTACAATGGCTGCACGGACAGTTTCAAAAGCAGAAAAAATAATTGCCGGAAGAGAAAAAGCTAAAGCCGTTGCCTGGGCAAGTAATGAAGAAGAAAAACTGGATAAGCTTATTGCAGAGCATGATATTGTTATAAATATGATTCCCAAAGCGTACCATGTAATGGTAGCAAAACTTTGTTTAAAGCATCAGATAAGTATGGTTTCAACCTCTTACGAAATTCCCCCAATAAAAGAACTTCACGCAGAAGCAAAAGAAAGAGGAATAATAATTCTAAACGAGCTTGGTGAAGATCCAGGAATGGATCATTTTGCAACACAAATGCTTTTAGATGACATTAAAGCAGATAATGGTAAAATTATAGCAATTAACTCCTATGGTTCCGGCTTACCGTCATTTAAATACAACAACAATCCCATGGGCTATAAATTTTCATGGGAGCCGAAAGGAGTTTTTCTTGCAGCACAGGTTTCTGCAAAATGGTTAGATAAAGGAAAACCGATACCAATAGATGGCGATAAGCTTTTTGAAAACTTTAAAATGGTTGATATTAAAGACCTCGGCACATTTGAAGCATACGCAAATAAGGATGTAACTAAATATGTAAAACCGTACGACTTGCCTGATGATGTTACTTTCTATAGGGGCTTGTTAAGATTTTCCGGCTACTGCAATAACATGAGGAATTTTTGGAAGCTCGATCTCTTAAATGATAATGATAAACTTGATTGGAACGGAAAAACATTTCGCGATTTTGCTGCAATGCTGATAAATACTAGTCCAACTGAAAAGCTAGAAGTTGAATTTGTAAAATTTTTAGGCGTGGATCATTTATCCGATATAATGATGCGGTTAAAATGGCTTGGCTTATTTGAAACCGAAGCAATAAAATTAGAAAATGGATCGAAGCTGGATGTTTTTATAGAACTACTTTTAAAGAAACTAAACTATGCGCCGAGCGAAACAGATATGACGATTATTCACGTTGATATACTTGCTGAGTTTCCTGGTGGTAAAAAGGAACACAGAACCGTAACAATGGTAGCTGATGGAAAACCAGATGGTGATTCAGCTATGGCAAAAGCGGTTGGCTTACCTCCCGCAATTGCAACAAAATATATTTTTGATGGTGTGATAAAGGAAACCGGTGTGCAGATGCCGCCCACACTTCCGTATTTGTATAAGCCATTTGTTGAAGAACTTGCAGAATATGGTTTTGTCTTTAAAAAGAAAACCTTTAATACATAAAAATGGCGGGCTCTAAACCCGCCATAACAACAGCTTGCCTAATTTACCATGCGTAACCAATATCAAATCGTATAGCTGGAACAGTGCCACTGTATCGTTCCAGATCACCATTGTTTTCTTCAACAGATCCAATGTAGTAATCCAGCCCTATTCCAAATCCTATTGCAAACTGATCGCCGGGGAACCACTGCCATCCAACCAAAGCACCGATTGAAAAAGGTGAAGTAGTACCATCATTGCTAGAAATATGATTGAAAGAAATATTTGGTGCGACGTAAAATCCTCTAAGGTTGTTTCCGCTTGGATAGATACGTACTTCTGCATTTGCGCCGAAACCATTTATACCCGAAATTGTCGGAATCTGAAACCCACCACCAACAGCTACCTGCTCATTAACTTTGTGAAAATAGGATAAGTTATAGAATAGTAAAAACTTAAGCGGATTAATAATCAGCACAGAATTGCGAGGAGTTATATCTTGCGTTTCAGAAATTATAAGTGATGCTGTAAATGTTGTGTCCCCCGTTTCCGGATTTATAGTAACACGGGTTTCTTCTGTTGCTTCCTGCCCCATTGCAGATATTAGCATTAACCCAACGAGTAAAGTTACCAGTAAAGACTTCATTTTATTTTCTCTCTTTTTGTGTTGATGAAAAACTGAGGCAGCATACTCAACAGAAATGCCATGTTTAGTTTTGGTGAAGAACGGTGTTTAGAAAGTTTGAGTGGCGTGGATTGGTTGAGCGTGATGTTTTTAGTTCATTAAGTGTTCAGTTCTAATGATAGGAGTGCACATTAAAATATTCAGTCTAACTGATTAACAATTAGCATCAATTTCCTTTATAAACCTCTGTGTCAGGCATAAAAGCAAACCAGGCAAAAGCAAAGTAATCGCCATGTGGAATTCTTTGTAGCTGTTTTCCTTTGAGCTGTCCACTAACTGCTATACCGGCAATATTCCATTTGCTTCCGGTTTCATTGTCTATAAAAAACCCCCCCTTATATTTGAATGTTAATATCTTCTTATCAACCATAGGATTAAATACGCCCGTAGATCCAACTTCTTTTGATTCTGAAATTATATTTTTGTCTAATGCACTAACTGCTCCATCACCGTGAAATACCACGATATTTGTAGTTCCAATTTTATCGTTAATTGCTTTTTTCACGGACGTAATTGAATATGGATACGCCTTATAGTTGTTTTCATCTTTTACTGCTATAACTTTTTCATTTGGGGGAAGGCGTTCATCTAAATCACCCTTAAAAAGAAACGGCTTCTGGTTTATATCATCATAGCCCACATAAGGATTTTTACCGTACTCTTTCTGATGGCCGGTTTCTTTAGAAAGGATTGATCCGTTAGGGTATGCATCTTTAAAT
Source organism: Ignavibacteriaceae bacterium (assembly GCA_013042995.1). Lineage (GTDB taxonomy): Bacteria > Bacteroidota > Ignavibacteria > Ignavibacteriales > Ignavibacteriaceae > IGN2. The sequence goes on along the minus strand of JABDPB010000171.1, from coordinate 27,630 downwards.
TGTCTGAATGAAATTATCTGCGAAGGTATCTGTGATAGCTTGTTTCCCACCATTTCACCAACAATTGCTTCTCCCGTGAACTGCTGCCAGAAGCTCTCCGATACGTTATCGTACATAACAAGATCTGAGTTACGCAGTAATCCTGAAACGCCAAAGTACGGTTGCATTCCTAAAATTCTTCTGTCGTAAACGAGAGCGCTGTAACAAAGAGGACAAAATGTTACCACAATAGGTGCGCTTCCTAACAGATCGTTTGCTATTTCGTGCCAGATTAAAATTGAAAGCGGATAAGCACGTGCCTCATTATTTATTTCGACTGCAATTACAGGCTCTTTATCATCCAACCATATACTTGCATCCGCTTGATTTTCATAATTCGGTTTGAATATAGCAGGAATACCGTCTTTAGGTGGTCCGCCAGGAATAAGTTCACGCAGATCAATTATTTTTTTATCAAAGTTGGTTTTCCAGTTGGGATATGTTTTTAAGATTTTCGACAAGTGTCCTTGTGACAACATTATTTCAGGAGTTAAAACTACTATTACCATTATAACAAATATCATTAATGATTTCATCTGATTCTTTAAAGCATTTAAAGGAATTTTAAGAAAAAGTACAAGTATGAGATGTAATGCAGAAGACACATAGCAAATAAGTTATAAACCATTTTATCCGATAATTTAAATGGAAGAGACACCCCCATACTTTATTCCTGTAAGATAAGCCATTTCTCTATCAAAAGTTGTAATATCATTTATATTAAACTGATTCAAATGGTCATGCCCACATGCGCGAGCCATAACTTGCAAAAGCTCTACTGTAGCATTAAAAAAGTTTTGGAGTCTTTTTGCTGACAAATCAATATCTAATCTACTTCTTAAGCTTTCTTTTTGTGTTGCTATTCCAACAGGACAATTGTTTGTGTGACAAGCCCTCATAGCCTGACAGCCAATTGCTTGCAAAGCAGAGTTTGAAACTGCAATAGCATCAGCACCAAGTGCAAGGGCTTTAATAAAATCCGGGGCGGTTCGTAGTCCGCCAGTTATTATCAGTGTTACCTTTTCAGCATTACATTTATTGAGATGATTTCTGGCCCTTGCCAGAGCAGGAATAGTGGGCACGGATATATTATCACGGAAAAGTAAAGGTGCAGCACCCGTTGCACCACCTCTTCCATCGATAATTATATAATCAACGCCGATTTCTAACGCAGCATCTATATCTTCTTCAATATGGTTTGCTGAGAGTTTAAAGCCAACAGGGATACCACCTGTGAATTCCCTTACTTCTTTAGTAAATGCTTTAAAGTCCTTAACACTTGTTATATCTGTAAATCTAGGGGGAGAAATTGCTGATTCCCCCTCGGGAATTTCTCTTACTTTACTTATCTTTCCTTTATTTTTGTTGCCAGGCAGATGACCACCCGTACCTGTTTTCGCACCCTGCCCGCCCTTAAAGTGAAATGCCTGAGCTTTATTAAGCAACTCCATTTTAAAACCAAATTTTGCAGAGGCTAATTCGTAAAAATAGCGGCTGTTTTCTGCCTGTTCTTCGGGCAGCATCCCGCCTTCGCCGGAGCATATGCCGGTTCCTGCAAGTTCTGCACCCCTAGCGAGCGATACTTTTGCTTCTTCGGATAGCGCACCAAAGCTCATATCAGAAACAAATAAAGGAATTTTCAACTCAAGAGGCCTTTGTGCCGATTTACCAATAACGACATTTGTTCCAACATCAACATCTTCCAGATGAGGCAGGTTTGCAAGCTGTGCCGGTAGGATTTGTATATCATCCCATTTGGGGAGGATGTTTCTTCCTACCCCCATTGCTGCGACCGGACCATGATGACCGACCTTGGTTAAACCATGTTTTGCCAATTGTTGAATTTCACCAGTTTTATCCTCTTCCGGAGTTGGATGAGTTGATTGATAAAGCCCTAAATACTCTTCGCGATTAATTGCTGGAGGATATTTTCTCTCAAACTCTTTTATTTCATCTTCGTCAACATAGACTTTACCATCTTCCACAATGGATGTAAACTTGTGAAGTTTTTCTTCGTTGTTATACTCGCTTATTCCTGTATCTATTCTGTAATCCCAATTGTGCATTCCACATATAATATTTTGTCCTTCAATATAGCCGTCTGACATTAAAGCTCCGCGATGCAAGCATCTACCATAAAGAACGGAAACGGTATCTTTATATTTTATAATTACGAGATCGGTTTTACTTGCCAAAGCATAAGTGGGATTATTCTCTTCAAGTATATTGTAATTAGCGACTAAGATTTTCTTCATTAATATTAACGTCCTTTGTTTTGTAACTAATGATACCGATTTAATCGATGTAATTTCTATAAAATTTGAGAATTCGACCCGACAATATAAATCAGGTAGACAAAAAGTAATTGTAACAAATATGACAAAAATTAAAAGTATGTATTAAAGAAACAGGAATAAAATTCGCCTTAACGAGTATAAGTACGCATCAACTGTCTTTCAGCAATTATATGTCCTTCCGTGGCCTTAGGGATCTCAACATTGGTGGCGAAGTGATTGAGTTCATACACGTCATCAAGTGTTTCTATTTAAAAAAAATATATGTGTTTCTCCTTATGTAAGGATCGCTGTAATAAATTATTCTATAATACTTTGTTCCCGGCATAGTAACTTCTTCTAGAAGTTTTTCAGTTGAGAAGTATTCGGGGACACTATTTATGTCTAATGGAAGGTGAAAAATTATCCACCAAACATATGTTCACATTTGTGCATCAAGGTCATTGCATATTAGTGATAAACCCACTTTCATTAAAGGCATAACCTATATAGTTTATAGGCATTTTAATGGTGCCTTATGCTAATATTTCAGTTTTGAAATCGGGGGAAATGAGTTGTAGACTTATAGCTTAATGGCCTTCAGTTTTTTATAGGTTTCCAAACAATTGAGGAATCTGACAATATCTTCCTTATAAATTTCGCCCATGTTTGCAAGACGAAAAGTATTTTGCTTTGCACCTTTACCAGGGTAAATCGTGAAGCCGCGTTTATAGAGGTAATCATGCATTTCTGTAAAATTATAATTATCGTCATCCGGCTCGATAATCGAAGTTAAAATTTTTGCATGAAATCTATCGTCAACCAGAAACTTAAATCCTAGTTTTTCAAGTCCGTTTTTTAATACTTCATACAATTCTGTATAACGATTTGTCCTGCCTTCTTCTGTTTCAATGAAGTATTCACTAATAGCCTGACGGAGTGCATATAAAACTTGCACCGGCGGTGTGAACTGCATTTGATTATGCTCTGAAAAAAATGTGTAATTATCATATAGGTTGAAATAAAAACTCCGCCTTCTGTAATCTTTCGTTTTTTTTAAGGAATCTATATTACATATGACAAAACTGATACCAGCCATTCCCTGAATACATTTATTCGCAGATGAGATGAGATAATGAATATTTGATTCATTCACATCGATGGGAATGCCAGCAAATGAGGACATTGCATCAACTATTATTTCAATGTTGTATTTTAACGCGAGTTTGGAAATCAGTTCTAGGGAATTTAAAATCCCGACAGTAGTTTCGTGATGGACAAATGCTAGGTGGGATATCTTACCTTTGTGCTTACTCAGAATAGATTCAATAGTCCTTAGATCAACCGGATCCCCCCATTCAATATTGTAATCGATGCGATTCACTTCGAAATTTTTACAAATTTGCTGCATCCGTTCACCATAAGCACCATTATTAATAATCAATACTGATTTGTTGTCCGGAACTACAGAAGTAAGGCATGCCTCTATCGCCCCTGTTCCCGAGCTGGCAAAAAGCACGGCCTCGAACAAATCTTTTCCGTTTACAATTCGCACAAGATCTTTTCTAATACTTTCCACAAGTTCACCAAATTCTTTTTCTCTCGGGCAAATATCCTCAACAACCATTGCATGTTTAACAGTATCAGTTGTAGTGGCCGGACCCGGATTCAGCAATACATTTCGACTGATTTTTTTTGATATAATAAATTCAGCATCTCTCTTTTGAACCAGCGGATATATTTTTTCCACAGCCCTCTTAAAATGATTTTTATCATCAATTTCAATCCACGCTAAATCTTCAACAAACTCATAGTTAATTTCTTTCATTTTACTTACATCCGTCAAACAATCTTCGTATTGATATTGTTGATTTTTTCTAAATTGTTTTTCTGCATGATTGATCATAGCTTGATATAAATCGTAAGATATTTTTGAGATACCCACCAATTCTCCCCCCAATGTCTTTATTTCACCAAGATTCTTTGATAAGTTAACAATCCTATTTTCCTTGATTCCAGCATAAACTTCATCGCCAGAGCTAGTCCTTCCGGATAAAAGTATGCAATCATTAAATTTTGAGTTATTTAATACTTGCAAGGCATTGTGCTCATATATCAGATCAGATTCTAAAAGTAAAAAATTACTATCTATTAAATCCTTAACAATGGAAAGGGAGAACATGCTTCCGGTATTTTCAAAGCGCTGGTTTTTTATTGTTCTAACGAATGGATATTTCTTTTTAAGCCTTTCGTAATATTCAGAGCTGTATCCAGTTACAATAACAATCTTGGTAATACCAAAGCCAATTAGTTTGGCAATAGATTCTTCGATGATGGGTTTATTCCCCAGCTGTAAGAATCCTTTAGGTTTCTCTTCAATGACTCCCTTAAGGCGTGAGCCCATACCTGCAGCCAAAATTACAGCTTGCCGCACATGATTCATAATGTTAGTACTCTGTTTAATATTTATTAAGATACTTAATCAATCTTTCCTTAACCTGTATTGGTGTGATAACAGGTCTTCCAAGTTTTCCTGATGTACCTTTTTTAATTTTGAAATGAATAAATGTTGGCCCACCTTTAGACGAAGCTGAGCTTAATAAATCTTCAAACGCATCCAAGCTATCCGTTGAGAATGTATGTTTATATCCAAAACCACTGGCAATTGTTGAGAACGATACTCCACCCGACACAGTGCCTTGACCACCCGTAGATTCATGTACTTCATTATCAAGTAAAATGTGGATTAAATTTTCAGGTTGATGGGCACCAACGGTTGCCATCGTGCCTGTTCGCATCAATAATGCACCATCTCCATCTATAACATATATTTTTAACTTAGGTTTAGTGATTGCCATTCCGAATCCAAGTGGCAAGGCACAGCCCATGGAGCCAACCATATATAGCTGGTTTTCTCGATCCTCGATTTCATATAATTCACGACCTGTGTAACCCGTTGTTGCTATAATTGCTGCATCTTTTCCTGTAACTTTATTAATGATTTTAAGAGCTTCGCTGCGTGTATGCCTTTGATTGTATGGAACCGTAAAATGTTCTTCTTGTTTAAATTCAGAATGAAATGAATGTTTCTCTTTTGATGATTGAAGAGTATAGCTTTCAACATTTTTTTTACTCATGACTAAAGCAAAGGGCTTACTTTCTTGTTTTAAATACTTATCTGCTTTATTTAATACAATTTCAACTTCTTTAATGTTATTTGGAAAATGAGCCCAACTAATCTGCATAGTTTCGAGCATTTCTATCGTAATATTGCCCATCAATTCGTGCTGTGGTTCATCTTTTTCTCCTCCCGGTTCTCCGCGATGAGTAACAATAATTAGAAGAGGTACTCGAAAAATGTATGCTAAAGAGGTTAATGGATTTACCGCATTACCCAAGCCGGAATTTTGAAACATTACAACACTCCGCCCTCCTGCAATGGTAACCCCGCTTGCTATAGCAACGGCATCTCCTTCATTTGTTGCATCGACAAAATTAAATTCTTTGTGATCAATAACATAGTTGATTAGCGGCTTTAAATAAGAGCACGGGGTTCCTGTAAAAAAATTAAATCCCAGTTTTAAACACAGATCAAGAAATTCATTTGCTTTTATCATAATCCACTTTCAACAGCTGAACTTATATTAGTACTTAGAGCTTAATGGAAGGTCTTTCAAATTATCAATATCCAACCAATGACCATTAATATATATGACCTTAATTTTAATTCCTTTTGCAATTAAATCGGATAAGAGATCCGTTATCTTCATGTTTTTAAATTCCGGATGGTTAGATAACGCGCTCAGTGAAGCAGCGATAGCCTCTGAACCAATTTCAGTTGACTTCATAACACCAATCCATTCACCATCAATTTTTTCTCCGGGTATTAATTCCTTAAACTCAATTGATTGTAAAAAAACAGGTGATTCATCATACTCTTTTGTATAAGGTCTGGAACAAGTGACAAAATCGCTCCTGGTTACATATGTTCTTCTTTGGGCATTTGTATCGACAACAATAACTATATCTCCATCTTCCTCCATTAAATCATTCAGCACATGCTTTCTATAAAGAATATCACCATAAGAAATAATACAATTACCTTTAATTTTATCTTTTGCAAGATTGAGAGAAACCAGTTCATCTGTTGAAGCGTAGTTATCGCTATCAAAGTAGGCAATGTTTGGAAAATTGATTGTTTCTTTTTTATACCCCCGGATTATTGAAATATTTTTTATACCGCGCTCGTAAAACATATCCAGCATTTTTTCTATCAGGGGTTTATCATTTATTTTTAACATTGCCTTAGGTATGTTTTCAGTCAGTTCGCCGAGTTCCAATCCACGCGACGCTGCCAATATAATTGCTTGAATCCCTTTAGTTTCAGATGATTTTAAATATAGCTTCTCAGCTTCTTGTAATTCATGGTCATTTTGCAATCTGAAAACCTCAACAATAGGCGCTATAGTATCTTCAACTTCTATAATGGATTGTGCCTCATAAATTTTTGCAACAGTCTTCTGCATTGCGCTTAGGGCAGATCTCATAAGATGATTTGCCCAAATAACAGTGCTGATTTTAAGGTCTTTAAATACTTGAGTGGGGGTTGAATAATATTTAGTAGGTACAATAACAACTGGACACCTATTCCCCCATTCTTTCATAAATGCAATAATCTCATCCGGTCTGGATTTTTTACTATGAATTAGAACTGCATCTGCTCCTGCTTTGTAATATGCACTTGCGCGTTCCAATGTTTCATGTAATCCCCAGCCAGCAATGAAAGCTTCAACGCGGGCAATAATGCAAAAGTTATCATCGCACTGGCTGTCTTTTCCGGCTTTTATTTTTCCGCAAAACTCTTCTATATCAGCAAGTGGTTGCTGATCACCACGAATAAAGCTGTTCGTTTTGGGGAACAATTTGTCCTCGATACAAACTCCTGCTATGTTTCGCTGCTCAAGTTTTTTTACAAGACGACGCATATTGTTAAAATTCCCGTATCCGGTATCACCGTCAATTAAAATTGGAATTGTCGTGGCATCGCTCATAAATTCTACAATTTCAAGAATTTGTGTCCAGCTTGCTTCATTATTATCACGCACACCAATTGAAGCGCTCATTGACAATCCGCTGGCCCATATACCCTTGAATCCAGCTTCCTCAACAATTTTTGCTGATAAACCGTTGTGAGCCTCCATAAGAAACTCTAAATTGGAACTTTGTAAAATATTTTTCAATTGATTTGTTTTCTTATCAACCACTTTAATTCCTATTCAAAAAGATCTTTAAAATGCAATAGTACAATTAATAAATACAATAACTTTAGTTCAATCTGGTGGTTATATTTAATATAATCTGTTCATAAAATTTGTGAAAATTGTATTCCATTAACTCTCTCTCGCGAGATTGAAACATTCCGGATAACTCTTAAAAATAATACCCCGAAAAATGTATTTCTATATTCAAAACTACTAAGAAATAAAAACAAATAATTACCCCCAATAGGAATTATTGATTCCAAAATATAATCTGATACGAAAAAATTCTCTCTCCAACCTCAAGAAATATCTATAATAATGGAAACTATCATATATAAAGAGAAAAGCAATAATAGAATTCCTGATCCCATTACTAGTCTATTTAATATTTTAGAGTTGACAGCACGTTTTACCTTTGAGGTAAGGATCATAAGAATGCTCATCCACGCAGTTGCTCCTATACCGGCACCCAAAGTAGCCATCATATTATTGAGATTTGAAGATTCGTAAATTTCATAGGAATGAACAAGGTTTGCAACAATAATATAACCAGCGCCTATAGTTGGAGTAGCAATCGATATCATAAATCCCATAATAAATGATTTTCTCTTCTGCACCTTTTTCAGATTCACTTGTTTAGTATAGCTATAGGATTGTGCATAGAAAGTGAAACGAACACCCAATGTAAGCACCAAAATTATTCCAATAATTCGCAAGGCATACTCTACTCCAGTAGTATTAATAAGTTCAATTCCAAAAAAACCAATTGCAGCATAGCAAGCCTCGCTTAATGCGGCACCAAATCCGACCATGATCCCATATTTAAAGCCATGTTCAAGTCCCCGCGCTATCATTGCCATGCTCGCGGGTCCTGGTGGAATTGCAATGAAAAATCCGATAAAGCATCCGGCAACAAAAGCTATTATCATATGGTACGCATCAGTATTTTTTTCTCTACTTTTTTTGTAATACCAAAAGAAATAATGACCACAAAGTTCCGAAAACAAGAACATATATGATAAAAAGATCCAACCTATTAAAGAAGCAACAAACAATAGAAAGAAATTTTGGTGTGGCGGTACCGTTAAAACACCATAGACGAAGAATGAATGAATTATTTTTTACATATTGCTCAGATAAGCTCATATCTAATTTTAGCCGCTTTGGTTGAATGTTGGTCTGAAGAGTTGAGTAAATGATGTAGGAGGAAAGAATAAATCTATTAAATCTTTTTCCTTTTACACCTTTAATTTTTCTAAGGCTATCTTTGGATCTCTTAATTTCGTCTAAAGTGAATTCTTGTTTGCCCTCAGCATACATAATAAACTCGTTGCGGTAGTAATCTACAAGTGAAGCTTGCCAGCCATAAGTCACACCTGCAGCAAATACAACCACCCACCAAAAAAGTGGATCGTATGAATGGCTGCTTCCCCAAATACCGACACCTATAAATAGGGCAATAGCTGAAACATAATCGCCTATACCGTCTAATATTCTCCCATACTCAGAACCTGCCTTCTTAACTCTTGCAAGCTGACCGTCAGCGCAGTCTAAAACATTGCCGATACCAATTAATAATCCAGCTGCAAAAACAGCCCCAATTAAGCCTGTTGATATACATATTCCCGCTGCCAGAAAAAATAAGATAGAAATGAACGTAAGTTGATTTGGTGTTATACGTGTTGAAGATACTCCTTTAACAAATACAAAAGCCAACGGACGAAACAGTATAAGATCAAAGAATTCCTCTGCCGCAATTATTTTTAGAGATGATTTATATTCTTGAAAAACAGACATCTACGACTATATTTAAATTATATTACACACTTCAATGTTGAAATTCTAATAAATCAAGTTCTTTTTAGACAACTATACAATATATGGGATTATTTATCAAGAATATGTTTTTTAGTGTTTACAAATTAAGAGATTGAAAATTAGTAAGAAAAGTTAAATAATTATGGTAGCACTAGTTCAGCTAAAAAGAGAGATTAAACCTTGGTTTCTTTTAAGTGTATTCTGCTGGGGCAGGAAGGACTACAACTCTATCTCTGAAACTAAAACTAATTAGAAATGGAGTTAAAATTAAATTTGGCTAAATTAGAACCTCATCACTAAAAATAGTGTTGATTAATTATTTTAGTTTAGAAAATAGTATGAATAAAACAGGCGTTTTACTTGTAAATCTGGGCACGCCGGACAGCCCTTCAGTTAAGGATGTAAGAAAATATCTTTTTGAATTTTTAAACGATCCGCGTGTAATTGACATTCCTGCTTTTGCCAGATTTCTTTTGGTTAATTTAATAATCGTTCCTTTTCGCGCACCCAAATCAGCAAAAATTTATAAAGAGCTCTGGACAAATAACGGACTGTCTGGCGGCAAAGAGGGTTCGCCAATTCTTTATTATGGAGAATCGGTTAAAGAAAAATTGCAGATAGCTTTAGGTGATGATTTCGATGTAAAGCTTGCAATGCGGTATCAAAATCCTTCGATGGATGATGTGCTTGCAAAGATGTATGAAAAAGACTTAGAGAAAATTATCATTGTCCCATTGTTTCCACAGTATGCATCTGCAACGACTGGATCCATTATTGAAAAAGCGATGAAAATTATCGGCAAGTGGTGGATTATTCCTGAAATAAAGTTTATTAACCAGTTTTATGAGAACGAAAATTATATCAACACAGCAATTGAACAGGTAAAAAAATATAACCTGGATGAATACGATCATATTTTGTTCAGTTACCACGGACTCCCAATAAGACAGGTTGACAAAGTTTACAAAGATGGAACACTCTGCGAAGAGCATAGCTGCGAAACGGAAATAAATGAAACCAACCAGTACTGCTATAAAGCTACTTGCTATGCCACAACAAGATTGATATCTGAAAAACTTAAACTTAAATCTGAAAATTATACTGTTTGCTTCCAATCACGATTAGACAAAAAGTGGCTTGAACCATTTGCAGATAAAGTTTTAATTGAGCAGGCAAAAAAGGGGGCAAAGAAACTTTTAGTTTTCAGTCCTGCATTTGTCGCCGATTGCCTTGAAACAATAGTAGAAATTGGCACAGAATATCAGCAATTGTTTGAAAATCACGGCGGGGAAAAGGTTCAGCTTGTAGAAAGTCTGAACGATCACCCCATGTGGATTGATGCTTTGAAAGAAATCATTCTTTCTAATTCTTAAAAAAATAATTTATGTCACTTTCAGAAAAAATATTTAAAGCTGGGATTGTTGGTGCAGGCGGCGCCGGGTTTCCGGCACACATAAAAGCAAAGTCTGAAGTTGAGTTTGTACTTGCAAACGGCGCAGAGTGCGAACCACTAATTCATAAAGATTATGAGTTGATGCTTCACTTTGCAAAAGAAATTAACAAGGGATTGGGGCTTTTAATTAAAAGCACTTCTGCTAAAAAAGGATTCTTTGGAGTAAAAGAGAAAAACGCTAAAGTGATTTCCGCAATTGAAAATTGCTCGAATGGGAAAACAGAATTAACCAAACTTAGTGATTTTTACCCCTCTGGAGATGAATACGAGCTTGTGTATGAAGCAACCGGCAGACTGATTCCGCCAGCAGGACTTCCGCTTGATATCGGATGCGTAGTAAGTAATGTGGAAACTCTTTATAATATTGCGCTTGCAGAGAAGGATAAACCAGTAACCCAAAAATTTATTTGTGTTGCCGGGGCAGTTAAGAAACCCTCTTCATTTTTTGTTCCAATAGGCACAAGCTTTAATGATGTAATTGAACACGCCGGAGGAATGAAAACAAAAGAGTTTGGAATTTTTGTCGGCGGTGTAATGATGGGACATTTAACTTTTAATCTTGATGAAGTTATAACAAAAACCTCTGCTGGATTGATTGTTTTGCCAAAAGATCATTATTTAATTAAAAGAAAAAACCAGCCTGAACAAAATTGGCATCGCATTGGTAAATCTGCTTGCGACCAGTGTAGCTACTGCACAGAATTCTGCCCACGGTATTTACTTGGCTACCAGGTTGAACCGCATAAAGTTATGCGCTCGTTAGGGTTTACTAAAACAGGCGCAGCTGTCTGGAACCAAATGGCTGAACTTTGCTGTTCCTGCGGATTGTGTACACTTTACGCCTGTCCCGAAGATCTTTATCCTAAAGAAGCCTGCGATAAAGCAAAAGCAGAGATGGGTGAAGCGGGAATTAAGTTTGTACAACAAAAACCAGTTAAAGTTCACCCCATAAAAGATGGAAGAAGTGTTCCGCTTAAGCAATTAATTATGAAACTTAAACTGCAGGATTATGATGTCGAAGCACCTTATAATTCAGAAAAGATTCCAGTAAAAAAAGTAAGAATTCCTCTTCAGCAGCATATTGGAACCAAAGCAAAAGCAAATATAAAAAAGGGTGAAAGTATTGAAGCAGAACAAATGATTGGAAAAATTTCTGATGGCGAACTGGGCGCAAACGTTCATGCATCAATCAGTGGAAAAATAAAAGAAGTAACCGAAGATTTTATTTTGATCGAATCTTAAAAGGAGTTTAAATGTTTGTAAAAAATTCAATCGGGTTAATTGAAATGGGAAGCATTGCTTCCGGAATTCAGGCAGCAGATTTAATGCTTAAAACTTCCGAAGTTGAACTTATGATTTCGAGAACGATCTGCTCAGGAAAATATATGACATTGATTGCAGGAGATGTTGCTGCTGTTACTTCTGCAGTTGATAATGCAGTAAGCACAATCGGCTTTGGTGTGATAGATCAATTTGTAATTCCAAATGTTCATCCTGCAATTTTTCCCGCTATTGCCGGTCACAACAATATTCAAGTGCTTGAATCACTTGGAATCGTCGAATCATATTCAGTAGCCTCACTTATTGAAGCAGCTGATGCAGCAGTTAAATCATCAAAAGTACAGCTTGTTGAGCTAAGATTAGCTATGGCTCTTGGTGGGAAAGCATTCTTTAGTGTTACAGGAGATGTTGCTGCTGTTACAAGTGCTGTTGAGGCAGGCGCACACGTTGTTTCTGAAAAAGGGCTTTTAGTAAATAAAATTGTTATTGCTAATCCAAGACAGGAACTTCTTTCCGAAATGATCTAGAGCACCTTAACATCACTTTCCGGACTAATTTCTAATCTCAAATAATTGCCAGCATTAAATAGCACTACTCTCTAATATTGACATTGACAAATATTTTTATAATATTGTATTAAGCTTAGGCTTTGAAAACACCCAACTTATTTTAGAATAATCATTAGACACAGCTAAGTTAAAGTTCTTTCCCATTCTGAAGAGACAAAAGCCATTAGTTATTATAAAATAGTAATGGAGAAATTCATATGGTAAAGAAAAAAATTAAATGTAAGGATTGCGGATATTATTGGGAAATTGATCCTTCAGAAAAAGTGCCCCCTAGTTGTCCTTCTTGTAAAAGCATTAAAATTCACAGATCAGCAAGGCACAAAAGATTTGCAAAAAAATCCAGACCAAAAGTAAGAAGATCGGTCACATACTCCGGGGGCAGAATATAGCACACAATAATCACTAAATTAAAGGAGAGAACATGACATGAAGATTGCAATTGAATCGAACGACGGTATTACAATTAAATCGCCGTTCTTAAAAACTAAAGGCTATTTGGTTTACGAGATTAATGAATCACACATCAATGGCTATGAATACAGAAAAGCTCTTCGACCCCAAAAGGCTGATGTATCACTATATAAAAACCCACATTCTGCATTAAATGACTGCAATGCAATTATATCAAGGGGTATGGACAGAATAGAACTGCAATCATTTAAGGAAGAAGGGAAAGAAGTTTTTATAACCTTTAAAACCACAGCCAATGATGCCGCAAAGCTATATATTAAAGAGCTTTTGATTAACGAAGGAATTCATCACTGATAGATTTAATTCGAATTCGTTTTTACAACATTTCGCATAACTGCTTGTAATACTTCCGAAATAATTTAACTTTCGGTTTAATAAATTTCTATTCTCAAATACTCTTAAAGATTATATAGATGGGAAATAACAACAGACCTTCTTGGGATAAATATTTTTTAAAGCTTGCCATGCTTGCATCGGAAAGAGCAACATGCCCGAGGATGCATTGTGGATGTGTCCTTGTTAAAGACAGGTTCGTGCTTGCAACAGGTTACAACGGTTCACTTCCCGGGCAACCGCACTGTGACGATGTTGGCTGCTTGATTGTAGATAACCATTGTGTGCGAACTAATCACGCAGAAATAAACGCTCTTGTACAAGCTACTACACACGGTGTAAATGTAAAGGGCGCCACTGGATATGTAACAAATATGCCGTGCACAACCTGTGCAAAAGCACTTATAGCAGCAGGAATAAAAAGAGTTGTTATTTTTTCAGATTACCACGATACACTTGCAACAAAATTTTTTGGAGATGCTGAAGTTGAAATTGTAAAAGTCAATATGCCCGATAAGGAAATTAGGTATGATCTCGAAAGTTTTTCTTCTGCGATAAAAACTAAAAAATCTAAGTAGTTTACAACGTGAGTAGAAAAAAAGCTTACTATTATGCGCTGATTTTGCTCGCGGTTATTTTTTGGGGGGCTTCTTTTGCGGCTACTAAAATAGCACTTCAGGAAATTGAGCCCGTTACAATTATTATTCTCAGACTAATACTTGCCTCTTTTCTTCTATTAGCTTTTGCCCTAATCACAAAAAGAAATTTTACAGTAAATTTAAAGAGCCATACCTGGATTTTCATTCTTGCACTAGTTGCCGTCTTTCATCTTTGGATTCAGGTGGAAGGATTAAAGTATACTACGGCCTCAAACACAGGATGGATAATAGGAACTGCGCCGATTTTTATGGCACTGCTTGCGCTTATGTTCTTTAAAGAAAGAATAACACTGCTTCAGTTAGCAGGAATAATAATTGCGATGTTCGGTTTGCTTCTATTGTTTGGCAAAGGAAATTTAGCACAAATAGATTTAATTGAAAACAAAGGTGATTTGCTTGTGCTTGGCAGCGCTTTTACATGGGGCGTTTATTCAATGGTGAATAAAAAAATATCACTTTCGTACTCTCCGCTGATGACAATTCTTTATCTTTTTATTATGATGACAATAATTATTTTACCGTTTAATATTGACAAAGCAATTATAAATTCCGTTTTACAATTATCGCTTGCCGGTTGGATTTCAATTTTATTTTTAGGATTGCTCTGTTCCGGTGTTGCGTATGTAATCTGGGCATATTCTTTAAGAGATCTGGATTCTGCAAAAGTAGGTGCATTCCTTTATTTTGAGCCTTTCATAACAGTGCTTTTTGCGTGGTTTTTATTAAAAGAAAACATAACATTAATAATGATTTTAAGCGGAATAATTATTACCGCAGGCGTGTTTATGGTTAATAAAGACTGAACATTTAATATTATAGTTGCTAATGAGCAATTGATTACTTAGATTAAATAAATATTTTCACATCTACTGCAAATAACTTTTCTTCAACAAATAGGAGGCACTAATGAATGTAAAACGTTTCTGGCTTGCTTTTATTGCAGTCTTTGTTCTTTTATTTATAACTGATTGGATTGTTCATGGTGGAATACTAATGTCCACTTATCAATCGGAGGGAGTAAAAGAGGCATTCAGATCAACAGAAGAAATGCAATCGAAAATGTGGATTATGTGGGTGATGTATTTAGTGTGGGCGTTTTTCTTTACTTTTATTTTTGTAAAGGGCTACGAAAATAAAGGAATTATGGAGGGAGTTAAATTCGGAATTTATATTGGATTATTTTATTCCCTTGTTTCAGCTTACGGTAATTATTCTGTTTATCCTATTCCCTATTCATTAGCTTTTCAGTGGTTTATCTTCGGGCTCATACAATCTGTAATATTTGGTATTGCTGTTGCCGCGATCTATAAACCAAAAGCTGCAACGAGTTAAAGCATTTCTTAGATGTGCCAAATCACTGAGGTTTGGCACATACAGCTTATCTATACAACATAAACTGCAGTTCCGTAAACAAGAATCTCTGCTACGTTTGACATAATGTAGCTTGTTGAAAACCTTGTATCCACAATAGCATTTGCACCAAGTGCTTTGGCTTCTTCAATCATTCGATCAATAGATTGCTCACGCGATTCTGCCATTAGTTTTGTGTACTCCTGAATTTCGCCGCCAACCATAGTTTTAAGCCCAGCAACAATATCCTTTCCAAGATGTCTTGCTCTAACAGTGTTTCCCCGAACAACACCAAAACTCTTTTTTATGTTTTTTCCAGGGACTGATGATGATGTTATAACTATCATCTTTGTATCTCCTTGTATTTATCTCTTTTTGAAGTGAAAATTTTTTCTCTGATTATAGAAAATAGCAGGATTAATCCACCAAATACCAGCATTGCAATGCCAATTTTGGCAAGCGGTGGAGCCTGCGTATCTTTAATAAAAGCATTAACAATTTCGTAACTTGCGTAACCAAAAAATATTAATGCTCCGATTGAAATTACCACCCAGGCAATTCCCCTTTCAATCCGATTATAAATACCCATCCAGTAGCTATCCCAGACCTCGCGTGACGGATTTTTCAGTTTCATTTTATTAAGCACCTCCTTAATTTTTTTTTGTTCTTCAAACTCTGCTTTTAAATTAGAATCTGAACTAAGCATTTCCTCGAATTCTTTTTTTTCTTCATTCGAAATTTCATTTGATAAATATTTTTCCATTAATACAACAAACTTTTCGTTAATCATACTTTACTCCTTAATTTTTCACCAAGCTTTTTTCTCGCATAAAACAGTTTGGACATCACGGTTCCGATTGGGATGTTTAATATTTCTGATATTTCTTTATAGCTGTGTCCTTCAAACTCTCTTAAAATAATTATTTCTCGTTCATCACCATCTAATCCTTCAATTGCTTGTTCCATAATGGATATCAACTCTGAATTTTCAATTTTTTCTGATAAGTTATCTGATCGTAATGTTTCGTTATCAAATTCTAAAAAGTGATTTTCTCTCTTATGAGTTTTATCTCTGATAAAATTCAAACAAAGGTTTTTTAAAATTTTATAATACCAGGTGAAAAATTTCCTTTTTTTATCGAATTTTGAAAAGTTTTTATATGCCCTAATAAAGGCTTCCTGAGACAAATCCAAAGCCGCATCGTGAGAGCCGACAAATCCTAAAGCTGTGAAATACGCCTGTTTCATATTTTGCTTTACAAGCATTTCAAAATATTCTTTATTTGATTTTTGTATTCCCGATTCCAAAAAAGCCCTTTTGTTCATTCTATTAATTGATACACTAAAACATGAGTTTTATTCAAAATAAAGTAAAAGATTTAGTAAGCACTTATAAAACCCACTATTTGCAAAGCTATTTGTACTTTTAA
This sequence comes from Ignavibacteriaceae bacterium, assembly GCA_013042995.1. Classification (GTDB taxonomy): domain Bacteria; phylum Bacteroidota; class Ignavibacteria; order Ignavibacteriales; family Ignavibacteriaceae; genus IGN2. The sequence continues at coordinate 10,693 of JABDPB010000171.1, read as the reverse complement.
AACTGTAAATCATTATTTAACTTGATAGAAAATTATTTTAAACATGTAATTAAATTATGATTCAAGACTTTCAAAACAAACGTCCGCAAATTGATTATCCTGCCAAGTGGAAATATAAAATTATTGGAGAGGATGTTGATAAACTTCTGAAAGCTGTAGAAGAAGTTTTGCCTGGATTGGAATACGAGGTTAAATTTTCTAATGTGAGCAAGAATGAAAAATATTACAGCTTGAATGTTTCCGTAAAAGTAAATTCCGAAGCTTTACGCGATATAATTTTTCAGAAATTCAGCAGTCATACTGAAGTTAAGTTTGTGATTTGAGGCAAATATTTGTGAAGGATAATTGCAAAGTTCTGTCCCCCATAAAATTTAACTGCTGGAAACACCACGCATTATTTATCAAAAATAAATTAAAAAATTATAAAAGTGAAGCTCAGCTGGAACAACTGCATCCGACAATTTTAAAGATTGGCGATTCACAAATGGACTTGTATTATGGAAACTTATCGCCGGATGAAATTTCGAACCGTATAATTAATTTTCTGGATCTTAACTCAATAAAAAACAATAAAAAATATTTGTGCTGGCTTTGCAGTGATGGGAACGATTACAAAAGCATGAAACTAAAAGATAGTTCTGTTTGGACATTGCGAAGCGGAAACGAAGAAAAAAGGTTTGTGCACATTCATCCCGGAAGATATTCCCCTCATACAGTGCGGGTAAAAGCGCTAACATTAAAGACAGCAATATACGTTTCAGCATATTCAAAGGTAAAATATATTTCTGTGTATGATATTGATTTGATAAATAAAACAAGATTAAAATATTTAGATGCTTCGCCCCTGAAATTTGTTAACAAAGAAACCGGACTAGGCAAATTACTAACTCTCTTTAACAGTCTTAAGTAGATATAAAATGTTAGATGTTATTGTGATTGGTGCAGGCGTGGCAGGCTCTACTGCTGCCCATCATCTTGCAAATGCAGGAGCTAAAGTACTTGTATTTGAAAAAGCAAAACTGCCTAGATATAAAACATGTGGTGGCGGCGTTATTAAACGAGCAGCAGATCTCCTTCCATTCTCAATTGATTCGGTTGTTGAAAGAAAACTTTCACAAGTTGATATTTTTCATCATGAAGTTAAACTTCGTTTTAAAGTTGAAAGAAATGATCCCGTAATTTTTATGGTAATGCGAGCCGACTTTGATAACTTTATAATTTCCAAAGCAGAAGAAAAAGGCGCCATAATTCAGGACGAATCAGAAGTATTAGGGCTGCAAAATCTAAATGATTTTGTTGAAGTAAAAACCCGTAATGAAAAGCACAAAGCCAGATTTGTTATAGCGGCGGATGGGGCAACAGGCTTCTCTGCAAAGTTGAACGAAACAAATTATAATTTACTAAAAGTAGCTGCACTTGAAGTTGAAGTCACAACCAAGCAGGAAGTTTTCGAACGATATAAAGATTCAACGAGATTTGATTATGGTATACTGCCCTACGGATATGCCTGGGTCTTTCCTAAAAAAGAGCACCTGTCCATTGGCGCGGCATTCATGAAAAAAACAGATAAATCCATTCATAAATGGTTGGATAAATATTTTGAAATATTAAACATTCAGCAAAAAGATATTCTTAAAAAAGAAAAACATGGATATTTTATTCCTCTTTTTTCTAACGAGAAAAAATATTACTCAGGTAGAGTTTTGTTTTCGGGCGATGCCCTTGGTTTAGCGGATCCGATTACTGCAGAAGGAATTAGTTATGCAATTGAAAGTGGGTGGCTTGCCGCCAAGTCAATAATTGAAAGCGATTATGAACTAAGTTTCGTGCAGCGAAAATATAAGCAAAGTTTAAAATCTATTTATAAGGAGCTTAATAGTGCAAAATTCCTTTCACATTTTGTTTTCGGGCCAAACCATGTTAGAAGATTTGTCTTCAAACACTTCGGCAAACGATTGAGTGAATTAATGACTGATATAATAGCACAGGAAAAAACTTACAGCCAGCTTGTGCACAATCCAATAAGTTATTTAAAATTATTAAGACCGGGATATTTTATTAGAAGAGAGTTTTAAAAAAGAAATGCGGGATCTCCCCCGCATTTAAAATTGCAGTTTTGCTAATTGTCAGCGGGAATTTCTGAAAGAAGTTCTTTATCAATTGTAGATTTGAACGATTCCTTTGGTAATGCACCAACAGCAAGCTTTGGCTGACCCTCTTTAGGAATAAAAAGTAAAGACGGAATGCTCTTTATTCCAAACACAGCACCGAGCTCCTGTTCCTCATCAGTATTGACTTTAAAAAAATTAACTTTTCCTTTATACTCTTCAGAAAGCTCATCTATTATTGGACCGACTATTCTACATGGTCCACACCATGGCGCCCAGAAATCCACTACAGCCGGAAGATCACCCTCAAATTTCCAATCTTTATTTTTTTCATAATCAAATACTTTTTCTAAAAAAGTTTTTTTAGTTAAATGTTCTGCCATTATATCAATTCCCTTATTATATAGTTATTTAAATTGCTTCTAAAACCTTTTGTAATTTTTCTTTTACTTCGCCTGCAATTGGCTTCATGTTATCGTTGTCAATTACCCATGTCATTACCATTGGGTCAAAAAACGAAACGTTTGTTTTATTATCTTTTTCGTAAACAATAACGTTGCATGGTAAAAGCAGTCCAAGTTCTTCTTCTTCCTGTAATGCTTTATGTGCAATTGGAGGATTACATGCGCCGAGGATTGTGTATTTTTTGAAATCAACATCTATTTTTTGCTTTAATGTTTCTTTTACGTCAATTGAAGTTAGTACACCAAAACCTTCTTTCTTTAATTCTGAAGTTACTTTTTCAATTGCCTGTTCAAATGGCACATCAATTGTCTTCGAAAATCCGTAGTTCATATTTTTTATACTCCTAAAATCAAATTTACTTAATCTTTAGCTCTTAGCAGATTTTTTAGTAGTTGAAAGCTTAATCGGCAGATACGCTGGGCAGAATCCCATAAAACTTGTAGCTATAAATGCCACAGCAACTATGCCGAGAATAATAGCAGCTGTGCCGCTAATTTGATTTGTAAAATATAAAACTGCAATAATTACAGCCAATGAAAACCTGATTATTCTATCTGCCAAGCCCATGTTTTTTTTCATTCTTCTTTTCCCTTTTTAAATAGTGATTTTACTGTTTTCCAGTCCGTTAAAATTAATCCTACAAGTGCACCGTATGCTGTGCTGTTAACTGGACTGCTTGTAATTGCACAGCTTCCGTTACATCCGATAAAGGAATAGTATAGAAATCCACCCAACATTCCGAGCGCAACAGGTAAAACAACTTTTAATAATTTTTTTATCATCTTAATCCTGCTGAACTCCATTGTGATATACCACCCCTAAGATTTGCAACATCAAAACCCTGCCTTTTGAGTTTTGCTGCTGCGCTTAAGCTTCTGTTGCCGGATCTGCAATAGCAAATAATTTCTTTTCCTTTGAATTTTAACAACTCGTTATATCTTGAGTTTATTTCGGGCAAAGGAATATGGTGTGATCCATTAATTTTATGTTCTTTTCGTTCAGCCGCAGTTCTTACATCTAAAAACAAAGTGCCGGTTCCTTTTCGTAATTTATCAAATGCGTCTACAGGCGAATAATGCTTAATAGATTTTATTAAGAGTATTTTTCTTATAATAAAAAACACCGCAAACGCAATTAGTGTATATAATAAAAGCTGCTCTATATCCATAAAAATTTTTTTAATTATTGATTAGTAGTTTGATAACTTAAAAGCTAAAAAGATTCATTAAAATAAAAACCCCCGCTAAGCGGGGGTTAAACCCAGACTATTCAGTTGCGTGCTTCAATTTTTTAAGAAAAATTCTTAGAATTAGTGCAGCAAAGAAAGAGGTTATAACTAGCAGCAAGAAAAATTGCCAGAGTTCCCAGTTTTGGTAAAATCTTCCAACAAATCCGGAAAGATAGTTCCCAATCGCCGTTGCACCGAACCATCCACCCATCATTAATCCTTTCATTTTGGGTGGTGAAACTTTAGATACAAACGAAAGCCCCATAGGGCTTAAATGTAATTCTGCAATTGTTAAAGTAAAATATGTGCCCATTAACCAATATGCTGATACTGTTATATCAGAACTACCACCGCCTAATTCTAACATAGATGGTAAGCCTTGAACAGCAATAATCATTATGATGTATGCTAAACCGGTGATTATCATGCCAATTCCAATTTTTGCCGGTGAGGATGGTTCCTTCCCCCTTTTATTTAAATATCCAAACCAGCCAACTATAATTGGGGTAAGTAGAACTATAAACATTGGATTAAATGATTGGAATTGTTCAGGTGAAATTTCATTCTGTTCACCCAGAGTATTCAGTTTAATGACTATTATTATTAATCCTACTGCTGCAAATAATCCACCCAGTCCTTTTGTCCTGGTATTTTTGGAAACAAATACAGCCGCCCCACCAAGTAGCACAAAGAGAATGGCATGCAATCCAATAACATCGAAAAGCATGTATGTAAAACTTCCAACAAAAACATCAGTGTAATCTCTTGCAAAAAGCGAAAGAGCAGAGCCGTTTTGGTGAAATGCCATCCAGAAGAAAATAACAATTGCAAAAATTGTCATCAAAGCAACAATTCTTTCTTTCTCCTGGGATTTTGTAAGAGCAACATCTACCTCAACGTTTTCGGTCTTATTAGCTCGGTAATCTGCATTTTTATAGTATTTTCTAAATATTAGAAAAATTAAAAGTGAAATAATCATTCCGCCGGCGGCAACTGCAAACCCTGCATTATAACCTTGGGCAAGGGTAACACTAAAATTCTCCATTGAAAAGTTCTTAATACCTGCAGCTGCCATTGGAGCGTAAAATGCACCGATGTTTATTCCCATATAAAAAATATTATATCCTGCATCTTTAAGTGAACCCTGTGAGTGCGCATAAAGATTTCCAACAAGAACAGAAATGTTAGCTTTGAACAATCCGTTTCCAATGCATACAACAACTAATGCAACATATAATTGTAGGGGTGAACTTGTAGGGACGGCCATCATTAGGTAACCAATCCCCATTACAATTGCACCGATTGTTATTGTTTTGCCATAACCAAGCACATTATCCGCAAGCCAGCCACCAATTAAAGGCGTTATGTAAACTCCTGCCAGGAACAATCCATACACATTGGTTGCAGTCGCTGCGTCCCATTTGAAATTCTCCTGCATATAGTAGACGAAGATTGAGAGCATTGTGTAAAAACCAAATCGTTCCCACATCTCAGTGAAGAACAGAACGTATAATCCTTTCGGATGTCCTTTAAACATTATACCTCCATATAATTACTTTTTTGTAATCATTTACTTTGCTTTTTAAATAGATATATACGGAATGTTGTTGAGGAAGAGGTAGTTGGAACATTCAATAAATAGCTTTTTTCATAATTGACCCGAAAATTAAGGAGTTTTAGAAGGAATAACCAATTATAAATTTGATGTTTAATTTTCATACTACCAATCGAAAAGGGCGAAACGGGACTAAAACAAAACATCTGTAAGTTATAAGACTTTTATTCAAGCTTATCATCGAGTTTTACTTGCTGTATAACAATCAATTTCAATATATTCACATTCACGTAAATCTTGAAAGTACCTGAAAGGATTTTTACTAACTATTTATTATCAATATTTATTTGGAGGCAATATGCGAAAGTATATTTCAATTCTTTTCTTAGTATTTCTTGCAGTAATTTTGCTCGTAGCACCCAATCCGGTATCTGCAGAAAAACCAATAAGCCAACCTGCTTTTGTACATGAATACTTGGGACAGACAGATTTTATTGAAGGTAGGTTATCACAGCTTCTTGGGGCTATGACTCAGGATCAAATGAGTTGGGCTCCTGCAGATGGCATTAGAAATTGCGGACAGATTTATCTGCACGTTACGGAAGCAAACCACATGCTTGCTGGTTTTATGAAAGGCGAAGAAATGAAAGGCGAGCGCGGCGCTATGGAAAAAAGCATTACAGATAAGGATGAAATATTGAAAGCGATGAAAAAATCATTTGATGCCGTGAGAGACGCAGCAGGAAACCTAACCGAAGAGGAGTTAAACAAAATGGTGCAAACTCCTTTTGGAATGGAAATGTCTATGAGAAACTTTATGATTACACTTTTATCACATTCACATGAGCACCTTGGGCAGGGAATAGCTTATGCGAGAATGAATGGCGTAGCCCCCCCGTGGAGCAAAGAAGATTCCGAAGGGTAAATTTAACTAGTTTGTCAATCTGATTCTGATAAGTTTGCATTTTGCAAACTTATCAGGAGAAGAAACTAAAAAAATAATATGAATGCAATAAAACATTATTTGATCATTCGATCATCGCCTGAAAAGGTTTATAAATCACTTACAACAAAAACCGGTGTTGTAAATTGGTGGACAGTTCAAACTGAAATAGGCAGCAAAGTTGGAGATGTAAACGTTTTTAATTTTGATGAACAGTATCATAACAAAATGGAAATTGTTGATTTGCAGCACAACAAAAAAGTTGAGTGGAAATGTTTAGAGGGTGATAAAGAGTGGATTGGTACAAAATTCGTATTTGATATTGAAAAACAAGACGATTATTCTATTTTAAGATTTACACACGCAGACTGGCGGGAAGAAACAGACTTTTTTGCATCTTGCAACTACCATTGGGGTTACTATATGCGAAGCATAAAACTATACTGTGAAACTGGCGAAGGAACGCCATTTAAGGGAAACCAATAGCAAATTAAATATTTAATTTCCCTCCCTCCCTCCCATTTGTATTTTTTTATTGTCCTTTTTAAACACAACAATCATAAAATAACAAAGCCTTATATTTGCTAAAAAAGTTTTAAGATGATTTCCGACAAACTTAAACCCGAAAAAGAACAAGCCAACTGGAAACTGAAAGTTTATGAAGTAATTTTTGAAGCCGAAACTCCATCCGGCAAATGGTTCGACGTTATGTTACTTTGGGCTATAGTATTGAGCGTAGTTGTTGTATTTCTTGAAAGCATTGCAGACCTAAAAATAAAATTTGGAAACTTGTTCTTAATACTTGAATGGATGTTTACTATTCTTTTTACGATTGAATATGTTTTAAGAATTGTCTGCGTTAATAAACCCTTCCGATACATTCTAAGTTTCTATGGCGTTATAGATTTGCTTGCAATACTGCCAACCTATTTAAGCCTGCTTATTGTTGGAAGCCAATACTTATTGGTAATTAGAATTTTAAGACTGCTGCGAGTATTTAGAATATTTAAGCTAACACACTTACTTAAGCAGGCAAATTTATTAAAAAGAGCGCTATTAGCAAGCAGGGGAAAAATTGCCGTGTTTCTTTTTGCGGTATTAACAATGATAGTTGTAGTAGGTGCACTAATGTATGTTGTCGAAGGACCGGAACATGGATTTACAAGCATTCCAGTTAGTATGTACTGGACAATTGTTACAATGACGACAGTGGGTTATGGAGACATTTCCCCGCAAACACCCCTTGGACAGGTGATTGCTTCAATAGTAATGATTATGGGATATGCAATTATTGCAGTACCAACGGGAATAGTTTCTGTGGAAATAGCTGACGCAACAAGGAAAAGATCAACAACAGAAGTCTGCCCGCATTGTTTAAAAGAGGGGCACGACAGCGATGCAATATTCTGTAAAGCATGTGGAGAAAAACTTTAAGAAGTTTTATCCGCTATTTACTTTTTGATTTTAGAAAAGATGAAATTTTAAACCCACTTACTTTAAATATACTTACAACAAGCACCATTACACCCAACCATTGAACGGGACCTAAAATATTTTTCCTCAAAACGTACTCAAGTACTATAGCTGTAAGCGGAAATGCAAGCTCGCAAATTGCCGCAACTGATGCAGATATTTTTTTCAATCCATAATAGTAAAGAAAAATAGCGGTTCCACCGGTAGTAAATGCTATTAAGAAAAAAATTATTACTTGATTTGATGAAATCATTCCAATTGAAGTAATTGTTCTGGTTATTGTAACAATAATGAGCATTACTATAGCAGAAATTGCAAAACGCAAATAAGTTCCAAGTTCAAAGCTTACATTAAGCAAAGCACGTTTGCTCAATACAGTTGAAAACCCAAAACTGAATGCAGCGATCAGTGCAAACAATGCGGCTAAATGTGTTTTATCGCCCGCATTAACATCCGGAATTGTAAAACCGAAGGTCATTAAATAAGCTCCTGAAATTGCGACGGCAGCCCAGAAAAAAAAGTTAAAGGGCAATCGTTCCTTTAAAACAATTGCAGCTAAAAGCAGCGCAAACACCGGCTGAAGCTTTTGCATTAAAATTACAATTGAAAGATTTACATAGTTAACATAGAACAGTGCCTTGGTGATTGCCATCGTTCCCAATGCGCCGCCAAAAATTGCAACACCTAAAAATGCAAACCAATCTTTGTAAGCTAAACTTTTAATTGAGCCAGTGTGCTTTGTTATAATGGGGGTTAATAGTACAGCAACAATCACGCTTTCAGTAAAAACAACCAAAGAAACAGGAAGGTTGTATAAAAGTGGTCGCAGTGCCACACCATCAATCGCCCAAAGACTTGCTGCTAAAATCACATAAAACGGTGCAAAGCCATCGCTCTTTAAAAACTTGATTTTCTTTTCACTCATAAACGGATAATTTCTTTAGGTTGAATTTAAGAAGTTAAAATTAATTATCAGCAAATAGAAAATCTTTTATAGAATTATTAAGTTTGACTTTCATAACCAAATTGATGATGTTAGTGAGGCTTTAGAAGCGGGCAGAATTAAAAATTAAATAAGCAACAAAAATCAGAGTCAAACAAAATGAACCTTAATTTACTAACCGTTCGAAATTCAATTATGTCATTGTTAATCAGCGTTTTGCTGTTAAGCTGCGGATCTATTTCCGAGTTCAGCGCAGATGCTTACAAGCAGGCTGTTGAATTAAAAGTTATTTCACTCGATTTAATGTCCGTTGCAACCAAGCCATACTCCGATTTCGAAGCTGATGTTGATATGCTTAAACTGGAACTGCGCAAAGCATACGAGTTTGCAAAAGGAAGGCCGGACAATGAAATATCCACAAAGCAATGGGAAATATTAATTGATGAAGAGCGCAATCTGCTCGGTGGATTCTTAAAGAGATGGAGAGACGAAGACACACTTTCTGCGATGTTTGTTACTGAAGCCCAAATGCTTGTAAGTGATGCATTCGATGCAATTATTGGTTTGGAAAGCGGTAAACTAAAACCATCAGAAATTAAATAAGGAAAAGTGGTATGCCGATATTTAATGATTTCCTTTCTTCGCTTAAAAAAGACCTACTGGATTTTGCAGAAAAAAACATAAATGAATATAAAGACGAATTGCTCAAAGACGGCAACTCATTTTTGAAAAAAACAAGAAAAGATCTTAAACGATGGACAGCGGGTTTAACCGTTGGACTGTTAAGCAAGGATGATTTTGAATTTCTTGTTAAGGGCAAAAAAGATCTTGCAGAAATGATAGCTCTAAAACAAAAAGGATTAGCAAAAGTTAGGCTGAATAAATTAAGAGATGGAATGATTGAAATAATAATTGGAAGCGCGTTTAAATCTTTTTTGTAATGGTTTTTTATAAGGTTGATTTTATGTCTGCTGATTAAATTCAAATAACACACAATCTCCACAGGCAGTAAAAATACCAAACCTTTAATTTCACACACTTCAAACCTTTCAACCCGAAAAATTTTTCCTTAATTTTGCCCCGCACCCTTAGCTCAGTTGGCAGAGCATCTGACTCTTAATCAGCAGGTCGCCGGTTCGAGCCCGGCAGGGTGCACAAAAAAGAGTAAAAAGGGGAAGATATCGAGACTTTCGATGTAGTTGAAATCCAAGTCTTACCTTAACAAATCGACAAATCGTAATCAGATTCGGAATCAGAAAAATCAACATCAAAAGTTTAACTGTTGAACTTGTGTGGTTGTGAGATGGTGTTTAGAATTAAATCTAAGAGCCTTGGTGTTTTTTGTTGATTGATTTGTATTGTTATCAACACGTCGATTGCTTGGTGGTGGGGGTGATCTACGGAATGCTGTTGAAAAGTTGGATTAAATGGTGAGTAGAAATTTAAAAACCCCCGCCTATGTTATTAAGCAGGGATTGGGGAAAATTGGTTGAGTTGTTGAAATTATTTCAACAATGTTTGGTTTTTCCCAGGCAAATTCAGTAACCGTAAGGAAAAGACTTACAAGTAATGCCAACACGTTTTTCATAAATTAATTCAATTTTTTAAAATCTGGCAACTGCCATGTTTTGTCAAAATATGGTTGCGTTGGTGCATACAATCGGAAGTATACCCACCATCCATCTTCATCTACAGTTTTCATATGGTTGCTCTCCATTCCTTCGGGTGTATCCGGGCCAATATAAATATCAACAGATCCATCATCGTTGTATTGCAATTGTTCCATCCTGCTATCGAGGTTTGCACTTGTCAACTCTGTTCCTCCGTTATCATATGGTCTCCGAGTATTTTCACTGTAAAGTGTGAGCGCCCAGAATTGAGCTACTGGAACATCTTTAGGTATCGTTATCTTATAGTTTTTATCTGCACGGAAGAATCGACCTTCAGAATCGCGCTTGGTAGTCATATAGACTTGTCC
>JABDPB010000159.1 GCA_013042995.1 Ignavibacteriaceae bacterium | reverse complement strand
GTGTTTACGAATCAATTCGCACATATAATAAAAAGCTATTTCGCCTAAACGATCATCTAGATAGATTAAAAAGAAGTCTTGCGGAAATTAAAATTGACTACAATGATTTTGATTCCCTCCAGGAAATTATTTATGAGCTAATAGAAAAAAATAAAATTAAGGATGAAGCATTGATTTATGTGCAAATTACACGCGGCAGTGCTTTTCCACGATCACATAGATTTCCCCAACAAAAAACAAAATCCACTATTTATATTTCTGCAATCGATTTACCATTTAATAAAGGCAATATAATTAATGGTATAAAAGTTATTTTACACGAAGATTTACGATGGCTGAGATGCGATATTAAGTCCACCTTGCTTTTACCTGCCGTGCTTGTAAATCAAAAAGCAAAAGAAGCAGAAGCTGAAGAAGCAATACTCCATAGAAATGGATTGATAACAGAAGGTTCACACACTAACTTTTTTGCAGTGAGGAAAAATACTGTTTTTACAGCTCCGCGTTCAAATTTAATTCTAGAAGGAATAACAAGAAGAGTAGTGTTGGAGCTTTGCAATAAACTAAAAATAAAAGTTAATGAAGAACATCTAAGAAAAGATGAGCTGAAAAAATATAGCGAGTTCTTTATAACAAGCACTACAAAAGAAATCACGCCTGTTATACAAATAGATAATTGGAAAATTAATGGCAGGATGCTCGGTTCAGTGACAAAAAATATACAAGTTGCCTTTAAAGAATTAACAAAAACATATTGATACAAAAAAAAGAAAAACAAACTGCCAACGTTTTTATTCTCACAAGCGAATGGCAGGATTCCAGTGGAATAAATATTTTAAAATTTTACGGTATATCGGATGTGCTTGGTGCTGTGGAGATAAAAATTAACAGCAATCCTGTTTTCTTTGCAGAAAAAGATGTTTCAAACGATTTAATAAAAGTCGCTTTCAGTAGAAAAGAAGTAGAGCTCAAAAATTTTAATCACAAGGAAGTAGATGCAATCTATTTTAACACCCAACGAGATTTAAGAACAGCTGCAGAAGAACTGAGCAGCAATGAGATAAGAACTTATGAGTCGGACATTGATCCCTGCAGAAGATTTTTAATGGAAAGGTTTATTAATGCGCAGGTAAAAGTTAGCGGTGAGTGCAAGCAAGACGGAAAAATTTCTTCATTTTTAAATCCAAAACTCGAACAGTGTACATTTACACCTGTCTTTTTAGTTGCATCGATAGATATTGAAACTGGTGCACATAATAATCTGCTGTACTCCATAGCCGTTCATCTTTCTGGAAGAAAAGAGGAAAGTAAAGTTTTTATTGTTTCAGAAGATGAAAAAAAATTTTCCAGCGAAATTTCAGAATTTAAAGATGAAAAGGAACTTTTAATACATTTCAACGAATGGTTCAGAGAAACAGATCCAGATATAATTATAGGATGGCATGTAATTGGATTTGATTTAATGTTTCTCGAAAATAAGTGCAATGAGCTTATGATTCCATTTGATATTGCAAGAGCAAATGGCAGGGTTTCCTTAAGAACCAGAAAACCTCGTGGTTATTTTGCCTCAATATCCGGAAGAGTTGTAATTGACGGTCCGGTAGCGCTGCGAACTTCATTTTACACTTTTGAAGATTACAGATTGGAAACAGTTGCGCAGGAACTTTTAGCCGAAGGAAAAACAATCACTCCCGATCAGGATAAGGTTGAAGAGATTGAAAGATTATTTAAAGAAGATAAAACCGCACTTGCAGAATATAATTTAAAAGATGCAGTACTTGTAACAGATATATTTAATAAAGCTGGTCTAATTAATCTTTCTATTCGCCGTTCTCAGCTATCAGGATTATTGATGGATGAACTTGGAATGATGACTCTTGCTTTCGATCATTTTTTCCTTCCTAAGCTGCATCGTGCAGGATATGTTGCCCAAAATGTAAAAGACCTTGATACATCTGAACATGCTGCAGGTGGTTATGTAATGGACCCTGTACCAGGCATTTATGATGATATTGTGGTTCTCGATTTTAAAAGTCTGTACCCCTCTATAATTCAAACGTTTAAAATTGATCCACTTTCAAATCTTCTCTCCGATCAGGACACAATTGAAACACTTAATGGTTTTCAATTTTCCTCGACGAAACACTTTCTGCCTGAATTTATTGATCATCTTATCGAACAAAGAAACATCGCACGTAAGAAAAATGATAAGCCACTTGCACAGGCAATAAAAATTTTAATGAACAGTTTTTATGGAGTAATGGGTTCTTTCGGATGCAGGTTTTATAATCCCAATCTTCCAACTGCAATTACAGGAACAGGACACAGGTTACTTTTAGGAAGTAAAGAATATCTCAGTGAGAAAGGTTATGATGT
>JABDPB010000155.1 GCA_013042995.1 Ignavibacteriaceae bacterium | reverse complement strand
GTGTTTTGCTCAAACAGGTTTAATAAAAAGAAAGGCGATACAAATGTTTTCATCGCCGATTGGATCGATTAAAATTTTCTCTTATAATTTTTCCCGGAGGGGTTGATGCACAAATTAAAATCTATTTTTGTTTTTACAATATCCCTTTTTTCAACATTTAGCATATTCTGCCAGCAAATTGATGATCCTGAAATTACAGCTGAAGAAATTCAGCAGCACATAAATTATTTTGCTTCGGATGATTTAAAAGGAAGAGACAGCGGAACGGAAGAACTTTTTGAAGCATCAAATTACATTAAAGATGAATTTGTTAGCTATGGATTAAAACCCTTGTTCAATGAAAGCTATTTACAGGAATTTTCGTTTATAAAATCAATCGAATTAACCGAAAACAATAAATTTGTTTTTTCTGTTCATGGTGATCAAATCTCTCCAGACTTAAATGTTGAGTATACCACTGTACCTTTTTCAGGTAATGCAGCTGTAGAAGGCAACCTAATCTTTGCAGGCTTTGGAATTTCTGCGTCTGATTTAGACTACGATGATTACGAAGGAATTGATGTAACTGGGAAAGTTATAATTGTAATGCGTAATACTCCTGAGCCAGATGTTCCTCATTCTGAGTTTGATGCATATTCACCTTTAAGGAAAAAAGCATCTGTTGCAAGAGACAAAGGTGCAATAGGAATTATTTTTGTAAATCCGTACAATGGACACAAGAAGGAAGATGATTTAATTGATTTTGAATACGACAGAGGCGGAGCAATTACAGAATTTCCGGTTATAAATGTAAAGAGAAGTTTAGTTGAAAAACTTTTTGCGGAAGAAGAAATAACTTTTAATGATTATTACAATAAAATAATCAAAACAAAAAAATCTGCTTCATTTGAGTTTAAAAACTCTACTGCTTCTATAAAAACAGAAATAGAAGAAGTTGAAAGCATCAGCTGGAATGTGGGCGGTTATTTTGAAGGTGGCGATCCGGAATTAAAAAATGAACAAATAATCATCGGAGCACATTTTGATCATTTGGGAATGGGAGGGGATGGATCCCTGTATAGAGGAGATGAACCACAAATTCATAACGGTGCGGACGATAATGCGTCCGGCACAACCGGTGTTTTAGAACTTGCTGAAAAATTTTCTTCCGTAAAAAATAATTTAAAGAGAAGTGTTGTCTTTCTCGCAGTTTCGGGAGAAGAGTTAGGTTTGCTTGGTTCAAATTATTTTGTGAATAATATGCCATTTCCTTCTGAAAACGCAATTACGATGATTAACATGGATATGATCGGAAGATTGAAAGACAGTTCACTAATAGTTTACGGTACAGGTACATCATCTAATTGGAAAGATATTTTAAATGAGCAAAACAAATACAAATTTAATTTATCTTTTAATGATGAAGGCTATGGACCAAGTGATCATTCCTCTTTTTACGGTAAGAAAATTCCTGTTCTCTTTTTCTTTACCGGAACGCATGAAGATTACCACAAACCCTCCGATGATTCGGAAAATATTAATGCAGAAGGTGAAGAAGCAATTTTGAATTACATTTTTAATGTTGCTATGAATATTGATCAAAATCCGGAACGACCAGATTATTTATTAGTTGAGAATGAAGAATCCGGTAAGATGTTTGTTAGAAGAGTTTATGTAGGAACAATTCCTGATTTTGCGGGTAACGTTGATGGATATAAAATAAGCGGCGTTTCAGAAGGTAGTCCAGCACAAATTGCAGGTTTAAAGGGCGGCGATATAATTATAGAATTTGGCGGAAGAAAAATTTCAAACATTTACGATTTCACTTATGCGCTTGCAGATTTTGTACCTGGTGATATTGTTGATGTTGTACTTAAACGCGGTGAACAAGAATTAACTTTTACAGTCGAATTGGCTTCGAAATAAATTTATTAAATTTTCAAATCTAGGCGAATCAAAAGATTCGCCTTTTTTATTTTTATCTTTTATTTTGAATAGCATATTATTTAACAAAACAATAGAATTAAATTGAAGAAAAAGAAAAAAGGTAATCTCAGCAATTTATTAATGTTAGTATTGCTGCTGATTTTGTTTTATTACTTTTTTACAGAGATACGTTCAACAGAAGTAAGTGCTGCAGAACTGGCAAGAATTTACAGCACTGATTTACAAACAGCAGATGAAAAATTTCTTAATCAAGAAATTGAATTAGTTGGAAAGGTAAAAGCATATTTCGAATTTGAAAATGATAATGATCTGTTAGAAATAATTTCTGAAAATTCTGTAGTCAGTGTTTTCTGCATTCTTATTGATAATGAGCAAATAAATAAGGCAAAAAATTTAACCCAGGGGACCGAAATAGAAATAAAAGGAAAATGTCTCGGTCTGGCAGAAAATATATTTCCAAATAGTGTTTATATAAATGTGAACAGTATTAAATAATGTGGCTGCAAAAAGAGATATTACTTAAATCAAAGCATAAAGGATTTCATCTGATTACAGATGAAATAGTTTCACAATTGCCGATGATAAAAAAAATAAAAATAGGATTGCTCAATATTTTTATAAAGCACACTTCTGCATCATTAACATTAAATGAAAATTATGACCCGGATGTTCGATCTGATATGGAAAAATATTTTAACCAAACCGTGAGAGAAAACGAACCATACTACGATCATACTTCCGAAGGGGCAGACGATATCCCAGCACATATTAAATCAACACTGATAGGTGCCTCACTTTCAATACCAATTACAAATGGAAATCTGAATTTAGGAACATGGCAGGGGATTTATTTGTGCGAACACCGCTATCACGCTGGAAGCCGTAAAATTGTTACTACCATTCTCGGGGAAGAATCAACTTGAAAAAAAAAATACTTTTTGTTTGCATGGGTAATATTTGCCGCTCACCCGCTGCAGAGGGAATTGCTAAATCAATTATCAAGAAAAAAGATTTAGCTGGTTTAATCGAAATAGATTCCGCAGGCACAATTGATTACCATGAGGGGGAACCACCCGATCCGAGAATGATTGCACATGCTTCAAAAAGGGGTTACAATTTGAACAGTCTGGCAAGGCAGTTTAATCCTCAAAAAGATTTTGAGCACTTTGATTACATCATAACAATGGATGATGAAAACTACAAGCATATTATCTCACTCGATGATCAAAAAAAGCACAAGCACAAAGTATTTAAGATTACAAGCTTTGCAAAAGATAAAAATATTAGTGAAGTACCTGATCCTTACTACCGCGGCAGCAAAGGATTTGAGTTAGTATTGGATATTTTAGAAAATTCTGTAAATGGATTAATTAATAGAATTGAAGATGACATCAGAAGAGAAAATAAAGAAATTAGTTGAAGAAAAACTGAACAAAAAAATCAAAAGCTTATCTTCTCTCTCAGGCGGATGCATAAGCAACGCATATAGAATTACTTCCGCGGATGGAAAAGATTACTTTTTTAAGTTTAATGATTCTGCCTCAAATGATATGTTTGTTACCGAAGCAAATGGATTGAAAGAACTTGCAAAAGCAGATGCTATCCGAATTCCTGAAGTGTTGTTCTTTAGTGAAAATTTTATTTTAACAGAATATATATCAACGGGAAATAAAAAAAGAGATTTCTTTGAAGAGTTCGGAAAAAACTTTGCTAAGATGCATAATTACTCATCCGATAGATTTGGATTTTTTGAAGACAATTACATCGGTTCGAATCCACAAATAAATATTCCTGAAGAAAATGAAAAAACAAACTGGGTAAATTTTTACTTTAATAAAAGAATCCTATACCAACTACAGCTTGCAGAAAAATTAAACAACTCCACCTCAGAATTAAGAAAGTTAGTTTCCGGGCTGGAAGATAAAATTGAGGATATAATTTGTTCTAGTGAAGAAAAGCCATCATTACTTCACGGTGATCTATGGAACGGAAATTATATGGTTGATGATAATGGTTATGCAGTTTTGATTGATCCCGCAGTTTATTATGGGCATCGTGAAGCTGATTTGGGGATGACAAAGCTTTTCGGCGGTTTTAGTTCAGAGTTTTATAAAGCCTACAACGAATCGTTTCCTTTAAAGGATGGTTATGACTATCGTGAAAATATTTACAAACTTTATCATGTTCTGAATCATTTAAATCTATTTGGCGGTGGCTATTATTCGCAGGCCATAAGACTAATAAAATTTTATATTTGATAATCTATTTTTAATAATCAATCTAAATGCAAAATATTTCAGTTATAATTATTGCAAAAAATGAGGCGAAAAACATTGCTGAATGTATAAGCAGTGTTAAGTGGGCTGAAGAAATTATAGTTGTTGATGCTGAAAGCACTGATGAGACAATAGAAACTGCGAAAAAATTTACAGATAAAGTTTATATAAAAAAATGGGAAGGTTATGTTCCTCAAAAAAAATACGCACTTAGTCTTGCAAAAAACCAATGGGTATTGAGCATTGATGCAGACGAACGTGTAACTGATGAACTAAAAACTGAAATTGAACATCTAATTGATAATAGTGTTGACGGATATAAAATCCAAAGGCGAAATTTTCTATTCAACAAAGAAATAAAAAGCTGCGGATGGGGAACTGATTATCAGCTTAGACTGTTCAAAAAGGATAAAACCTCACTGACAGACCGGCTGGTTCATGAAGCATTTATTGCTAATGGTAAAATTGAAAAACTTCGGCAGCCAATTCTTCATTATACATTTTCAACTTTTGCTGATTTCTTTGCCAAAATTAACCGCTACACCACACTACGTGCTCAAGAGCTGTTTGAAGAAAAAAGAAAAGTAAACGGCTGGATAATTATTTCACGTTCCATTATTGCATTTTTTCAGTTTTATATCTTCAAGCGTGGATATAAAGATGGAATACATGGGTTAATAATTTCACTATTGCACTCCATCAGCACATTGCTGAATTATGTTAAGCTATGGGAGCTTAATATTAAAAACAAATCTTAATTAATTCTAAAATATTTTATTGGATATCAAGTAATTCAATATCAAAAATTAATGTTGAGTTCGCAGGAATTTTTTCAAGTTGCATTTCCCCGTAAGCCAAATTAGGCGGAATAATAAATCTTACTTTGCTTCCCTTTTTCATCAATTTAATTCCTTCATCCCAACCGGGAATCACCTGTCCCATTCCAAGCATAAACGAAAATGGTTCATCTCTTTCAACCGAGCTATCAAATATTGTTTCATCTCCAAGATAACCGCTGTAGTGAACTGTGACAACATTTCCCGAATCTGCAAAAGCACCCTCACCTTCTTTTACAACAGCGTATTTAAGTCCGTTGGATGATGTTATAAATGAAATTGAATCTACCTCCCACGGTTCTACAATAACTCTATCCCTTGCATCGATAAGATCAACAACAATCTTTAAATCAGTGTCTGGTGGTATCGGACCAATTCCTTGTTTACCGTATGCTAATTCGGAAGGGATAATAATTGTTCTTCTGCCACCTACATTCATGCCCACTATTCCACCATCGCTACCCTTTATGAACGAGTTTGTTCCAAGCACAAATTTAACGGGCTGGTTTCTCATTCTAGAGTTTCCAATAACATTCACTGATCTTTGCTGGTCACCTGACCAATTTCCAAAAAGGTTAGTTGTATCTGAAATTTTCCAACCCTCGAAATGAATTGTAACAAGATCATTAGGTTTAACTTCCTTCCCTGTTCCTAGCGAGTCATCTAAATATCTTAAACCCGATTCGAGTGAAACTATTTCAGTTTGATCTCCGCAGCTGATTATTAATGCTGTAAATAATACTGTTACTACAAATATTTTTTTCATTTCATTCCTTTTAAATTTGGTCGCTAAATATATCCATAATTTCCATGTAATAATTAATTATGATTATTTTTTGCCCTATGATTTTATGCGCAAGCCTGTTACATTTACCACGTTTAATAAAAATAAAGATTCAATCAATAATAAATTTTTAAGTCCGTAATGAAAATTCCTTCTCTCTGCAGAATTCTTTTATTAGCATTATTTATTTTACAATCAGGTGTATTTGCCCAAAGTACACAAGAACTTGTTAAGCTTTCAAAATTAAACAGCAACTCATCTTTCGATTCAATTCCGGATGTTGTTATAGATGCCAATTACGAATTAATTGAAGCTCTTGCTGGACTTAATATTCCAGAAATAGTTAAAAATAAGTTAGAACTTGTTTCTGTTTACTACTACGGTTTTGATGATAGAATTCACAAAGGTCAGGTTATAGTTAATAAAGAAGTGGTGCAGGATATTATTGAAATTTTTGACTTTATCCGTGAGACAAAATTTCCAATCAAAAAAGTAGTACCAATTTGTGAATATAAATGGTCTGATGAAGAATCAATGAAAGATAATAATACTAGCAGCTTCAATTACAGGTTTATTTCCGGAACAAGAATTCACTCAATGCACGCAAGCGGACTCGCAATAGACATAAACCCTTTTCTAAATCCATATATTAAAAATCATGTAATCTTACCAGAAGGTGCAACCTACAACACAACACAAAGAGGAACACTAACGGCAAATTCGCCTTTAGTTAAGGAATTTAAAAAACGCGGTTGGACATGGGGCGGTGATTGGAAAAGTTTAAAAGATTATCAACACTTTGAGAAGAAAATTAATAGTGATTCAAAATCCGGCAAGTAATTTTTTTCCTTCCTCCGTTCCAAACAGAAAAATTAATGCACGCCAAACCCGTTTTGACCATTCACTTTCGGAGTGCTGGGCATCTTCATCTCTGAACCAGAAAACATCATCCCCTACAATAAAATCTTTTTCTTTCAAAACTAAAAGCATTTCATTAATTCCCGCCTGCAAAATCGAATCTGTTCCAACTCCTCCGTTATCAATATAGATCTTTATATTTTTTTTATCGCCATTGTACGACTTAACATTATCAACAAAATCGAACCTCTCTATTTTTAAAGCTGGTGATATGCAAATTGCCTTGGAAAAGTAATTTGAAAATTCCCATACCATCATAAATGAAATAAGTCCGGCTAGCGAGGAACCACCAACAGCAGTGTTTTCCTTACCTGTAAGTGTCCTGTAACGTGCATCAATGAAAAGTTTTAGTGAATCTATAATAAAATTAATGTAAGCGTACCCAGTATCATTTTCAGAATACTCACTGCTTCTTTCAGATGAGTTATAAATTCCAACAATAATTATGTCTTCAATTAATTTTTTTCGAATCAGACTGTCGACAGTTTCATCCAGTTGCCAATCCACTCTAAATGCTGATGTACTCGGATCAAATAGATTTTGTCCATCATGCATATAAAGTACAGGATATCTTTTGGCTGTTTCCAAAAAATAAAATGGAGGAAGCCAGACAATCACCTCCCGTCGCTTTAATTCGGGTGCTTTAATATTCGAATGATATTTTACTATGCCAGTAATTTGTCCTTTCAATGTTACTTCAAATTGATCTGCCCAAAGATTTACTGTAATAGTAACTGAAGTATCCTTTTCTAAAATCAAACAGTGATTTGAAGGAACAGAGCCATCATCATTCAGTACTTCGGTTTCCCAACTGCCGCGTGTAACTTTAAATTCAAGTTTTTTCCCTTTTGTGAAAAAAAACTTTTTCCGCCATTTGCCATTTTCAATTTTGATTAATTTTGTTTTATCAGGCTGCCAGTTTCCTAATTGTGGATCGTTTCCTGTAATAAATATTTCTGAATTATAATTCAAGCTGTCACAAAGTACAATAATTTCAATTGAGACTGTTTGTTGAGCAATTAAAAATGGCGAAATAATAACCATAACAACTAAATTGTAGATTAATTTTATCATACTTTTTTAACTAAAAATTTCTTTTTTTATCATTGAATATTTATTTGATCAAATTACTTTTACTAGTTTTATCTGATGATTAATTCCATTTCAAAAATACTGATAATTTTACTGCTCTTATTTAGCAGTTGCGCGGAAAGAGATTTGTTTACAGATCCTCTTATTGATCCCAGTTTGGGGGGAACATATACTAAGATTTCAGGAACTGTATTCGGAGTTTTAAGCAAAAGTGATTCTCCATTTTTGGTTTCGGAAAATTTGAACGTTGAAGAAAACGAAACACTTACAATTGAGTCTGGTGTACTGATATTCTTTAAAGACGGTGTTTCTTTTAATGTGAACGGCAAACTCGACGCTATCGGAACCAAAGATTTTCCGATAACATTTACAGCATTTTTAAATGATTGGGAGGGGATTCATATTTTATCTCAATACGGCAATTCAAAATTTAAATTCTGCACATTTGAAAAAGTATTTTTGGATCATGATAATCCTATAAAGTATGGTGCAATAAGTATTGCTTCTACAGTTGTAGAATTTAAAAATTGTGTTTTCCAGAATAATTATTCACAATTTGGTGGGGCATTAGCAATAGAATCAGCCAATGTTAAAGTTACAAACTGCATTTTTTACAATAATGAAGCCGTGGTTTACGGTGGTGCTATTTTATCAGAAAAATCATCAAACAAAATTATAAACAATACATTTTACAAAAACTTTTGTCTCAATTATGGTGGAGGGATAGTTTTGGTTGATCCTGTAAATGAGGAAATTCAAAACAATATTCTCTTTGATAATCGTTCCTATTTAGGTGATCCAAGAATTGAAATCGTATCGGGTGATTCTTCAAACATAGTTGAACAGTTTAACTTTCTTGCTTTTGATGAAATGGATCCCCTTTTCATTTCTTCAACTGATTTTCATCTTTCAACTAATTCTCCTTGCATAGATGTTGGAAATCCGGAACCGGAGTACAATGATGTTAACGGTACACGCAATGATCAGGGCGCCTACGGTGGACCTGAAGGTGATTGGTAAAAGTACAGCTTCTTTATAATTTACTTAATTTTGCAGTATGAAAATACCACTTGGTGATTTTTACATTCGCAGTTTTGAGCATTCTGATAAAGACTCTCTGGTTAAATATGCAAATAACACAAACGTATCTAAAAATTTAAGAGACAGGTTCCCCTCCCCGTATAAAGATTCGGACGCTGAAGAATGGCTTATGTTTGCCTGCAATCAAAACCCGGAATTAAGTTTTGCAATTGCAAGCAATAAAGAATTAATCGGGGGCATAGGTATTGTACCTCAGGAAGATATAAATAAATATTCTGTTGAAATTGGTTACTGGCTTGCAGAATCGTTTTGGGGTAAAGGAATTGCGACTGCGGCTTTGAGTGAATTAACTAAATATACTTTTAATAATTTTAATTTTAATAGAATATTTGCTTCTGTATTCGAAGGCAATAGATCATCGGAAAGAGTTTTGCAAAAGGCTGGTTTTAAAAAAGAAGCTACCTTAAGAAAAGCAGTATATAAAAGAGAACACTTTTTAGATCAGTATGTTTATTCAATTCTCAGGGAAGAATGCCTAATTATAAAATGAATAAAACAACAACAGCATTAAATGTGCTTTACAAAAAATGGGCTAAAGAAGAGTCGGCTGAAATAAAGCAAATTGCAGAATCAGGATCCTACAGAAAATATTTCAGGATTAAAGGAAAAGAAAAATCTGCCATTGGTGTATTTAATCATGACAAAAATGAAAATAGATCGTTTCTTTCTTTCAGTAGACATTTCCTTAAAAAAGACTTAAATGTTCCTAAAATTTATACGCAGGATTTGAACAAAAATATTTATTTGCTTCAGGACTTAGGTGATGAAACACTTTTTACTTTTGCACAAAAAAATAAAAAAATGGAAGTAATAAGAGTATACAAATCTGCACTTGCGCATCTAGTAAAATTTCAAATTGATGGGGGGAAAGGGTTAGATTATTCAGTATGCTATCCTCGGGAGAAGTTTGATAAGCAATCAATTCTATGGGATTTGAATTACTTCAAATATTATTTCCTAAAACTGGCAAAAATTCCTTTCGACGAACAGAAACTTGAACTGGATTTTAAAACTTTTACGAATTTATTGCTCCAGTCAGAATCAAATTATTTTCTTTACAGAGATTTTCAAGCAAGAAATATTTTACTGCACAATGATGATCTGTTTTTCATCGACTACCAGGGCGGAAGAAAAGGTGCGCTTCAGTATGATGTTGCTTCGTTACTGTTTCAGGCACAAATTAATTTATCTCCTGCTGAAAGAAATGAACTGTTAAGTTATTATTTGGACAAGTTGCAGAAAAAAATCAAAATAAAAAAGAGAGATTTCTCAAAACACTATTACAATTATGCATTAATAAGATTGCTGCAAACCTTTGGCGCATATGGATTTAGAGGATTTTTTGAGAATAAAACATACTTCATAAAAAGTATTCCCTTAGCATTGAACAATCTTGCGTGGATGATAAAAAACGAGTTTATCCCCAATAAATTAAAAGAATTACAAAAAGTATTAACAGCAATTATTCAAAATGAAGAATTGATAAAGTTTAGATCTAAAGAATCGAAAAAATTAAAAGTTGTAATTCATAGTTTCTCATACAAGAAAGGATTACCAATTGATTACTCAGGAAATGGTGGCGGTTTTGTTTTCGATTGCAGGGTGTTGGATAATCCCGGAAGATATGCTGAATATTCTAACTTAACTGGAAAAGATGAGGGTGTAGTTTATTTTCTTGAAACAAAAAGTAAGGCAAATGAATTTTTAAGTTCTGTTTATACATTAGTTGATGATGCAGTAAAAAATTATAATGAAAGAAGTTTTACTAATTTGATGGTTAATTTCGGATGTACAGGTGGACAGCACCGCTCAGTTTATTGTGCAGAAAGATTAGCAAATCATTTAAATGATAATTTTAATGTACAAGTTGAATTGAAACACACTCAGTTAAGTAAAGAGGGTTTATAATTATGCGTGCGATGATTCTTGCCGCAGGACTTGGAACTCGCCTTCGACCTCTCACAGAAAAAATTCCAAAGGCACTTATAAAAATTAAAGGACACACTTTACTTGAATTACAAATTAATAAATTAAAATCTGCTGGCTTTGATAAAATTATTATCAACATACATCATCACGCCAAGATGATAAAAGATTTTCTAAATCAAAACGAAGACCTGGGCTGTGATATTGAGATTTCAGATGAAACTGAAAATTTATTAGATACCGGTGGTGGATTGAAAAAGGCATCTTGGTTCTTTTCTGATAATAAGCCGTTTCTTGTTCATAATGTGGATGTACTTTCGGATATTAATTTAGTAGATCTGTTTCATCAGCATTTCAGAACAGATTCATTGGCAACTCTTGCAGTGATGGAGCGAAAATCTTCACGTTTCTTGGTATTTGATGAGGAAAATAAATTGGCGGGATGGAAGAATGAAATTAAAGGAGAATCGAAAGTAGTTCGTAAACCAATAGGACAAATAAAATTACTTGCATTCAGTGGTATTCAAATTATAAATCCAAAAATATTTAACTACTTTCCACAAAAGGATGTTTTTTCCTTAGTAGATTTTTATCTTTCAGCAGCAACTGAGGATAAAATAGATTGTTGCAATCATAGTGGGGGAAAGTTTTTGGATTTGGGTAAAAAAGAAAGTTTACAAGAGGCGGAAGTTCTCTTCGATAAAATTAAGAGTACCTATCAAGCCTGAACTTTTCACCTAGATAGAGTTTCTTAACTTCTTCATCACTTGCTAATTCATCTGCACTTCCCTGCTTAAAAATTAATCCATCAATTAAAATATAAGCTTTATCTACAATGCTCAAAGTTTCGTGAACGTTGTGGTCTGTAATTAAAACACCTATTCCCCTGTTTTTAAGATTAGCAACAATGTTCATTATATCTTCCACTGCAATAGGATCAACACCTGCAAACGGTTCATCAAGTAAAATAAAACTGGGGTCCGTTGCAAGTGCTCGTGCAATTTCAGTTCTTCTTCTTTCACCGCCGCTGAGCTGAAAACCTTTGCTTTTTCGTATGTTCTTTATTGATAATTCATCAAGCAGCTTTTCACGTTTAGCTAATCTTTCTTCTTTATTAAGATTTGTCGCTTCTAAAACTGCAAGCAAGTTGTCTTCTACTGAAAGTCTTCTAAACACAGAAGCTTCCTGTGGTAGATATCCGATTCCCATTCGTGCTCTTTTGTACATCGGAATGTCTGTGATTTCTGCATCATCCAAAAAAACTTTACCTGATTCCGGTTTTATCATTCCTGTAATCATATAAAAGGTTGTGGTTTTCCCGGCACCGTTTGGTCCCAACAACCCAACAATTTCTCCTTTACTAACTTGTACTGAAGCTTTGTTTACAACCGTTCTTTTTTTATAAATTTTTATAAGCGATTCGCTTCTTAACGTTGTAGCCATAAATTATTTTTGTTTCTTATTTCAAAACCTTCAGCAAATCATTTTTCGAAGGTCTGTTTTCCTTTAATACGAATTTAGGTAAAGTAAATGTTCTTTCTAAACCCTGCACCTTTTCTTCCGGATAATATTCACTTGTAGGTGAACCATAGAGCCTTACTTGTGATACTTCATTATTTTCAAAAACAATAGTAGCCGACATAGCAGTAGACTTTGTAAGTCCGTTTGGTTCTGCATCTTCAAACAAAAAATAAATGCTCTGCACTTTTTCCCCAAACTCCGCACGCTGTAATTTACTCCTCGCAAAATGGAGCTTTATATTTTTTGATGATGATTGATCAAATCGTTCATTATAATCTTGATTTTGAGAAAGCATAAAAGCATTATTAAAAACTTCCAGCAGTTTAATATCATTTCCTTCAAGAAAGATATTTATTGAATCCCCGGTTAATTGTGAATTCTCGTACCATAAAACCGGCTGCAGAGCTTCATCATTAATTTTTTGAGTTACAATTCTATCATCACTTCTTAAAAAAAGTGTGTAGTCATTTGCAGAAGCAAAACCTCCTCTGTAAATCTTAACTGAGTCCATTGCTTTAAATAAATCGACTGTGTCTCTGAATGCTTCCATTGTTATGCAACTGATTAAAAGTGTATCGATCGAATATTCAAGCAGAGAATCAGTTTCTGCTGTGTTCGTTGTATCAATTTGCATCATCAAAGGATTTTCTGTAATCAGAGTATATTTTTTATTTGCATAATCTTCCAAATGATTACTGAAAACTTTGGTATTATTTTCGTTGCTTATCAGTTTAACGTTTCCATCTGCATATGTAATTTTTGTTTTTCTGAAATGAATTAATGTATCTGCATTCAGTTCACTATTATCCTCAACAACTTTTACATTATTAACTGCAACTGTTTTATCTTCTTTTTTAAAGTAAGTAAGCTCATCGGAACTAAGTACCGAAAACGAATCAATTAATCTAACATTTGATTGAAAAAATGCGCGACTTTCATCAAAAAAATAAACGCCGCTATCCGCTGAGAGAACTACTTTTGTATCATCCAAAATGACTCGGCTGGTGCTTTTTGCTTTACGCATATTGCCGTAATAAAATCCTTTTTCAGTATTCAATGTTAAACTGTCCTGTCGTGCTACAACATTTCCGATTAACTCTGCCTCATTCTTCGCAAGATATTGAATTGCGCGGTTGCAAGTTACAACCACATCTCCTTGAGTTAGTACAACATTACCAATTACTTCCCTAACTGATTCGCCGTCAACTACTTTTCCAATTAAGCTATCACCAATTACCGTTATATTTTCATCATCTGTTTGTGTAAAAGTGAGTGAACTAAAACTGAAAATTATAATAATGGCGGTTAGGATTTTGAACATTACTCTTTCTTATTTCTTGTTATGTAAGTAATGTTATAAATAACATAATTTTTTAACTGTTGATCAGATTCGAAACCGTAGCCTTGAATGATCTCTTCTGCAGATTCAATCGTAACAAATTTATCAGTTGAAATTTTTCTTTCCTTGTTCCGCCAGACAATTTCTTCACTTTTAAGAACAACACCACTGTCGTTAACTGCAACTACGCTATCAATTGCAAAAAGATTATTTGTGGTCTCATCAACTCTTCCCTTTTTTGATGTAAGTGTTGTTGATTTTATTTCCTGCTCATTATAAAAATCCACTTTTATACCACTGTCCAGCAATGTTTCTTTTGTGTCTTCAAATACCTGAAGATGCCCTGCATACAAGATTGCCTTAGTCCTTCCAGAATCCGTAAAAAACACAGTTGAGTTCCAACTTTCTTGTGCAGGCAGTCTGTTCCCCTGAAATGATTGATCTATAGGTGGTTTAATTTTTTCTTCGTTGCAGCTAAGTAAAAGGAAAGAAAAAAATAGTAACAGAAAAATTCTCATCTTCTCTGCAAACCTAAATTAACTAAATCGTGAAGGTGTACTATTCCAATCGGTTTTGATTTTTTATCTGTAACAAAAAGTGAAGTGATTTTGAAATTTTCCATTTGCTGCAGTGCAAAAGAAGCAAGAAAATCTTTTTGTGTTACTTTCGGATTTTTAGTCATTATATCTTTTGCTTTAAGCTTTTTTATGTCCAGAGTTTTTTCAAGCAGTCTGCGCAAGTCACCGTCTGTAATCACACCTTTCAATATTCCCTTAGAATCAACAACACAAGTGCTGCCAAGCCGTTTGCCGGTCATTTCAACAATTATATCTTTCATATTTGCATATTCCCTAACAACAGGTATTCCCTTTCCTTTCGTCATAATTTCTTCGATTTTAAGAGAAAGTCTTTTACCCAAACTACCACCAGGATGCAGGACCGCAAAATCTTCTGCCGTAAAACCTCGTTTTTCCAAAAGTGCAACTGAAAGTGCATCCCCCATAACAAGTGCTGCAGTAGTTGATGATGTCGGTGCAAGATCGTGCGGGCAGGCTTCCGCTTTTACAGAAATGTTAAGAAAAATATCACACTCAGCAACAAGCTTAGATCTTGAATTGCCGGACATTGCAATTAGTTTGACGCCGAGCCGTTTTAACATTGGAAGCAATTTGGAAAGTTCTTCAGTTGCACCACTTTTTGAAATTATTATTACAACATCATCCTTTCTAACCATTCCCAAATCGCCATGCAAAGCATCAGTTGGATGTAGGTAAATTGCTGCTGTACCTGTGCTGTTTAAAGTTGCAACAATTTTACGGGCAATTAATCCCGATTTGCCCATTCCAGTTAATACAACCCTTCCCTTTGAATTAAAAATCACTTTTACAGCTTTTACAAATTCTTTATTTATACTTTTTTGAAGACTGAACACAGCATCAGTTTCAATCCTAACAACTTCTTTTCCAACTTCCATTATTTTTTTTTCAGTCAAAATTCACTTTCTTTTTTTAACAACTGCATCAATTTCTTTTATTTCAATAAGAATATTTTCAAGATCAACAAGTGGCAATTGACTTTGCGCATCGCTCAATGCCTCTTTTGGATTAGGATGAACTTCTAAGAAGAGAGCATCAATTCCAACTGCAGCGGCAGCTTTGGCAAGCGGCTTGATAAACTGTGGCTGTCCTCCACTCACAGAACTATTTGCAGGCAATTGAACAGAATGAGTTGCATCCATTACTACAGGATACCCAAATTGTTTCATTATAACCAGTGAACGCATATCAACCACTAAATTGTGATAGCCGAATGAAGTTCCTCTTTCCGTAAGTAATATGTTTTTATTTCCAGTTGATTCAATTTTTTCGATTACGTGTTCCATGTCATCAGGAGCAAGAAACTGTCCCTTCTTTACATTCACAGCCTTTCCCGATTTTCCCGCTGCTAATAGAAGTTCAGTTTGTCGCGAAAGAAATGCCGGAATTTGAATTATATCTGCAGTACTTAAAACTTTGTTTATTTCATCAGGATTGTGAACATCGGTTAAAACAGGAATTTGCCATTTCTCTTTAACTTTTTTTAGAATGGAAATTGCTTTTTGGTCTCCTATTCCTTTAAAAGAGCTTAAACTTGTGCGGTTTGCTTTTTTGTAGCTCGATTTGAAAATAAATGGAATATTTAGCTGTGATGTAATCTTTTTTATTTGTGCTGCAGATTCTAATATCATTTTTTCATTTTCAACAACACAAGGCCCGGCAATTAAAACAAACGGCTGCCCATCACCTATTTTTATTTTTTCTATTTCTATCATAGAAGTAAGAATTCTTTTAATCAAACAGTTGTAAATATAAGCAATTACAGAGATTCATCATTCTATTCTTCGTAGTTCAATAATGCGAAAATTTTTGTTGAGGCAAATGGAATGTTTCGAATACCATTTAATATATACCATTCAATTAATATTTACACTGTTTATCATCAAAAAATAAGAGATTAAATTTTAATATTGTAAAATCATATCAAATCATTAAATTCACGCCCAAATCTATTCTAACTAAGCAGAATTAAAAATCACTTTTTCATCTATGATAAAAAAAATCTTCCTACTAATCTTAACCATTTCGTTTTCAGTTCTGTCACAACCGAAGGAAACACTAAGTTCA
Source organism: Ignavibacteriaceae bacterium (assembly GCA_013042995.1). Taxonomy (GTDB): domain Bacteria; phylum Bacteroidota; class Ignavibacteria; order Ignavibacteriales; family Ignavibacteriaceae; genus IGN2. The sequence goes on along the minus strand of JABDPB010000155.1, from coordinate 13,614 downwards.
TCAGAAATAAAACTTGCGCTAAAAAAACTTAACACACTCGGCAGCGTACTCTACATTGCTGCACATCCGGATGATGAAAATACGGCGTTTCTATCCTACAGTAATTTTGGAAAACTACTTAGAACAGGATATCTTTCTCTGACACGTGGTGATGGCGGACAAAACTTAATTGGCGATGAACAGAGTGATTTATTAGGCGTACTACGAACTGAGGAACTTTTGCAGGCTAGATACATTGACGGCGCTGAACAGTATTTCTCCCGTGCAATTGATTTCGGATATTCAAAAACTGCGAAAGAAACATTTATTAAATGGGGAAAAGAAGAAATCCTATCGGATGTTGTTTGGGTAATTAGAAAATTTAAACCTGATATAATTGTAACCCGTTTTCCCATCACAGGTGAAGGCAGACACGGTCAGCATACTGCTTCCGCAATACTTGCACTGGAAGCATTCAATATTTCAAATGATGCAAATATTTTCCCTGAACAATTGAAATATGTTGAACCCTGGCAGCCAAAAAGAATATTTTGGAATGCATGGACTCCTGCTTTAAAGTCAATGGGGATTGAAAGCGATACACTGATAAAAATTAATCTCGGAGAATACAACCAACTTTTGGGCAGATCGTACACAGAAATTTCTGCAGAAAGCCGAACAATGCACAAAAGTCAGGGTTTTGGTGATTCAGGTTGGAGACAACACTATTACAATTACTTCTTGCAGATGGATGGTGAATATGCAAAGAAAGATATTTTTGAAGGAATAAATATCTCCTGGAGCAGAGTTGATGGTAGCGGAAAAGTTTCCTCACTTTTAAAGAAAGCAGAAGAACAGTTTAGTTTTGAAGATCCGGAAAATATCATACCTCTATTAGTAGAAGCTTATTTTGAACTTCAAAATATAAACCATCAATATTGGGTTGAACAAAAAAGCAGTGAACTGCTTCAGGTAATAAAATCGTGTGCAGGAATCTGGACCGAAGCTGTAACCGATGAATACAATTTAACAAATGGCAGCAATTACAACATTGAGGCAGGAATAGTTAATCGTTCCGATGTTCCGTTTGTAATCAAAGATATTGAAGTGAGCTATCAGCAAGATGATTCTCTATTAAATTCACCTTTACAAAAAGGTGAAATGATAAAAGTTCAAAAAGTCTGTTATATTCCAGATGAGTTAAATTATACACATCCTTACTGGTTGAACAGCAGCAAAGAAAAAGATATTCATAGCGTAAATGATCAGAGTCTAATTGGCTTGGCTAAAAAAAAATCTCAACTGATTGCAACTTTTACCTTAGAGTACAAAGGGAAAGAAATAAAGTATATCGAGCCAGTTTACTTTCGAGAAAATGATCCTGTAAAAGGAGAAGTTTACCGAAGTGTTGAAATCGTTCCGCCTGTTGTGGTTAATTTCAATAAAGATTTATACACAGTTGCAAACGGAATAAACAATCAAATAGCTGTTAAAATTAAGTGTTTAGATGAAAAAGCAAGTGGTAAAGTTAAAATTAATCCTGAAGAAGGTTGGATTGTATCACCTGAATATTATGAGTTCAATTTAAACTCAAAAAACGAAGAGCTGAATTTTGAGTTCATTGTTCAACCCATTTCCGCAATCAAATCTTCAAAACTTACAGCAGAAATTTTAGTTGATGGCAAAACTTTCAATCGAAGTTTGCATACAATTGAGTATCCACACATTCAAACTCAAACTGTAACTCCAATAGCCAAAACCAAAATAGTTAAAATTGATTTGGGTAAAAGAGTAGTAAATAAAATCGGTTACATTATGGGTTCAGGTGATAAAATTCCAACTATACTGTCCGATTTGGGCTATGATGTTCAAGTATTTAACGATGAATCTTTAGCCAAAGAACAACTAAAAAATTTTGATGTTATTATTACCGGCATTCGTGCTTACAACACAAACAGTAGATTAAAAATTAGTCATCAATTACTAATGAATTACATAAAAAACGGTGGTACTTTAATTACTCAATACAATACGTTCAGAGATTTACATGATGAATTGGGTCCATATGAACTAACAATATCGCGCGAACGAGTTACAGAAGAAGGTTCACCCGTAAAAATTTTAGATGCCAAACATCCACTTTTAAATTTTCCTAATAAAATCACTGAGGAAGATTTTAGTGGATGGATTCAAGAAAGAGGTTTATATTTCCCCGGCGAATGGTCTGAAGAATATCAGCCTTTGCTTGAAATGAATGATACAAATTCGGAACCGCTGCGCGGTTCAATCCTATATTGCAAATTTGGGAAAGGAAATTTTATTTACACAGGATTGTCGTTTTTCAGGCAACTGCCAGCAGGTGTAACTGGTGCATATAATCTTTTTACTAATTTAATTTCAGCAGGAAAAAATTGATCAAAAAAAATCACACGGAAAAAGAAAAGGATCCACCTCCCCCAATTTTAGGAAGCTGGAAAAAATTATACACGCTTGTAATTTTAAATCTTGTCGCTCTCATTTCACTCTTCTACATATTTACAAAGGCTTTTGAGTGAGTTTAATTGACTGGATTGTACTAGCGGCATTTTTGGGTTTCGTGGTTATTTACGGAACGTGGAAGACAAGGAAAACAAAAGACGTGGATTCCTATATACGTGCCGGAAGAAGCAGCCAATGGTGGATAGTTGCTCTATCTATTATGGCAACCCAAGCAAGCGCGATTACTTTTCTTTCAACGCCCGGCCAAGCCTATGTAGATGGAATGCGATTTGTACAATTTTATTTAGGGCTGCCGATTGCAATGGTTATCCTTTCCGTGACTGCAGTTCCACTTTACAATAAACTAAATGTTTACACTGCATATGAATATCTCGAGAAGCGTTTCGATTTAAAGAACCGAATGCTTGGGAGTGCGCTGTTTTTAACACAGCGTGGACTTGCAGCAGGTTTTACAATTTATGCACCGGCATTAATTTTATCAGTAATTCTTGGGTGGGAAATTAATTCCACTATAATTGGCGTGGGAATTATGGTTATAATTTACACAACAATAGGTGGAACTAATGCAGTAAATAAAACACATTTCTTGCAAATGATAATTATTACGACCGGCATGTTCTCCGCATTTGTGCTTTTATTTTTGATGCTCCCTGAAAACGTTTCCTTTTTTGACGCTGTTAGCGTGGCTGGTAAAATGGGCAAGCTTAATGCTATTGATTTTACATTCGATTTAAGTAACAGGTATACTTTCTGGTCAGGAATAATTGGTGGTACATTTTTAATGCTTTCCTATTTTGGGACCGATCAATCACAGGTTGGGCGATATCTTTCAGGAAGTTCCGTGGCACAAAGCCGTTTGGGTTTACTTACAAACGGTATAGTGAAAGTGCCGATGCAATTTATAATCTTATTTATTGGTGCAATGGTATTTGTTTTTTATCAATTTGCCACTCCCCCAATGTTTTTTAATCCAGTTGAAGTTGACAATGTCAAAAACAGTAAGTATAAAAATGAATATCGTGAGATTGAATCGAAATACAAATCTATTTTTGCTGAGAAAAGAAACGATCTTAATAATTTAATTACCTCAATTGAAGTTGGAGATGAAAATCAAGTTTCTGGTATTGCGAATGAAGTTATTAAAAAAGAAAATGAAGCAGCTGAATTAAGAGGTGATGCAATCGAGCTGATAAAAAAAGCAAATCCCGATGCCGATACCAACGATACAAATTATATTTTTCTTTCTTTTATAATAAATTTTTTACCAGTTGGAATAATAGGATTATTAATTGCAGCTATTCTCTCCGCATCCATGTCTTCAACATCAGCTGAATTAAATGCACTGGCGTCTACTAGTGTAATAGATTTTTATAAGAGGTTAATAAATAAAAACGCCACAGACAAACATTATTTAGGGGTTTCTAAACTTGCTACAATTTTTTGGGGGGGCTATGCAATAATTTTTGCGCTATTCGCTCAGCAATTGGGCTCACTAATCGAAGCTGTAAATATTCTAGGTTCACTGGTCTACGGGACAATACTTGGAATTTTCCTAACTGCATTTTATCTAAAGAGAGTAAAAGGAACAGCAACTTTTATTGCTGCAACAATTGCAGAGTGTGCAGTACTTTATTGTTATTTCTTTACCGATATACCCTTTTTATGGTACAATGTAATTGGCTGCCTGCTGGTAATAATTATTGCAATTTTATTATCACTTGTCTTATCAAAAAAAATAGCTAAAACGTCATAAATATAGCTTGACTATTTGGACTGTTTTAATATATTATAATTTCAAAACTATTAAGTAAAAAATGGAGGTTAAAATGAGTAAAGAAGACAGAATTAGTGATTTTATGCTGGGAGTATTAATTGGTGGAGTAGTTGGCAGTGTTGTGGCTCTTTTATATGCTCCTACCTCAGGCAAAAAGTTGAGAAAAAAAATTCAGAGTAAAACTGAAAATGTGATTGAAGATGTGGAGGATTTTTATGATACTAACAAGGATAAAGCTGAACAGATGCTAAAAGAGGGAAAGAAAAAAGCATCTGAAATATTGCAGGATGCAAAAAAGAAAATTACCAGCAATTAATCATTTCCGCTTAGCTCTTGAAAGAAAAGAAAGAACAAATTATACGTGCTGCAGCAAAGCGATTTGCAAGGCATGGACTTGGTAAAACTACGCTCGATGAAATTGCACGTGATGTAAGAATTGGCAAAGCAACAATTTATCATTATTTCAAATCCAAAGAGGAGCTTTTTTACGATACGCTAAATTGGGAAGCCTCAAACTTTATAGATGATATAAAAGCTATTTTTAATAATGAAGATATTCCGATTGGCGGCAGGCTGTTAGAATACATCAGTTATAAAGAAACAGCTTATGAAAAATACAAATTGCTCTATGATTTAATGCTTCTCTTAATGAAGGATGAATCATTTGAAAAAGAAAAAGATATTATTAAAATTTTTATAAAAGATGAAACCGAAATTGTTGGATTAATTTTGAGTTCAATTTACAGCGGACGGATTGAAAGTATGGATATTGCCCTGCCGCAATACATTGTTCAAACAAGCTGGGGATTAATGTTCAGCAGTAGAATAAATGAAATTACCGGCAGTCCACAATCCGGTATGAAGGAATTAATGTTCCAAAGTCTGGAAAATCTTTTAAATTAGTTCTTCTCCACCTCTTTATTTGGTACTCCTTCCTTTAGTGCTGGTTGCACAGCAAAACTTTCAAAAGTGCTCTTTAGCGCGGTAACAAGATTTAATATATGATGAGATATATTTTCCGTGTCAGAAGAAATTCTTAAATAAAGAAGACTGTTCCTTGCAGAACTGTCACTGTTTTTAATTCTTGAGACCTGGCTTAGATCAAAACTGTCAGCGACGTCTCTAAATTTGGCCACTGTTTCTTTAAAATCATCAACAGAAATAAAATCCTTATTTAATAAAATTTGTGATGCCTCTTCAACTTCCACATTTAAAAAATCGTACATTTTTACAAGCGAATCATATTCATCCTGATATGGACGAGAGTGATTATTATCAATGTGATCATAACAATTTTGAACAATAGATCTGGAGTTGATTGCTATTTCGTTGATTGAATTAATTACCTTACCAAATTTCTTACCTTTTTTAAGTTCTTTATCTTCAAGAATCTGAACAGTTTTAAATATATTACCTGTAATTACTCTGGCTTTTTTATTAATCTTTTTAGCTTTTTTGCGAGTTTGTTTTAAAGATAACCTGTCCTCTCTGTATAATCCATCTAGAGCATCTCGAACACAACTAACTGATGATCTAATAAAATCATCTATTGCTTCAAAACTGTTTACAGTTCCGTCAAATCCATTTTGGATTGTCTGGTAATAAATCTGTTCCATCTCTTCTTCATCAACAGATCGTTCTTTATGCAGAATATGAGTTTTAATTAAGAAATATGCAGCAACAGCAAGCAGGCATACTATTGCTACTATTCCACCATAGAAAATTATAGTAGCAAAAATTGCAGTAACAGTAAATGCCGTAAAAGCTGTAAAAAACCAACCTGCAATGACAGTAATTACGCCGTTAACACGGTACACGGCTGACTCTCTTCCCCATGCTCTATCTGCAAGCGATGTGCCCATTGCAACCATAAATGTTACGTAAGTGGTAGAGAGAGGAAGTTTTAATGAAGTAGCAAAAGAAATTAAGATACTTGCAACCATAAGGTTTACAGAAGCTCGGAGCAGGTCAAAATTTGGTGCGGACGTATCTTTAACAACCGCTCGTGCACCCTCAAATCTCTTGTTAATATAGGCTCTTATTTTAGATGGGAAAATATTCTGATAAACACTCCCCATACTTAAAATCATTCTTACGATTGAACGGGCAAAAACAGATGATTCAAATCTTTCAAAGCCTTCGAATTGTCTTCCAAGATCAACTTCAGTCTTAGTAACTGTTCTGGCTTTTTTTGAAACCCATAAAGTTACAACCATTATTGCACCCGCAGCTAACAAAATTAAAGTATGCGATTGTGCCGGTTCTGTTAATCCCACCATCAACGCATTAAGAGGATCAGTGCTTTCAGTAGCATATATATATGAACTCATTCCGGCAAGTGGTACACCAATGAAATTTACAAGATCGTTTGCTGCAAAAGCAAGTGCAAGCGCAAATGTCCCAATCAAGACAATTGGTTTGAGTATATCTATTTTAGTAGTTAAAAGTAAAATTTGAAGGACAACAAACCAGAAAACTAAACTGCCACCTAGGATTATAGTAGTGTTACCTAAAATAAATTTTACTGCTTCAGGTGAAAGAAAAGCAGTTCCTTTGGCGCCTTTAACTAAAATAAAATAAGTAATAGCTGTTAACGCAGCCGATCCCCAGATTGCACCATATCTTTTAATTCTGCTTTTGAAGTCGAAAGTAAAAATTAAACGGGTGATAAATTGAATTAAAGCCCCAACTGCAAGTGCTACGGCAATTGACAGGAGTATTCCTGAAATAATTGCCAGTGCTTTGGAAGAATTAATGTAATCAACAAATCCTGCAAAATCTGATCCCGATTCAATCAACTTTAGAATTGAAACCGCAACAGCAGCACCTAATAATTCAAAAACAATTGAAACAGTTGTGGAGGTAGGTAAGCCAAATGTATTAAACAGATCGAGTAGTAGAACATCAGTTATCATTACAGCAATAAAAATTATCATAACCTCCTGGAAGAGGAACATATCAGGATTAAAAATCCCTTTGCGTGCTACTTCCATAAGTCCGCTTGAAAATACCGTCCCTACAAAAACACCAAGACTTGCAATTATTAAAATAATATGACGTGGGGCAACTTTTGATCCAACTGCAGAGTTAAGAAAGTTTACCGCATCGTTGCTTACACCTACAATTAAATCAGAAGCTGCTAATAAGAAGAGTACGATTACAATTATGAAGTATAATTCCAACTATTTTTCCTTTACAAATAATTAATCATAAGCCTATTACTAAACTAAATTTAATTATTGATTTTAGAATTGAAATCAATGTTAAATAATTGTTAAATAAATTACTAATATTTAAAGGTTCACCGCTTATTGTTTGTTAGTTTGGCTTCTGTTCCATAATTTAGCTCAACAAAAAGTAGTTTTTAACCAATTATTTATAGAGAAATTATGCCCTCATTTTTTGATGCATGGCTTCCTTTCATATATCTATATGGGGTAGGAGGCATATTCTTTTTTTCAGGCATAATAATTATTAAAAAAAGTGGTGCCATAAATCTTTCTAAAAAGCGTAATAAATTCTGGTTAAGAGTAATGCTTTTTGGCTTTTTTTATTTTGTCGCACTTCACTTTTTAGTAAATATCGCCGCACTTTATTTCTAATATGGGTCAAGAAACATTTCACAACATTGGAACTTCGACTGACTGGATAGTAATGGTCGCTTATTTTATGGTCATTATGCTCTTTGGCAGTTATTTTGGAAAGTACAATCGAAGTACTAAAGATTTCTTTTTTGGGGGAAGAAGATTTGCATGGTGGCTTATTGCATTTTCAATTGTTGCAACAGGAGTTGGCAGCCACAGCTTTGTTAAATATTCTGCAAAAGCTTTTGAACATGGTTTCTCTTCAACAATGACCTACATAAACGATTGGTTTTTTATTCCTTTCTTTTTCTTTGGCTGGCTACCGATTATTGTGTATTCAAAAATAAGATCAATCCCGGAATATTTTGAAAAAAGATTCAGTCCCTCTGCTAGATTTCTGGCAACCATGCTGCTGCTTCTTTATATGATAGGATACATTGGAATTGGATTTTTAACACTCGGAAAAGCTGCATTACCCTTACTACCCGAGAATATGTCTATTCTGGGAATGCATTTCGATGTTACTTTGATGGGAGTAATAACTGTTATTGCTATTATCACAGGAATTTACATTACTTTTGGCGGACAAACCGCTGTAATATTTACAGATTTGATGCAAGGCTTTATTCTACTTTTTGCGGGACTCTTACTATTTGCACTTGGCTTGAGCTACCTTGGAGGCTTCGATATTTTTTGGGATTTACTGCCTACTTCATGGAAAATGCCGCTTGCAAAATTTAATGAACCTTCAAGTTTTAATTTTGTGGGAATTTTCTGGCAGGATGGTGTTGCCGGTTCTATAGGTTTTCTGTTTTTAAATATGGGATTGATAATGCGCTTTATGGCTACAAAAAGCGTTAATGAAGGCAGAAAAGCAGCAGCATTCAATGTTTTATTTATGCTTCCAATATCGGCAATAGTTGTAGGCAACGCCGGATGGATAGGAAAAGCTATTTCACTAGTTCAGCCGGACGTTGTTCCACCCAATACGAGTCCTGATCAAATTTTTGTAGTAGTTGCAAATATTGTTTCTTCACCGGGAGTATTTGGTTTTATAATGGCAGCACTCACAGCTGCACTTATGTCCACAGTAGACACATTAATTAACGCTACAGCTGCAATTTATATAAACGATGTACACCGCCCGATAAAAGTCTGGTTAAAAAAATATGATGAAGATGCTCGCAGTGAAGATAAGCATGAACTTGCATCTGCAAGGGTTGCTTCGATGATTATTACAACCTTGGGGGTTTTAGCAGTTTTAGTTTTCAGAGATTTTCCTACTGTGTATGAAGCTCATGGTTTTTTTCACTCAACTTTAACACCACCACTGGTGGTGGCCGTATTCCTTGGTATTTTCTGGAGAAAATTTACCCCTGCCGCAGTAATAACATCATTTGTTGGCGGTGTTGCTTTAATGATTTTGGGTGCTAATTTTCCTGGACTTTTAATTGCTCCCTTCGATCACGGAATTAGAATGGATACAGCGCACCCTTACTCATATATCAGAGCTTTGTATAACTTAGTTGTGTGTTCTGGTGTTGCAATTATTGCTACATTAACTACTACCGGGCAAAGGAAAATCGTCTCTAATATTAAAGCAAATGATAATTCTAAATATATAATGTATTTTATTACAGCATTGGCAACTTTAATTTTTGTTGGATTTGTATTTAGCTCTTCGTTTATTACTCTTGATTCAGAATCAATTCCTGAAATCATTGTAATGCTGCTTGCAGTATTTTTAATGTCAGCACTTGTTGCAATTTCCACAACCTACTTTATCAAGTACGATCAAAGGGAAAAAACAACAGGCCTAACTGCCTGGTCAATTGCAAAAGCAAAAGAAATGTTTAAAGGAAGTAAGGTAAATGATGAAGAAGGAGAAAAAGTAAAAGTAAATTGGAAACGGAAGGACACTGACAAAGATTTAGTTTTCTTTTCTAAAAATGATATGGCAAAGATGAAAGCTAACACAGGAGATTTAGTTTACATTTCAGATGCACGTAAATGGCTGGGTGGTTTAAAATCAACACATTCAACATTCGGTGAACCGCACGAGGAAGACGGTATTGTTTATCTTCCTGAAGAACACATTAAACAGGGTCAATTCCTTGAAGATAGATATTTACTTGCAGAGAAAGAGATGTAGTAATTACCATTTGAAATTAAAACAATTCACTTTTAATACCGGTCGCAATATCCTTTCCTATATAGTTTTTTTCAGCACGCCAAGCATAGTAAAATGTATAAATATGACGGTAAAATTTGTCGTTATTTTCATTATATATTTCAATTACAATGATATAAAAAGGAATTAATATGGTATGGTTTCTGTTAAAGATATGGACTTAAATAAACTATGAATTAATGTTTAGTAAATAGATATTTGTTAGTACTGAAAAATTGCTCATTATCGCTCATTAATGATTTATTCTTTTCTTAAAACTTGTTATATTTATTTACAAATAATTGAATTAAAGAAATATTCAGTAAATAACATTTAATATTCTGAAAAACAAAATTACTAATTAACTATAAAGAGTTTATTTCTGTTCTCTTTTTACTCACATAAATAAGGAGGTAACTTATGAGGTCATTTCTAGTGGCTTTTACTTTTTGTTTCTTTTTTACTGCACTCTTTGTTCAGGCTCAAAACACAGATCAGGTTTCTGGTTCAGAGCCAATAGTCGCACCGCAACATATACAATCTATTGTTGAGCAAATAACCGAAGCAGAGACTGCTGAAAACTGGGAAGAGTACCACCGATTGAGAAATGAATTAATACAGGCCTGGCAGGAAGTTAATCCGGAAGTAGCTAAATTGTATACAACATCAACTTCGGGTGTTGCCGATTTGACGGCAGACGGTTCACCGGTTGGAAGTAATAACTTGTTTAATAATAGTCCCACAGACGAGAATTTTGAACAACCTGTAGAATCACCTATTTGGTCTGATGATGTTATGATTACAGACGGAAGAGCTTATGATATATCAATGGATGTTAATAGAAACGGAGAAATTTTTATAGCCGTGATCGGCAGAAAAGACGGCTCATCTACTAAAGACAGTGTATATATATATAACTCCACCGATGGCGGTGAAACCTGGACTGTGTGGAGTATTATTCGGGCTACTACTAGAACATTTGATCAAGTTGAGCTTATGTGTTTTGATCATCCCAATGGTACAGAAGCTTACATTCTTTTATTCTTCCGGTTTAATGATGGTTGGGTAAGAGTTGGCAGAAGAGATATGAATACTCCTGCAAGCTGGAGTTACTATACGATTGTAGAAGAAAATGTTTTAGACTTTGCCGTTGATAGAAACTATAGCTTTTCAAATTATCGTGCTATATGTGTCTACGATAGTAGTAATAGAATTTATTCGACTAGAAGCGAACCAACCAGTTATGGAACCGTATGGCAGGATAAAGTTCATATCAATGGCTTAGTAGGAAGAGATTTAGACTTTGCATATGGCTGGAATGGTGCTGTTTATACAACATTTAATGGTAATAGCACCGGTAATTTGTATGTAATTGAAAACACTAACTATGCTGACCCGACCGGCTGGGGTTCACAATATATAGTAGCCCAGGGAAACGCTGACACAACACGCCATGCCGAAATTATCGCTTCAAGAGAAAATTATCCAAACAATAAAGTAATTGTTGTGTTTGAAAAAAAGACTAGCCCAACAATAAACACATACGATTTATACGATGCAACACGTGAAAATAATGTTTGGACTGCCTACAATACCTGGGTTATTCCAGATGAAAATAAATATCCATCAATGTCAGTTGAATTTTCAAATTCTATTCCTCAGGATTTCAGAGCAGCTTTTGTTCAATCTCCTGAATTAAACCTCTTCCCCCGTGAAATAAAATTCAAAGGATATAATGGAACAATATGGTCTCAGAGTCTTCAAATATCGGATCCTACAGGTGATGCAACCGGCTTACAGAAACCTGAAGTTGGAAGTTTAGGAACAGGAGCTACTATAATAGCATATGCAGGTCCCAATGCTAGTGGAGTATATTTTGATCGTGAGGATTGGGTTAACAATACCAACTCAACTGGAAACAAATTGCCTGATAGCTACGCATTATCACAAAACTATCCGAATCCGTTTAATCCATCAACAACAATTCAGTTTTCGGTTCCTGAGCTATCCAATGTTAACATAAAAGTATATAACCTAATTGGACAAGAAATTGCAGTATTGGTTAATGAACAACTTCAAAGTGGTAACTATGAGGTTAGATTTAACGCTGCAAATATGCCCAGTGGCGTTTACTTTTATAGATTCCAAACCGATAACTTTGTAGAGACTAAAAAAATGCTGTTAACTAAATAAAATTCATTCAAAAATGTTAAAAAAAGGGCCACCATATTGGTGGTCTTTTTTTATTTAAACTTCCGTTTGCTATTATTAGATTAATATAAAATCTTTCAACTAATATTTTCAGGATAAATTTATGTACGATATTGCGTTTGCAAGAATTATTCATATTATAAGCATAGTTTTATGGATTGGTGGAGTTGCTTTTGTAACTTTAACGATATTGCCTGCTGTAAAAAAATTTAAATCAAAGAAAGAACGAATAGATTTTTTTGAAAAAGTTGAAAACCGCTTTGCCAAACAATCTAGAATTACCACCTTGCTTGCAGGTTTAACTGGTTTTCATATGGTTGCAAGATTGGGCGCCTGGGATAGATTTCTAGACCTTTCATTTTGGTGGATGCATGCTATGGTTCTAGTATGGCTGGTTTTTACATTGTTGCTTTTTGTTTTAGAACCACTTTTTCTTCACAAAAAGATGCGAGAGAAAGCTGAAAAAAATCCTGAAAAAACTTTCAGGAATATATTTAGAATGCATATTGTATTACTGTTATTGAGTATAATAACAATAGTTGGGGCAATGGCCGGAAGCCACGGTTGGCTTTTCTTTTAGATAATTGATTCAACTAAAAGTAGGATGCTATTTATGATAAATACTTCAAACAAATTTAAAGTTGCAGCTGCACAATTGTCATCGGTATTTATGAATAAGAAAAAATCAGTTCAAAAAGCTTGTAGAAGCATTGAAGCTGCTGCAAAAAGAGGCGCAAAATTAATTGTATTTCCAGAAGCGTTTATTGCCGGCTATCCAGATTGGGTTTGGGTTACTCCGGGTTTTAAAAAACCTATCTTAAGTAAAATGTATTCAGAACTGCTACAAAACGCTGTAATTTTTCCGGATGAGACATCGAAAAAATTATCAGCAACCGCAAAGAAAAATAAAATTCATGTTATAATAGGAGTTTCTGAAAGAAATTCCGAAGCGAGTAACTCGAGCGTATTTAATTCAATTTTGTTTTTTGATGATAAAGGTGCATTTATAGGAAAACATAGAAAGTTGATTCCAACTGGAACGGAAAGATTAGTTTGGGCACAGGGAGATGGCAGCACTTTAAATGTTTACAATACCTCAATTGGAAAAATAGGCGGTTTAGCTTGCTGGGAAAATTTTATGCCTTTAGTTAGGACAGCTCTATACAAACAGGGAATTCAAATACTTGCTGTTCCAACCTGGGACTCAAGCGAAGGATGGCAAATAAGTATGCGGCATCAAGCAAAGGAAGGCGGAATGTTCATAATAAACTGCTGTCAGGCAATTAAAATGAAAGATATTCCAAATAAGTATGAATTTAAATCTAATTACCCGCACGATCGTGAATGGATAAACAAAGGAAATAGCTGTGTCATAGATCCCACAGGAAAAATAATTG
>JABDPB010000154.1 GCA_013042995.1 Ignavibacteriaceae bacterium | reverse complement strand
TTTAAAAGCTCCATTGATATTTCTGGATTCATAAGATGAATTCGTCCATCCTCACTTTTTTCAGCTCCATCTAAGATTAATTTTATCAGATCGCTTGTTGTTAGTGAATTATCAAGAGCTAAAAGCTTTGCTGCAAGATTAACAACATTTGGTGAAGCCATGGACGTACCTGACATTTCAATTGTATTTCCGCCGGGCAGGTAACTGTTTACTTCAAATCCGTTAGCATGAACATCAACACTTTCACCAAAACTTGTAAATCCGGTTTCCTCACCAGCCTGATCAACAGCACCTACAGTTATTAAATTTGGCAAATCAAACATTGAAGGAATTACCTCATCAAAAATCACATCATTGTCGGAATTACCTGCTGCTGTAATGAATAGTATTTCGGGAGCGCTCTTTATTGCATTATAGAGTCCGTCCTTATAAATATCAAATATCGTACGAGTAAGTTGGCTTCTTTCTTCAGCATCCTTTCCGATTCCATTTGCTTCAAGCATTCCTTCAATTTCTTTTAATGTCCAACCCCAACTCATATTAACGACACGCACATTATTTTGCTGAAAGTATTTTACTGTGTTCTTATAATTATAAGCAGCTTTTTTTGCAACTTCAACACTTGGAGGTTCTGGAATAGCATGATGATCAAAAGTTATCCTTGCAACCAGAACTTCGGCAAAAGGATTTTTATTTGTTGCAATACCAGCAACGTGAGTTCCATGCACATACATTCCAAATAATGCCAGCTCTTCTAAAAAAGGTTTTAAATCCTCAGGATTCATCGAGCTCATTTTTTTCTTAAGTTCAGTTGCTTCCGGACTATTAATCGCCGCCTGGAGATCCATCAACCCTTTAATTTGCAAAGTCATATTAGAATAATTTTCTAAATCAGTTTCTGTCATTGGGTATAAAAGATCTGTGGTGTAATCTTCCTTTAAAGAGAAAGCTAATCCATTTATGTCGTCAACAAATCCATTATTATCGTTGTCTAGTCCATCAACTTTTTCATTCTTGTTTATGAATATTTTATCTTTAAAGACATCCACATCAATGCCCGAATCCCATATACCAACCATTACCATAGAAAGGTCCTTCGCTTCGGAAAGATCAACGTCCCTGTCTTTCCAAATATCTTCCTTTTCTACTTTATTAGCTTCTATATAGCTCCCCAAAATTTGTACTACGTTCTCTTTAATTGGAATTGTAAATTCAATGAATTTCCTAAATCCTATAATCCGAGCAGCAGCATCGCCACTTATATTTTTTGCTTTTTCAACGGAAGGATCAACTTGTGTCTGAATAATGCCAACTAGTACATTTTCACTTAAAATTTCGTAATTGCCTTTTAGCTGTTCAACATCATCCTGGACCACATCCCATGGTAGTTTATCAACTTTTGTTTTAAGATTTTTGCTGAATAAATCACGGGTTAGTTTAGCATCACCACTTTCATTGTTTTGCATGGATTCAATGAGAGACATATCGATCATTCCGCTCATTAGTTTATCCGCGGGCTTTTCTTGCAGTGAAAGAATCCTCTGAATATAGTCCTTTGCAGATTCTAAATTTCCATTAAGCATGTCAAGATTACGCAGTGTGGCATAATAACCTTTGAGTGTAGTTTTATCTTCAATTTCATATTCATCAAGTGTGCTTTGAATATCCTCTCTAACCTGTTTTGAAAATGAGTCAAATTCTTTTTCAGACACCAATAGTTCTGATGCTTTTATATCGATAGGATATGTATAACGAGGTAAGTCATCAAGTTTGGTAATTTTTTTCTTGTCCTGTGCTTGAGTAGATGATGCAAACACCAATATAAGAATTAAAATAAAAGATAACATTACAGAAATTTTGTTAAAGCGTTTCATTTAGCTAGTCTCCCTTTATATAAAATTTAAATAGAAATGTAAATAGCAGTTTTAAAAACAATCTCTTCGAACTTAAAAGAGTTTTACTTATTTCATCCAAACATAGTAATTGTACTCATTAAGTTGAAAACAATCTTAATGGAAAATCCCCGCTTATGTTATTAAGCGGGGATTGTGAAAAACAGTAACATTATTATTTTAACAATATCATCTTCTTGGTCTCAACAAAATTATTAGTCTGGATTCTGTAGAGATATACTCCGCTTGGAAGATTTGCAGCATTGAATTCAACCTCATATCTACCCAGTTGATTTTCATTGTTTACGAGCGTCGTTACCTCGTTTCCAAGAATATCGTAAAGTTTAAGATTTACTATACTCTTTTCAGGTATTTCATATTTTATCTTAGTTGAGGGATTGAAAGGATTAGGATAATTTTGTGACATTGAAAATGTTTTTAGTACCGAAGTCCCAGTATTTGAAACTGATACTATATTAGTACCCTCAATAGAAAGGCGCGAAAACATTCCATCTCCAAAATTTCCATTGCTAACTTCGAATGTGATGTTCGTTTCATATTCCACATTATCTTGATTAGACCACACCCTTGCAATTATGGAATTACCAGAAACAAAACCTGGATTCAAACTATCAGCTTCCCATGCGTTCATTTCCAATGGCCATTCGCCATCCACAATTACAGCACCAACACACAGGTTGCCATCATAAATTGCTATTTCATCACCTGGCTCTAAAATACTTGTATCTATGGATGCTTCAGTAATGATAAATGCATAAGGATTATCAGTAGAAGCCACAGGATTGAAATGCACTAAATTGCCCTCATCCCAGGGAGTAATTGAGAATTTATCGAAATGATTCCAGCCATTGTTTAGTCCTTGAGCAAATAATGCAATCTGACTAACATTTTGAACTGGAACATCCAAAGCTCTATTAAGAATTACGTTCCAGTCGCTATCAATTAGCATAAATTGAAACTTTCCATTATAATACCATAGTTTTTGTTTATACCAATCTGCTGGATCTATCGTGACAGACGAGTCTAGATGCACCGGTACAATATTACCTGGAGAGGTTGAGTATACGTAACCTGGATGTCCGTAAGGGTCAATAAATGTTCCAAGTATCAACCCATTGTCCATTAAAAAAACACAACCACCTGCACCCATATTACCTATTGGATATGTATCTACCTTAAACCAAGTCTCAATATCTGCACCACTAAATAAATCAAAAGGTCTTACGAGTCCAGTATTATCAAACTCTGTTGATTTTATTTGGGCCGATAATTGTCCCGCATAAACTTCACCATCTGTAAGTGTGGATGGAATACCAGAAGAACCCATTTGATACCATTCACCAAAACCACTTTCAAAACTATCAGAGAAGGGAATCCCATAAGCAGTAGGTCCCTCCCAAATAACTTCTTCCATTGCTCCAAGTGATTCACCTAGCTGAAAAAGTGCTGTTACATCATAGTAATTTGTTCCTCTTATTGATAGAAAATGATCGTAAGTATTTGAGGATGTCGTATCAATGAGTCTCCCATTCAGATATATGCCATAGCCGATTAAATTATTAGGCTGTGAAGGTGCATCCCAATTGAGTGTTACCCATCCATCCAGAGGGATTGGATCAACAGATAAGTTTTGTGGTGTTGATACTGAATATTCTAAATCTAATACGTCTTCAGCTCCAACCTGTTCATCGCTAATCAGAATCGGAATGTTTAAAGATTGAACACAAAGCTGCTGGTCAAGGTCTTCTATTGTTAAAGATTTTACAAAACCGCTGTGATTATTGTATGGCGCATCATCTTCTATTCTGATGAAGATCTCGTTGCTACCATTGCCTTGTATAAGACTTGTCATATCAGTTAAATCAAGAACAATAGTCCCTTCATCAGGATATGCTATGCCCGTTTGAAGCGACATAGGGCTGAAATCAAAGAATGACAGAAGTGTGTCCGGCGAAGTAGCATTTCCATATCCAGCTTTGTACACAAGATTGTATCGATCAAAGTGTCCTACCTCCAATCGCGATGTTATTAAAGGCTGGTATCCAACACGATCAGTTGCATACATTGCATAGCCATAGGATGTCTGTGTATGCTTCACAGCTTCATACGACATCCAGAAAAAGCCAGCATCACCCCACGCAGTTCCCCAGGAATTAACAAGACGAAACGCACCAATTCCCTCTGCTGTAACAAGTGTATCATTATATCCAATGATAGTAACCTCATGCCAGTATAGCCTTCCTCCAGTTGCCTGGGATTGGCAGTAAATATTATTGTAATTATGAATGTTACTTAGATTTTGATAGCCATATATCCCCAGCACAGCAAGATTCCCTGCAAGTAAGTGATCTTTTAATACCTGAAGTCCTGAGTCAGTTCGGGTTTCTATATGATGTGTAGAAAGAGTGCGAAACTCCATTCCATTTCGAAAAGCAGTTTCAGTTGGAAAATCTCTATAAGTTGTATAATGGTACGGCAAATCTTCCATAGTTGCGCATCCCAATGTTTCAAATACTTCGAACGCATCGTGTCTTGCACTATCTCCTTCCCAGGCACCATTATCAACGCCTCCATTCGTAAGGTTGTAAACAAATGCAGGGCTACACTGATTTGCAGGATCGTTTACATTCCAACCGTACTCCTGCCATTGTAGATGTGACAGATAATAATATGCAGCAGCCCAAGCGTAACAGCTCCCAGCCACGACCTGATTTCCCACGGGAGGCAGCCCAGCCAGGTTAATCACTTCTGAAGGATTTGAATCTGAATTTTGATTAGAAATACTATAATTCTGTTTTTCGCTGCCATTAACAGCTGAGGCGAACAACAAAAAGGAAAGCATCAATACGAAAAAAAACATGCTTCTCATTGTTTTACCCATATGATTAGTTATTAATAATTGAGGTTTAAAATTGACCATATCAGAAAATATATTTGAAGATTTGATGAACTCATTATAATCTTTTTCGTTCAAATTGTAGATCAATTTTTGACAATCGGTACAAAGCAGTACATAACTCAGCCCTATAACTGACTTAATTTTACAGACCCATATGCTTGAAAATTCCCTTTTACAATTCTTACAATACGTTTTCTTATTAACTTTTAGTAATATCTTTTCCATTACTTAATATTCTGATTATGTCATTAAATTTTTGATAATTACATTTCAATAATCCGTACAAGAATCCCTGCTAACTTTAGCAAGCAGGGATTCTTTGTATTGAATTTTGCCCTCATCATTGGTTTATCAAAAACCTGATACATTAATATTTCCATTTGTTGTAATCAGGGAAATATTCCCATCACCGTTTCCAAGTGTTCCCTGAAGCATTTTACTTGTTTCAACTCTGTTGTTGAGAGTTAGATTGTGAACTGTGATACTTCCATTTGTAAGACTTGCGGAAAAATCAGCCGAGGTATTCTCTGGAACGTCTAACTTTATATTTCCATTCTGCAGCCTTAAATCAACAATACCGTTCTGTGGAGCATCTAGTTTTCCACTTATTCTTCCATTAACATTTTCAACAACAACATTTAGATGGGCAGGAACACTAATTGTATAATTTACATCATAGCTTCTGCCATTTGAGTATTGGGGCTGAGATGTTCTTACCAGTACTTCATTGGTAAACTCATCAATTTCAATATTTATATCATTAAGATGAGTCTGTGCGTCAGAATAAGTGTTTGCTCTAACTACTTTTTTTCCGGACACTTTAACCTGATTGGTGCCCGAGACAGATTGAACATCAACCGAACCATTTATTCCCATTACTTTAAGAGTGGTTTGGTTGCTTAAACTTACTGTATAAGAAAAAGATTCAAGCGCTTTATGCTTGTAATCTACATTAACGCTTGGACCCTTTACATCTGCAGTTGGGTTTACTGATACGTCAGCGCAACCAAAACTGATAAGCATTACAAATAATGCAACTAATGCTAATGCGAATGTGTTTGTTGTGGTTCTCATTTTATCACCTCTTTATTTTAATTGAATGATTTATTGTTAGATGAAACCTCTACTAGGGCTTTCATTTTTTTATTTAGTAAACTTGAAGGAACTGTTCCTTTTGCTTGGTCAATAAGGCTGTTCTTGTTGAAGAATAAAAACAAAGGAAGTACATCTAAATCATAAGCCTTCCCTATTTCTTCATTTGTATCAGCATCTACCATTACGAATTTTATTTTTCCTCTGTATTGAAAAGCTAAATTCTGAAGAATTGGAGCCATTATTTGACAGTTGCCACACCATCCTGCGATAATTATAATAACCAGGGCACTGCCATTTTCACTTATTATTCTCTTGTGGTCTGATGTGATTTCAATTATTCCTTCTACTGAGCAATCCATTTTTTCAATCTCTGGTAATTTTTGTTTTTTCATTGCTGTTTCGAAGAGCCAATTGTCATACCATAACGATCTGTATCGAATGGCACATACATTAACTCATTGTTTTGTAATAAGTTGGGGAAATGAAAAGGTTGGATTTTTTGATCTATAAGTCGGGCCGGAATTAATGAAATATCAATAGTTTATGATATATCATAAATTATTTTGGCTTTTGAATGCCGAGTTTTTTCATCCTCGACACCAGGGTTTGGGGATTAATATCCAAAACTTTTGCTGCACCTTTTTCACCGCTTACTTTCCATTGGGTCGTTTCGAGTACTTCTATTATATAGTTCTTTTCCATCTCTTCTAAAGGAAGGATTTTTAATTTGGATTGTAGCAAATCTGCTTGTGAGAGCCAGTCCCCAAGAATAATTTTATTTCCTGTACTTGTTATTACTGCTCTTTCAATAATATTCTCTAGTTCTCTTACATTGCCCGGCCAAGGATAACTAAGTAATTTCTCCATTGTATCTTTAGATATGATTTCAACAGTTTTTCCTGCCTTCGCATTATATTTTTTTAAGAAATGTTTTACCAATAGGGGAATATCTTCTTTACGTTCTCTAAGTGGGGGGATTTCTATTGGGAACACATTTAACCTGTAAAATAAATCCTCTCTAAAATTTCCAGCTTTTATTTCCTTTTCAAGTTCTCTGTTTGTTGCGGCTATAACTCTAACGTCAACCTGAATTGTTTTGGGATCACCCAAACGCTCAAACTCGCCTTCCTGCAATACACGAAGAAGTTTTGTCTGTAATCCTAATGGAAGCTCTCCAATTTCATCAAGAAAGATTGTTCCGGCAGCAGCCAATTCAAAGCGACCGATTTTACGTGAAGTTGCTCCAGTAAAAGCACCTTTTTCATGCCCAAACAATTCACTTTCAATTAAGTTCTCTGGTAGTGTTGCACAGTTTACTTTCACTAGTGGTCTGTTAGATCTCTTGCCTATACTGTGAATAGCCCGGGCTAATAACTCTTTACCTGTTCCAGTCTCGCCAAGAATGAGTACAGTAGAGTCTGTTGAAGCGACCTGCTCTACGCTGCCAAGGACTTTATTAAACTTATCACTTGTACTAATTATATTTTCAAAGTTGTGTTCAACTTTTATTTCACTTTGCAGATATATATTTTCGTCGTGTAAACGATTCTTTAACACTTCCACTTCAGCCAGGGCACTCTGTAGTTTTTGCGCCGCTTCTGTTCGTTCCGCGACCCTCTCTTCAAGCTGCTTTCTTTTTTTCTCTAGCTGGCTAACTCTAAGTCTATAACCCAGATATAAAAGAGAAATGAGTATAAAAGCAATTAAAACCCTAAACCACACTGTTTGCCAGAATGGGGGAACTATTATAATATTTATGGAAGCGGGTGTTTTACATACCACCCCGTCGCTGCTTTTAGCTTTAGCAAAAAATTTATATTCACCAGGTTCCAAGTTTGTATATGTCGCATGGCGATTTTTTCCTGCTTTTCTCCAATTACGATCGTAGTTTTTTAATTTATACTCATATGTTATTTCTTCAGATCTACTGTAATGCAACCCAACGTATTCTATGGTGATATCATTCTGATCATAAGCTAATTCTATTTCTTCAGCAACATTGATATGTTTTTTTAAAGGAGAATCCCCACGAATTAATAATGATGTATCAGACAATTTAATATCGGATATAATGATCTCCGGAGGGAAGGGATTATCTATTAGTTTGTTCGGATTGAATCTGTTAAAACCATTAATGCCACCGAAGTACATTTCACCATCTGTTCCCATGGCAGCTGCACGCATATGGAAGAAACCTGCCTGAAGACCTTCTGATACAGTGTAATTTCTAATCGATTTATTTTCGTAGTTAAATTTTGATAAACCTCTTTCCGTACTTAACCAGAGATTACCATTACTATCTTCAAGTATGTCCTTGATAGCATGATCAGGCAAGCCGTGGATAGTAGAAAATATTTCACGTGTACCAGTATTTCTGTTAAAAAGATTCAGACCCTCATTATAAGTACCAATCCAAAATCTTCCTGCCCTATCTTCGTAGATGGATACAATAACATCGAGACCGCTCTCTCTTTCATAGAAATGTTCAAAAGATTCAGACTCTGGAAGATATTTGTCAAGGCCACCAACATCAGTGCCTACCCACAGGGTTCCAAACGAATCTATGTATAAAGTGTTAATTCGATTCAGGTTCAGACTATTGGGATCAGCTGGATCGTTCAGATATCTTGTAAAAGTAAGTTCGTTTTGATAATCTGAGTTTAAATCAAGCTTAATTAATCCTCCGCCATATGTTCCTAGCCAGAGGTTATTATCCAAGTCCTCAGCTATGGCCATAATAGTACCATTTACAATATTCCTTTCATCTTCTCTTTCAGGATAGAAATGCAGAAATGTTTCAGTTGATCTATTAAATCTGTTCAGTGCATTGTTAGTGCCAACCCACAAATTACTCTGGCTGTCTTCGAAAATATAACCGATTGAATTATCGCTTATACTTGTCAGATCATCAGGATTGTTTGTAAAGTTTTTGAAAGACTCGGTTCTTGGATCAAACCTGTTCAAACCGCCATTTCTTGTCCCGATCCATAAAATTCCCTTAGTATCCATGTATAAACACCAAATCCAGTTGTTGCTCAGGCTGTTTGGATCACCTGGAATGTTTTTATAATGCGCAAACTTATTACTGTAAGTATCCAGCTTATTCAATCCTGAGAGCCAGCACCCGATCCATAACACACCTGTTCCATCTTCATTCATTGAAAAAGTATAGTCACTGCTGATAGTATTAGGATCATTTGGATTTGAATTGTAGCGAATAAAACTGTCAGAAATTGAATCGAATAAGTTCAATCCATTCCAGCGTGAACCAACCCAGATTCTATTGTTGCTGTCTTCAAATATAAATGAAAGATAATTGTTCGTAAGGCTGCCCGGATTGTCCGGTTCATTTACATAGCTTTTCCACGTATCTTGTTTTGGATTATAAACAGACAGACCGCCAGCTGTAGCGATCCATAATTTGCCTGTGTGGTCCTCAATTATTTCATGCACCTGGCTGTTTATTAAACTATTTGGATTACCAGCCTCATTAATAAATCTTATAAATTTTTCGGTTTCTTTATTGAATTTATTTAATCCAACTGTGGTTCCAACCCACAGATTACCTTCACTGTCTTCAGCAATTGCGTTAACAGCATTGTTGCTTAAGCTTTCATCATTTTCGGGATCATGTCTGTAATGTGTAAAGGTTTCTGTCTCTCTATTAAACTTTTCCATACCTTCACCGATCGTTCCCAACCAGAGAGTGCCTTCCTTATCTTCCTGCAATACGTATACTCCATCAGTGATAAGACTCTTAGAATCGTTTTCATCAGGCAGATAATTTTTAAAGGTTTCTGTATTACGATCAAATTTTACTAATCCATCCGACCAGGTACCAATCCAGAGATCTCCAAGATGATCTTCAATAACAGTAATAGGATCTCTGGTGCTTAAGCTGTTAGGATTATTCAGTTCGGGTGCATATACCTTAAAATCATAGCCATCATATTTGACCAAACCATTTTGAGTTGTAAACCAAATAAATCCTAAATGATCTTGAATAATGCATTTAACATGATTGTTGGGTAGCCCATCAGCAACGTTAAGGTGTTCAAATATAAAATTATTATTTTGAGCAGAGGTATTGTTTGAAATGAAAAAGACGGAGACGCAAAACGCAAGATATATTAAGATGTGTAATTGCCTCACTAATCTCTGCCTTAATGAATTGGAAGCTTGATTATATTTTCAAACTTCCAAATTATTTAAGATAGTTGCAAGAAAATATAAATTTGGTGGTTTAGTTTCTAAAGACCCAAGCAAATTTTATAGGACTAACTTTTCACAAGGATTCATTAGATCAAATAGCTCTACGCAAAAAGAGATTTAATGGTATCTCATTTACACAAACGGAAATACATTTTTAGGGAAGCCCCATAAACCAGAACGCGGCAAGATGTCTATTGCATTAAAGATAACAGATAGAAGAATCATCAATCCCAAGTAAACGAAAAAGATGATTGCAATTTCTTTTACGCTTTCGGGTTGCTCCTTTTTGAATAATAGCTTTACGGGCAGTGTAATTATTCTTGTAAGAAATTTTGGAATGGGAAACAGGAAAGGAGCTTGCCTTTTGTAGCTTTCATATTCTTCTGGAAATTTTTGTTTCATCTTTGTTTCTTCAAGTAATGCAACACAAATAATCACCAACGTAGTAATTAGCCAGGGAAGACTGCTTGGCATTTCATATGTTAATTTAAAATGTATTAAAGAAGAATTGCGAATTAGATAGATCAATAAACCGTAACTCCAGATAATCCAACCCAAGTATTGTGGGTGTCTTGAGAATTTGTAAATCCAAAAAGTTGCAACTACTTTTTTATTAAATCTTGCCAACATCCATGCCTGCGTACCGAGAATGAAAATTAGGATTCCACCACCCATAATTATGTAAGGAATAACCGTAGATATATCAATTTTTAATAAAGCGGGCAGGTAAACAATAGTCATATATGGCAAGTAAGCTATATCCCCCAATCTTAAAATATCATATGATATATCAAGTATAGGCATCCAGACAATTCGCATAGCTCCCAATCCTGCAAGGAAAAACATGTTAAATGAAAAGTGACCAAACACCGGAAGAAATATTGCTATTGCACCAGCAGATATTAAACCACTTTTCTTAGTTATAAAACCAGCAAAGATTAGCGAAACAATAATAGCCAGACAGGAATAACCGATAAATCTGATGTAATACGATTCCATAAAGGATGTAGTTTTAGTTCTGTGAATTTCATGACTCGAATCGTAACCGGGAAAATCAAAAATGCTATGTAGGAATGAATTTAAAATTGCAGGCAGCTCTACTGATGCATAAGTAAGTGCTATTGCAAAGACTATTGCCAGAAATGTTAGAACTAAACTGCTTTTTAAAGATACGTTTTCTATCTTCATAGTACCCATAAATAGTATCTGAGACAAATCCGACTAATTGTTTTGAAAATTCAATTTAAAAATCAACATAGTTAAGACAAAAAAGTAAGATGAAAATGATAAGCGAGGTCTAATCACTAGCAAGCGGTACTATTGTGAGTCAAGCTGATCACTCGCCAGGCAGAACGAGAGATTTAGATTTATTTTCTCCACCTGTTAATGTTTGCATACTAGATGGAATGTGTCCCAAGTCATTATAGGAAACTAATTTGATTGAACCATTGGGTCGTATTTTTACTATTGTTAAACTGCAATTTCCAATTGCCATCTGAAGCCACGCCAGAGTATCAACTTTTAGTGCCTTTGTAACAAAATACCTGATGACATTACCATGACAAACAATAATATCATGTTTATCTTTTTCATCTGATGATGGAATAAAAAATTCTTCAAATGACTTTTCAAGATTTGTAATACATTCATTTAAATCAGATTCAGATTCATCAGCCATGATATCTTCTCGCCAGGTCGGCGGGGTGCATTCACGTATAAGTCTTGATTGCTTCAAATTTAGTTCGGGAAAGTATTTATTAATAATCATCGCAGTTTGCCTTGCGCGTGTCATTGTACTGCTTGTTAAAGATGTGAACTCAACATCCATTGATTTAAGTCTTGTGGAAAGCAGTCTTGCTTGAGCAATTCCAAGCGGCACTATTTCCTTTCCCAAATCGGGATCTCTTTCATCATCAATATCATATTCACCATGCCTTATCAGGTAAATTGTTCGTGCGCCGGATTCAGTAAGTTCTTGTGCTTTAAGTTCATTTAATGAAGCAATTAAAAACAGTATAACAAACGTGCTTATTGTAAACAATTTCATTTCTTTTTTTTCTTATTTGCAAAATGTGTCCCAATTCCTATTGAAAGAAATATAAACCAAACCAGATAAAATATCCACCAGTTTTCCATTCGCTGATTTAAGATTATGATGATTATCATTTGAAGTAGAAACGTAACCGCCACACCCACAAACCCAATTGTTAGAAAAGCATTATTATTCACTTAACACACCATCAATTTAATTTATATTTTATCCACCAATAGTGTTTACCAAAATAAGTTTTTATTTCTGAAGAATACTGTTTAAAAATAATGTTTAATTCTTCTTCATTATAATAATTTTTTAATATTTGAAAGCTTGTCCCGTCACTTAGTGTTCTGTTTTTATATGTATTTTCATCGTTTTCTCTTTTAATTAATTCTCCGCCAATTTCATTATTGTAAATATTATCTAACATAATAATTTTTGAGTGGGATTGTAGCTTATTGTGAAAAGTATTCAAGAAAGACTTTATTTTATTCTTGGGAATGTGTGAAAACCAGAAGTTTGCTAGTCCTGCGTTAAAATTTCCACTCACTTTTTTTAGTGAATAAGCATCATCAATTAAAAAATTGGCTTTTCTGTTTTTTGCCTTTGCTAACCCGAGCATTTCGGTAGAATAATCTACAGCAGTAATATTTTTAGCTGATTTTACAGCAGCTTCTGTCCAATAACCTGTTCCGCAGGCAATTTCTAACACAGATTTATTTCTTAAAGAATTACGAATGAGGTTTTTGATTTTAGCCAGCTCACTTTGCCTTACAGGGTCATCACGGTGATAGATCTGCTCGTATTCCTGGGCGCGGTTGTCGTAATACTGTTTTAGGTCAATCATTCGAAAAAGATTTGAATATGTGAGGAAGTAACAGTTTAATGAGATATCTTAATTAAGGTATCTTGCTTAGTTTTCAGAAAAATATATCCTCCTTTTTCTGCCCCCCAAACTTGTTCGTCTTTTTCATCGAAGCCCCTATCCCAGCTGATTATTCTATCCTCGTTTATTGTAACTTCCGATGTGGCATAGCTTGCACCGCGTAGATTGCTTTTACATTGTTTATCAACAGTTTCACCAACAAAATGTCCTGCATCTTCTCTTTGAAGAATAACTTTACAGCCTTCACGCAACGTAAGTGAATCGGGTGTTAATTTTAAAAGCGAAATGTTATTTTTATAATCTCCGGCAAATTGTATTGGATTTGGGATTGTGTAAACTAAACTTTCTATTTTGCCATCGCTTCTTTTCTTAAGCTGATATACTCTCTGCCTGTATGGTTTATCTTTAAATTCAGCAACAGCCTGCTCAACGTAAATCCACGGACCGTCGGGTCTGTCTTTCCATATTTCCACCATTTCTAATTCTATGTTAAAATAGTTTGTATCTTTTTCAGCCTGCGCTTCACTTGTAAATGAACCACTCATCCAATTAACTAAATAATCAAGATCACTTTGTGGGTAGGAAATTAATGTAAATGATATTGCAAGGAAAAAAGTATATAATATTTTCATGCTAATTAAGAAGTTGAATAGGTAAATATATTAATTAGATTCCAGACTTAAATTGCCCTCAACGTACTTTAAATTAAATTTTAATGAATCAACCTTCCAATCATCCCCATTCTTTATAAGATGAAAATTATAGCTGCCAACAAAAGTTCTTGTATTTTTGTCTGAGGCTGTCTTTTTGAAGTGACTTGCAATACCATAACAGAAAACAACGGCTTTTTCTTTACTAACATCAATTTTGAAATTTCCTGTTTGGTGATGAACAGCGTCAAGATTTTTTAATCCATCATCCCACATATCAGTTATTTGCTTTGGTTCAAGTTCTATTGTGCTCTCAGCACCCATTGAAGTCATATCAAAATGAACTTTTTCTGCAAAGCATTTTTCTACGGCGGCCCAATCACTGTTGTCAGTAAAGATGAACAGGTTATTAATTACCTCTTTTATTCTGTCTTTTTCTACAATCTTCTCAGTTGCGGTTTGCATTATAAAATTTCTTTGTTTTATCTCGTATTTAAAATAAGAATAAATTGTATTAATTAGGAAATATTGAACTTAAGCGAAATAATTTAGAATAAGTTTAGAATTTGTGGCGAATAATCTTATTTGCAATTGTAATTGTTATATGTCAGTAAATAGTTCACCGAAGTTGATATGTATGGGAGGGTGTGAGCATGGTTTTGCACCTTCATTATAGTATAACTATGTTTATAGTGTATATAAATAATATTAATATATATAATATAAAAAGAAAGTTATGTATAAACTATGAAAAAGATTAACCTCAAAGACTATGAGTACGATAGTGTGATATCTCTGACTTTGCATATAATTGGAGGCAAATGGAAAATACCTATCATTTGGAGTTTGGGAGTAAAACCTATGAGATACGGTGAACTTAAACGAACATTTCCAAAGATCACACATAAAATGTTAACACAACAGCTTCG
>JABDPB010000151.1 GCA_013042995.1 Ignavibacteriaceae bacterium | reverse complement strand
GAGATTTCATAAACTGTAACCTTATCCGAAGCTCCACCAGAATGTGTTACATATAATTTTTTAGTGTTGTTAGTAACTACAAGATTATGAGGTACTGGATAAGGTGTATTTGAAGAACCAATTACCTGATTCCTTTTTGTATTTATAGCAAACAACCCATCTGTAACACCACCTGGCAAATTAGTTGTATAAAACACCTTGCCATTAGTTGTCATAAAAGCACCGTGTGCCCCAGGTACTGATATGGCTTCGACCAAATTCATACTATTTCGATTTAACACAAAAACTGTGTCTGAGTTTTGGCAGGGAACGTATAAATAAGGTTTGCTCTTATTAAGAGATAAATGAGGATCTTTACCGACTGGCGCTCTTCCAGTCTCCTGGAAATTTCTTGTGCTGAACTGAACAACATAATCTGAAGATCCTGTAACACCAAGCACACTTACATAAGCATATTTATTTCCGTTTCCTAAAATCACATCGTGAGGTTTACCTCCCATACTAACTAGATCTGCAGGCGTTGGAACTGTAGCTATAACTTGAAGACTATAGAGATCTATAACCGATGTTGTGTTATCAATATCATTATTTACCCATAGCTGCTTGCCCTGTGGATCAGCCCACATATGAAATACACCGTTTCCTACAGGGATTGTAGTCTCTACACTGAAGTCCGTTGCACTGAAAACAACGACCTGATTATTAGCCCTATCACCAACAAATACTCTATTGCTTTGTTTTACGAAAACTACATACATTGGTTCAGGTGTACCAGAACCCATAGGTAAATCATATGTACCAGTAATTTCATCAGTATATGTGTTTATTACTGATATATTCCCAGATGCACGATTTGCAATTACTACATACGAGGTGTCACCATTCTCATTATAACTGTCCACACTTTGCTGCTTCATCAGCTCAGCATTCTCTATTGGTGTAGTTGGTTCATTGCAACCATTAAAGAACATCATCAATGGAATTGTTAGGAATAAAAGAGCAAAAAGTTTTTTCATTTTATATCTCCCTTTTTGATTGAAGTTAAATTATTTTATATAGAATTACGTTTAGAAGAAATACTTTTATAAAAAAAGATAGAATAATTTATTCTGCGGAAGAGATTTCATAATAGCCCTCTTTATCATTAACCTTCAAATGAATTAGATAGCATCATACTGTTCTCTTAAAGGAATGAATCAGATTTAAACAAATTTTGTTAAAGAATTTAAGAATGTCAAGTAGCTAATAATTACTAATGCGTAAATAACCTATAAATGATTTAAGTTATTTTATTAGGAGAAAATATTTGTATTATTATGAGAATTTAGAACCCCTACTAACTTCCATTGAACCAGGTCTTCCACGAAGATTTGCTTGCACCTTAGAACTGATGACCTGCGGAATGCTGTTGAGATGTTGGATTGAGTAGGAAGCGAATCAGGTTGCCAAGAAAGTGTATTGCAATTATCAGACTATGCTTTGATTGTATGGTTTCACGGTTTGGATCTGATTTCAGCAAAGTGCGAGAATATACCAGTACTAACTCAATGATGATGAAATGTTATATAAATGCGCAGGTTATTACATTTTAGAGTGATGTCTATTTTTGTGCAGGACAATTTCTTCCAGATTGTTTTTCTGGAATTCAACTTTTAGCTCGTGGGTTGGCACATGTAGTTCAACAGGAGTGTTATCAATAACTACGATAGAGGTGAACCCAATCATTCATAAACCTAAAATACCACGCAAATAAAAAACCTAGCCTATGTTATAAATCGGGGATTGGGGATCAATAAAAATTAAATGTAAGATCCTTAATTTATATTCATCAAAGTTTACCAATCACGCATAGATTATAATCATCAAACCAGAATATCTTTTCTTCTGTAAAACACATAACTTAACAAAATCAGTAAACCGGAAATACAGAAAAAACATATCAATCTCCAGGCATCAAAGCCATAATCCGGAGAGTGTGCGTTAAGATTGATGTATTTAAAAGGAGTAAGGTACAGGAGGAACTGAACCTCACCAAATACCCGAATCATTACATCAAAAAAGTATGTACCCAAAACGATTCCTATGCCAATTCCCGTAATAGCTTTGGCACGTTTCATTATTACTGTTATGAAAAAACCTAATAAACCAAAAAACAAACATATCATGCAGCCGTATGTGTGCAGGATTATTAAAGATTTTATGTTAAGATCCCAATCAGAAACAATACCACTTCCAAGTAAACCAGTAAAGAATGCCAACAGATTAATTACGAGAATATGAACAAAAAAAGTAAAAAGTTTG
Source organism: Ignavibacteriaceae bacterium (assembly GCA_013042995.1). Lineage (GTDB taxonomy): Bacteria > Bacteroidota > Ignavibacteria > Ignavibacteriales > Ignavibacteriaceae > IGN2. Next base: position 301 of record JABDPB010000151.1, on the reverse strand, counting down.
CTTGAAATAATTTGATTTCTTGATATCGGTCGGGATAATAAAAATTCAGCTGTTTTGTTCTGCTCTTCTTTGGATAATAACCTTGTGCCTAAAATAATAGAATAGCATCCGGTAATAATGGGAACAAAATAAACAAAATAGGTAACATAAAATCCTAACACATTATCCCATTGGTTAATGTTAAAATTAAAAGCCACCTGAAAATATTCCGGCATAATGTCATAAAAATCTGTTGCCTTTAAGATATTTTCCTTCAATGATGAATATATCAAAAGTGAAAGTGCAGTGTACAATACAACTA
>JABDPB010000150.1 GCA_013042995.1 Ignavibacteriaceae bacterium | reverse complement strand
TTTAACCCAAACACAAAAATTAAATATACTATTCCATCTGAATCATTTGTACAATTAAAAGTATATGATGTTTTGGGTAATGAAGTTGCAACACTTGTAAATGAAGAAAAACCTGCTGGAAATTATGTGATTAATTTTTCTGCGGAAAAAAATCCAAGTGGAATATATTTCTACACGTTAGCCGCAGGAGAGTTCAATCAAACAAAGAAAATGATATTGATGAAATAAAAACATAATTGTTTTGCAAATTAGTAATGCCGCACTATTGTAGTGTGGCATTTTATTTTCAGCACATCTTAATTTATAGCCTCTCATCATCAAATAGCTATACTATATTTAAATACTTTGCTAATAATAAATATCTGATTTAGGTTTTCTTACCAATTAATCATTTAAACGCAGGGAGAAAGATGTTTAATAAGTTTTTAATTCAGTTTTTTCTTTTATTCGGATTAACTTTTGCACACAACATTCCTTCACTTAACAAATCTATTGTTCAATCTGGAAATCTTGAAGGCAGGCATGGACTTGATTTAAATATCGGAATTTATGATAACACAAATATTACCAGCATCACATCAGTCAGTGGAATAAATTCCTCGGTTGTAACAAATTCATCAATTGGGTTTATGGGTTCAATTGCCTATCAATACTGGTTAAAAGATTATCTTTCATTCAGAATAGGAGCCGGTGCACTTGTAACTGATGTCAAAACTAAAACAACAGCGGGTGCAGAAGTTTCTTCAGAAGTTGCCACTGTTGCTCCAATTCTAACAGGCGTGAACTTTTATCCGCTGCAAATTTCAGAAGAAAATTCTGTACTACCGTATCTATCAATTTCTGCGGGACCATATATTGGGGTTTACAATAAAAGTGAAGTAGGGATTGCTACTGTTACTCAAGAAACAATTGTTGAAACTGTAATTGGAGCTAAACTTGGTGCAGGTTTAGATTTTCTAATCGGCTCTCTCTTTAAACTTGGTGTGAATGCAGGTTATCATTTTATGGGTGATTACAGCCGCCCTATCGGTTCTGAGACTAATTACAGTGGACCAGAATACTCTCTATCCTTTGGATTTGTTTTTTAATGTAATATCTTTGAGTACTTCTTAAGATAAAATCACATCAACTTTAATAAATTCAGGAGGTACTCTAATGAGTATGATGAAAGAATTTAAAGATTTTGCTATGCGAGGTAATGTTGTCGATATGGCAATTGGAATCGTGCTTGGTGCTGCGTTCGGCAAAATCGTATCTACTTTTGTTTCAAGCGTTTTAATGCCACCAATTGGCTTGTTGCTTGGCGGAGTAGATTTTAACAAGCTCATGATAATTCTAAAAGAAGCAACTGAAGAAACAGAAGCAGTTGCAATTAGTTATGGAGCTTTCTTAAATACCGTTATCGATTTTATATTTATAGCGTTCGCAATCTTTATGGTTGTAAGAGCAATGAATAACATGAAAAAGAAGGAAGAAGAAAAACCAGCTCCTCCTCCAGCTCCTTCAAAAGAGGAAGTTCTTCTTACTGAAATTAGAGATGCATTGAAAAAATAGGCAATAACTCTTTATTTTAAGCCACGGAATATTCCGTGGCTTTTTATTTTTAAACTTAATCCACAATTATGAAATTTTTTGTATTTCTATTTACAACTATTCTACTAGTTTTCTTTTTTTCTTGCGGGCGAAAAGAATACACCGAGCAGGGCATATTAGAAACAAAAGCAGAAATTGATTCTCTTCTGCACAATCCTGAAGCGGAAGAATACTTTGACTGGGGATCAGCAAAAGCATATTCAAATTTTAGGGCTTATTTTCACCAATCAAAATTAATTTTTATTAACGAAGATTTTAGACACAGATATCCGGGTGAATCTTTTAATCGCTACTATTTTAAAGACGGGAATTTTCTTTACTTTATAGGAAAAGAACTTACTTACAACCCCCAAAAAGTATATAACAATGTTGAAATGATGATTGATCCGGATGGAAATGTGTTAGCTTATGACAAAATGGTAAACGGCGAAAGAATTGGACTCAGCAATGAGGAGATTGGTGCAATACTCGAGCACGCCGAAAAATTAAGAGACGTTGTTTATGAAAGGTCTGAAATAGTTAATAAATAATATGTGATGGACTTTAAAGAACTCACTGAAAAACAAAAAGCTCAGGTTGCTAGAGGATTTGATGCAACTCCAGAGTTAGTTCAGTTCATTCCATACCTTCTACAAGATTTATGGACTCTAGGTTCATCACCAAATCTGATAATTGAAATCTTAAGATCGCTAAACCTAGGAGCAAATACCACTCTGCTTGATTTAGCCTGTGGTAAAGGTGCAGTATCAGTAAAAATTGCAGCAGATTTAGAATATAAAGTTACCGGAATAGATTTGTTCGAACCATTCATTAATGAGGCAAAGCAAAAAGCCAAAGACAATGAGGTCGATGGCTTATGTTCTTTTAACGTAGAGGATATACATTCTGCAGTAAGGACCCATAAAAATTTTGATGTTGTTGTGCTTGCATCAGCGGAAACACTCTTGGGCAAAATTGAAAAAGCAATAACCTCGCTCAGAAGTTGTGTGAGCAAAAAAGGATATATTATTATCGATGGCGCATATCTGAAAGAAAATTCAAAAATAGAAAATCCTGATTATACAGTAATAAAAAATTATGATGAAACCGTAAAAGCACTCACATCACAGGGGGATGAAATTGTGAAGGAAATCATCGTACCAGTTGACGAAACAAAGAGAATAAACGATGAATATACTGAACTTATTAGAAAGCGATCTGAAGAATTAGCAATTAAATATCCTGATAAAAAAGTTCTGTTCTTTAATTATGTAAGAAAACAGGAAGAGGAATGTAAAATAATTGAAGCAGAAATTGTAGGATGTATCTGGTGCATCAGGAAAAATTAATAATTTATCTGCCTGCCAAATAATATCGGACACCGAAAGTATAGTTCATTGCACTTAAGGCATCTGTTCTGTAGAGAGCATCACTTTTTGCATAATTGTATTGTGCTTCAAAGAAAGTTGTGAAATCGCTTTCCTCCCATCTTTTTTCTACAATCACACCGCCAAAAGCACCCCAAATATTTTCATTTTCAATGCTGGAAATTACTGTTCCGGTTCGCAATCTAGCCTCTTGATTAATAACCATGAATGAAACGCCGCCATTAAAACCGATTACAAACTCTTCACTTAATAGAAAATTGTAAAGCAAACCACCATTTACAAGAAGCTGGCTAAAGGATGAATTGATTTCCTGAAAATCATTTGTTGCTTGAAGAGAATTGTTTATGTAAGAGGTATTATAGAAGGATTGAAAATTCGATTGCGAGGAGTATGAAGAACGGGTGTACAAATACAAATTTTTAATGATTGGAATTCCAAAACTTCCGCCGAAGGCAAATGATAGCGGATTGCTGCTGCTGTTTCCAGAAAGATTTACTTTTGCAGCCCCCACTAAACCAGAGATAAACGGAGCATCGGCTTCAAATCTGGATTGAGAAAATAGTGCTGCTGAAATGAAGAAAGTTAAAAGTATTATTTTTCGCATCGTTTTTCTCTGTTTTTAACAAACGTAAATATTTCACCTAAAACTTGCAAGCGATTTATTCAGTTTGGTGAGGCATAAAAACTATTTTTCTTTTTCGTCTATGTAAAGCTCAAGTGATTTTGAGATTTGCTCAATCGGCATCTTTTTTCCCGTCCATAACTCAAAAGATTTTGCTGCCTGTGAGACTAACATTTTCATACCACCAATTACTCTTGCGCCACACTTTTCAGCAAGCTTTAAAAGATTTGTTTTTGCAGGATTGTAAATCAGATCAAATACTATTTGCTCTTCATTAAATGATTCCTCTAAATCTGTAATACTATCATCAAGATTCGGTGCCATTCCAATTGTAGTTGTATTTACAATCAGTTTAGATGATTCTAATGTGCCCGCTATATTGGGAGGAAATAATTCCATTGTATGAAAACCATCGTAACGCATTTTTAAAGAAAAATAATTCATTAATGTATCAGCTCTTTGATGGGTTCTGTTAATGATAAATAGCTCTTCCGGTTTAAAATGTCTTATTAAAGTATAAATAACTGCTCTCGCACTTCCGCCAGCTCCTATCACACTCACTTTTGAGCCAGTTATTTCATCTTTAAAAGGTAAAAGTGATTCGAGAATACCGTTTACATCTGTGTTGTATCCAAACAATTTGCCATGATCGTTAACAACTGTGTTTACTGCACCAATAATTGAGGCTTCCTCGGAAAGATCATCTAGCAAACGAATAATTTTTTCTTTGTGCGGAAGTGTTACGTTTAGTCCCTTTAACCCCAAAGCAGTAACACTGCTAACCGCATATTTTAGATTATCGGAAGGTACATCAAATGCAAGATAAATATGATCGAGCTTAACCAATTCAAACGCTACATTTTGTATAAACGGTGAGTACGATTGCTTAATTGGGTGCCCTATAAGTGCTATAAGTTCAGTATTCGCATAAAACGAATTTCTCATAAAAGATCTAGACTAATTTTGAAATAGTTCATCAATAATTTTTTAATTTTACACAATAATGATATTGATTCTAACGGTGAGATAAAAACAGGATTAATTTTCGCCCAGTAATTTTTTAAATAGTTTAGAAGATTTTATCTCAGGATACTCATTTTCAAATTCATCCTGATAGCTTGGATCTAATTTAAATGCAAGCTTTAAACATGCCAAGGCTTCTTCTGTTCTGCTTAAAATAAAGTTTATTTTGGCTTTTTCGTAGATAGACTTTGCATCATCTGTTTTCAATTTACTGCACTCATCAAATGCTGCCAGAGCATTCAGCCAGTCCCCTAACTCAAGATATGTTTCTGCAAGAGTGTACCAAACATCATAATTTTTCGGACTAAGTTTTAAGGCACGCACATAGCTTTCAACCGATTCTTTAAGTCTTCCAAGCGAATATTCCAAATCCGCTTTTGCATACCAGGCTTCTGCGTTATCCTGTGTAAGTGTAATGGCCTTATTAAAATCTTTTAAAGCAAGCTGGAATTTGCCGGTAGCATCGAAACAGTACCCTCGTGCAAGAAAAGCTTCGTAATATTCATCATTAATTTTAATTGCTTCAGTATAATATTTAACCGCGTTGTTTAAATCACCAAGCTCCTCGTATAAGTTGCCTATATTAAAACAGGTTTCTTCATCGTATTTATCCAGTTCGTAAGCTTTTTTAAAGCTTTCGAGTGCATCTTTAAATCTTCCAAGCTCGGTTAATATATTACCACGGTTGAACCATGCACTAGGGAAATCATCCTTTAAAGAAACCGCAAGATCGTAACTGTTTAATGCCTGCTCGTAATTTTGCATTTTAGATAGTATGATTGCCCTGTTGTACCAGCCATTCGGATTATATGGATCGAACTCCAAAAATCTATCGTACGATATTAACGCATTAGTGTTGTCAGCAAGATTTTCATAACAGTAACCTAATTCATAGTAAGCTTCCGAATAATTTGGTGAAAACTCGATTACTTTGTTAAAAAACCTAACAGCTTCTTCGAATGCTTCATTACGTTGATGCAAAATTCCCAGACTGTAAAGGGCATCTTCATTATTTGGATCAGTATTGAGTGCTGCTAAAAGAGAGTCTTTTGCATTGTTGAATAAACCAACGTTTTCCTCTGAAATTGCTCTGTCAACCAAAGCTTCGGAATCGCCCGGATTTAGAGAAAGGGATTTATCGTAGCAGTCTATTGCCTCTTCAAACCTACCCAAGCCATTGAGAAATAGTCCCTTTCTAATCCAGTATTCTGAATTGTAAGGTGAAATTTCAATTAAACCATTAACTAAAAAGAGTCCTTCATTGTTAAGCTCATTTTCGAGGCAGGATTGAATAACTTCTTCAATTTTATCAATATAGCCGTAAATTGTACCACTGTCCAAAATTTCTTTGCATTCTTCAATTTTATCTTTAAGGTTTCTGTTATCGCGTTTAAACGATTCATCAAAGCCAAAATCCGAATCAAATTCGGGCATGTTTAATCTTTCATTGGTTTATGAAAACTTAAAATCACACAAAAAATGTATTATAAATAAAAACTAAAAACAAGAACCGTTCCAGTTGTTTAAGTGGAATAATTTTAGTACCGATTGAAATCTAATTAAATAAAAAAGCCCCAATCCGGTAACTACCCTTGGGGCTGCAATTATTACTAAGATAGAGGTATTTAATTCTTCAAAACCGATGTTACCTTTTTAGCTGCATCATTAAAAGATTTTGCAACCTCAAAATTTAAGCTGGATTTACGAAGAAGCTCACCAGCTTCTTTAGCGTTTGTTCCTTCCAGTCTTACAACAATCGGAACTTCGACGTGCATTTCAGTCGCAGCATCAATTACGCCCTGTGCTACCCTGTCGCATCTTACAATCCCACCAAAAATATTAATTAGAATTGCTTTTACATTTCTATCAGATAAAATAATTTTGAATCCATTTGAAACCGTTTCTTTGTTTGCACCACCTCCTACATCCAAAAAGTTTGCGGGATCACCACCTGCAAGTTTTATTATATCCATTGTTGCCATTGCAAGACCGGCACCGTTAACCATGCAGCCAACATTGCCATCTAATTTTATATAATTAAGACTGTATTTAGAGGCTTCAATTTCCAATGGGTCTTCTTCATCGAGATCGCGGTAAGCAGTAATATCAGGATGGCGGTAAAGTGCATTATCATCAAAATTCATCTTTGCATCTAAAGCAACCACATTATCATCATTCGTAATTACTAATGGATTAATTTCCAGTAAAGACGCATCTGTATGCTCATACGCATTGTAAAGAGATTTTATGAATGGAATAAAACTCTTAAAGGCATTTCCTTTTAATCCCAATGCAAAAGCCAGTTTGCGAGCCTGGTAACTTTGCAAACCAACTGCAGGATCAATCCACTCTTTAACTATTTTTTCAGGAGTTTCTTCAGCAACTTTTTCAATTTCAACTCCCCCTTCGGTGGAAACCATTATTACATTTTTAGATACAGCACGATCCAACAGTATACCTAAATATAATTCTGTCTTATAATCTAGTCCTTCTGTAATAAAAAGTGTTTTTACAATTTTTCCTTCGGCTCCAGTTTGATGCGTAACTAATAAGTTGCCAAGAATTTTATCAGCATATTCTTTTGCCTGCTCAACTGATTTAGTAAACTTCACTCCGCCTTCTAGTATGAACTCGTCTGTATTTGAAGGATTGTAAATTTTGCCCTTTCCTCTTCCACCGGCATGAATTTGTGATTTAACCACGTACTGATTTATACCCTGTTCCTGCAGTTGTCGTATTGCATCATCAAATTCGTTAATATGTTTTATTGCAACTCCATCCTGAATTGGTACGCCAAATTTTTTTAATGTTGCTTTTGCCTGGTACTCGTGAATTTTCATAATAATTTGATTTTAGTTATTGGAATTATTTTATTAAACTATTTTATATTAGCACAGAATTGTAATCTTTGCTACAAACTTCAATACCATAAAGTTGAGTTATTTTTCATTCATAAATGGATAGCTCCAATCTTTCGGGGGATCGAAAGTTTCTTTAATTGTTCTTGCTGTCATCCATCGCATTAAGTTCATTGCACTTCCTGCTTTATCATTTGTACCTGAAGCTCTTCCTCCGCCAAAAGGCTGCTGACCAACAACTGCGGCAGTCGGTTTATCATTAATATAGAAGTTGCCTGCAGCATTTCTTAAACTGTTTGACATCTTAAGTATTGCCTTCCTATCCTGTCCCCAGACTGCACCTGTTAATGCATATGGAGACGTTTCATCGCATAATGATAAAGTTTCATCAAAGTTGTTATCATCATAAACATAAATCGTAAGAACCGGACCAAATATTTCTTCTTCCATTGTTTTGAATTGGGGATTGGTAGTTACAATTGTGGTCGGTTCAATAAAATAACCTTTTGAATCATCAAAATTTCCACCGGTTATGAACTCTGCTTCTTTAGAACTTCTTGCATATTTAATGTAATCGGTTATTGTATCGAATGCAGCGCTATCAATTACCGCAGACATAAAGTTTGTGAAATCTTCCACGTCACCCATTTTTATTTTTCCGATTTCGGCCACATACTTTTCTTTAAACTCTTTCCATAAAGATTTTGGAATATACATTCTTGAAGCAGCAGAGCATTTTTGTCCCTGATATTCAAAAGCACCACGTAAAGTTGCAACGACAAGAGCGTCAACATCTGCAGAATTATGAGCAAAAATAAAATCCTTACCACCGGTTTCACCAACAATGCGTGGGTAGTATTTCATATTTTTAAGATTGTCGGAAATAACTTTCCACATATTCTGAAAAACTTCGGTTGACCCAGTAAAATGAACACCTGCAAGATTTGGATTTGTCATTGCGGGTGTTCCAACCTCTCCACCAGAACCAGGGACAAAATTAATTACCCCTTTTGGCAGGCCGGCTTCCTGGAATAATTTCATTAGATAATATGCTGAATAGACTGCACTTGATGCGGGTTTCCACAAACTTACATTGCCTACAATCGCAGGTGCGGTAGGAAGATTTCCGGCAATAGATGTGAAATTAAACGGAGTTACCGCAAAAATATAACCTTCAAGAGGGCGGTATTCCAAACGATTCCACATTCCATATGGAGAATATAGCTGGTCTTCCATTAGTTTAGTCATGAAATAACAATTAAACCTATAGAAGTCAACCAGCTCGGCTGCAGCATCAATTTCCGATTGGTGAACAACTTTAGATTGTCCGAGCATAGTAGCTGCATTAATTATTGAGCGCCAGGGACCGGCAAGTAAATCAGCGATTTTCAAAAAAACTGAAACCCTGTGTTCCCAAGGCATCTGTACCCATTCTTTACGGGCTTCAAGTGCTGCTTCTACCGCCATCTCAACTTCTTTTTTACCTGCTTTATGATAAACGCCAAGAACACGGTTATGGTTATGCGGAATCCTCATTTCTCCGGTAATTCCTGTTTTTACCTCTTCGCCACCGATTATTAATGGGACTTCAATCTGTTTAGATTTTAATTCTTCTAATTTTATCTTTAATTCTTCTCTTTCAGTGCTGCCTGGTAAATATGTTTTTACAGGTTCATTTATTGGTTGTGGAGCTTTGAAATAAGCGTTTGACATTTGTTATCCTTTTTGTTGAATAATACGCTACGAAAATTACCAGTTTTGGATTTGATAAACAATTTCACTGCAGCCAGTAGATAGAAGAGCGATAAAAAACTGGAAGAATTATCTCTGGTAATTTGAATCTAAAGTGGTTCTTACTTCATAGGTATAAGTTTTCTTTTTGAGAAAAGTGAGCAGTAGTCATAGGTTAAAATTGAACTCCACTCGGCTAGTTAAATATGTTGAATTATTCCTTGTAGGCTATCTGAATATTGCTTTCCATCATTTTATCTTAAAATTCTTAAATTTCTTTGCATTTATATCTAATGGTATTATTTTAACCCTGTTAAATCAAGTCTGAAGGTAAGATAAGCTTAAACTTGTACAAAACTTGATATCAAATACTCGTTCTGTTATTATTCAACAACCGGAGGGAGAAATGGCAATTTTAAAAGCCTGCAATACAATTCCAGAACTCTACAGGTTTTTAACTGAAGAATACGTTGCAAGACAGGATGGATACGTCATTAAACGAAAGGTTGACAACGATTACAAGGGCATAACATATCTTGAACTAAAGGAAGAAACGGATCTGTTTGGCTTTGGACTACAAAACCTTGGAGTTAAAAGAAATGATTGTGTGGCGCTAATTTCAGAGAACAGACCTGAATGGGTATATGCTGATCTTGCAATGCAGATGCTTGGCGTAATAAATGTTCCACTTTACCCTTCTCTTACTTCCGATTCGATCGAGTATATTTTAAATGATTCTGAATCGAAAGGTGTAATTGTTTCTACAAAATTTCAGTTAAATAAAGTTTTGAAAATTAGGGAAAAATGTAAATACTTAAAGTTTATTATAATATTGAATGAGGAAGAGTTAGACAGCAGTATTAAGGAATTACATTCTTTTAAATCTATACAAGAAAAAGGGAAATCTGCAAGAACAGAAAATCCAGAAATGTTAATTGAATGCTCTGCGATAACAAAAGAAAATGATGTTTGTACAATTATTTATACTTCCGGAACAACAGGCGAACCAAAAGGGGTAATTTTAACACATAAAAATATTTTATCGAATGTAAATTCAGCTTTAGAAGCTTATCCAATTACTAAAGATGATGTGTTCCTTTCGTTTTTACCGCTCTGCCACATTTTTGAAAGAATGGCAGGATATTATACTGCTTTTGCTTCAGGATGCACTGTATGTTATGCAGAAAGTATTGAAAAAGTTGCAACAAATCTTACCGAGGTAAAACCAACAATACTTACTTCGGTACCAAGATTGTTTGAAAGAATTTATTCAAGGATTATCCGAAATGTAGAAAGCCAATCTGCAAAAAAACAAAAGATTTTTCTATGGGGCGTTGAAGTAGGTAAACAATATGCAAAATTGAAAAAGAAAGGTAGGGTTTCTGTTTCACTAGCAGCAAAACATAAACTTGCCGACAGGTTGGTATTTAAAAAAATACGTGCAAGAACGGGTGGTAATTTAAGATTTTTTATTTCAGGCGGCGCAGCACTTCCACGAGATTTAGGTGAATTCTTTGAAGCTGTGGGCATTCAAATAATAGAAGGTTATGGATTAACTGAATCATCACCTGTGCTTGCTGCAAACAGACCAGATGACTATAAATTTGGAACTGTCGGTAAACCTTTTCCAGGAGTAGAAATTAAAATTGCTTCAGATGGCGAAATTCTGGCACGCGGGCCGAACATTATGCAGGGTTATTTCAAAAAGAAAAAAGAAACCGAAGATACCATTAAAGACGGATGGCTTCACACGGGCGATATTGGTGTGTTTGATGCGGAAGGTTTTTTAATGATTACAGACCGCAAAAAACATTTATTTAAAACCAGTGCAGGAAAATATATTGCACCAACACCGATTGAAAATGTTTTTCTCTCAAGCAAATATATTGATCAGTTTGTGTTAATTGGTGACAGAAGAATGTTTTTAAGCGCTCTTATTGTGCCAGATTTTGAAGCTGTAAAAGAATATGCTGATGCAAATAAAATTCCTTACAAAAGTGAAGAGGATCTTGTTAAAAATGATGATATTTACAAGATGCTGCAGGAGGATATGGGAAGGTTTCAGAAAAAGCTTGCCAATTACGAACGCGTTAGAAAATTTGTTTTGTTGGACAGACAATTCACAATTGAAAATGGCGAGATAACACCCAGCTTAAAAATTAAAAGAAAAGTAGTCGAACAAAAATACGGTGAACTTATTGATCAAATGTATGAGAGTTTAGAAAAATAAAACTGAATATTAAACTTCATTTAGCTTTTGAATCATTGATTCGTGAATATTCCCGTTCGAGCAAAGAATTCTTTTAGAATAAATATCAATTTGTTTTCCCCCAAAATCTGTAACCGAACCGCTGGCTTCTTCCACAATTAATTTTCCAGCACAAATATCCCACGGATGAAGATGCACCTCCCAGAATCCATCGAAAACACCTTTTGCAACGTAACAAAAATCAATTGCAGCCGAGCCGAGTCTTCTGACTGCTCTTGAAGATTTTATCATTGCAATAAATCTTTCGAATGATTTATTGGGATTGTCTTTTACATCGTACGGAAAGCCGGTTACAAGCATACTGTGTCCAAGATTTGAATTTGTACTTACTTTTATTTTTTTATCATTTGCAATTGCACCGGAACCAAGCTCCGCTGCATAAATAATATTTTGATTGATATCGTAAACCACTCCCGCAATTGTCTGTCCATTTTTTTGCAGCCCGATTGAAACAGAAAAAATAGGTAAACCATGTGCAAAGTTTGTTGTTCCGTCTAAAGGATCAACTACCCAAAGATATTTTGCAGAAATATTAAACTCACTCCCCTCTTCAGCAAGCACTCCGTGTGAGGGATATTTTTTTCTTATAAATTCTGTTATCAATTTTTCAGATGCTTTGTCTGCCTCCGTAACTAAGTTCATCTCGTTTGTCTTAAACTCAATTTCAAGATTCTTCCCGAACTTTTCTTTTATTAATTGCCCGGCTTCTTGTGAGATGTTTATTAAATCGTTAATCATAATTTTCGTTCTTTTTAATGCAAATATATGAATATCATTTGGGGTATGGTTTACTACCCTTAATTTGAATTAATTCAAAGCTTACATCCTTGATAGCCGGAATTGAAAATGATATATTTAAATCTTAATTATTATGTCAAAAAGGAGAATCTTTTGAACAAGATAAGTGATGTTGTGTTAAAACCATCCGAAGTGAATTCAGTAATAGAAAATGTGCCCGAGAAGCTCCCAATTCTGCCATTAAGAGACATTGTTATTTTTCCATATATGATTTTTCCCGTACTGGTAGGCAGAGAGCAATCAATAAGAGCAGCAAATTATGCGGCTGATACAACAAAATATATTTTTCTTTCCACACAAAAAAAATCGAACGTCGAGGACCCTTCAATTCAAGATTTGTATCCTGAAGGAACAATAGCAAAAATTGTTCAGATATTGAAATTACCAAATGGTTTAATGAAAATACTTGTTGATGGAATGTTTCAGGGTCGGATAAAAGAATTCACAAATAAAAAAGAATTTTTTGAAGGTAAGATTGAAATAATTATACCTGAAGCAAAACCTGACCACGAAATGAATGCAATGGTTAGACAGATGACGCAGTTGTTTAAAGATTATGTTAAAATCAGCAGAAACGTTCCAAACGATACTATTGCTGCTTTCGACAATATTGAAGAACCAGACAGAAAACTTTTTTACGCAGCGGCAAATATCAACCAGTCAATTGACGTGAAACAAAATATACTTCAGCAGTATACTATAAAAGAACAGTACTACGAAGTGATAAAAATTCTTAATTCAGAAATTGATATACTAAAAATTGAAAAGGAAATTGATAACAAAGTTCAGGAAAACATAGCAAAGACACAGCGCAAATTTATAATTCAAGAGCAGATAAAAATATTACAGGATGAGCTTGGTGATGATGAAGATGCATCACCTGAATTTGCAAAGTTGCGCGAAAGAATTAAAAAAGCAAAAATGCCCAATGACGTTGAAGAAAAAGCAACTGAAGAATTAAACAAACTGAAAAAAACTCCACCCATGTCGCCTGAATCAACTGTAATTAGAAATTATCTCGATTGGCTGATCGATGTTCCTTGGAGCAAAAAAACAAAAGATAATTTACAAATCAAGCATGTTCAGAAAATTTTAGATGAAGACCATTTTGGATTGGAAAAACCTAAAGAAAGAATTGTTGAACATATTGCAGTGTTAAATTTAGTAAAACAAATGAAGGGACAGATTCTCTGCTTTGTTGGACCTCCCGGTGTTGGAAAAACTTCACTTGGAAAATCAATTGCCAGAGCTTTAGGCAGAAAATTTGTACGTATCAGTCTTGGTGGAGTAAGAGATGAAGCAGAAATAAGAGGACACAGAAAAACATATATTGGTTCAATGCCAGGTAAAATTATTCAATCAATGAAAAGAGCAGGCACAATAAATCCGGTTATGCTTTTAGATGAAATTGATAAAATGAGCATGGATTTTAGGGGTGATCCTTCATCTGCAATGCTTGAAGTTTTAGACCCCGAACAAAATCATACATTCAATGATCACTATCTGGAAGTGGATTATAATCTGCAGCAGGTTATGTTTATTACAACAGCAAACATCCGCTACAACATTCCTCTTCCGCTACAGGATAGAATGGAAATCATAGAGCTGCCGGGCTACTTGGAATACGACAAACTGGAAATTGCCAAAAAACATTTAATCCCCAAACAGCTTGATGCTCACGGCTTGGACAGTAAAAAAGTTCAATTTAGTGAAAATGCTTTGAAAAAAATTATTACTGAGTACACCAGAGAAGCCGGAGTAAGAAATCTCGAACGAGAAATCGCCTCGGTATTTAGAAAAGTTGCAAAAGAAATTGTCGTTAAAGAATCGACCAATGGGAGGAAAAAAGTAAAGAGAAAATTTGTAATTGATTCGGATAAAATTGAGGAATACTTAAAAACCCCTCGCTTCAGGCATCAAAGGCACAGCAAAGTAAATAAAGTCGGCAGCGTAACTGGATTAGCATGGACAAGCACTGGCGGTGACTTACTTACAGTGGATGTTTCCATAATGAACGGCTCTGGCAAATTAAATTTAACCGGACAGCTCGGAAACGTAATGAAAGAATCTGCTCAGGCCGCATTAAGTTATTTAAGATCATCCGCAAAAAAATTGGGAATAAATCCTGATTTCTTTAAAGGAAAAGAGATTCACATTCACCTGCCGGAAGGTGCAATCCCAAAAGACGGTCCATCAGCAGGTATTACTATGGCCATGGCTATGCTTTCTGCCATTAGCGGGAAACCTGCTTCAAACAATGTAGCAATGACAGGTGAAATTACTCTAACCGGTTTAATTCTTGGTATCGGTGGATTGACGGAAAAACTTTTGGCTGCAAAGCGTTTTGGAATTGAAACTGTTTTAATTCCAAAAGAGAACGAGATTGATCTAAAAGAAGTGAACGAAAAAGTTAAAAAAGGATTGAAGATAATTTCCATTGAAAAATTAGAAGATGCTATTCCGTATGTTTTCAACAAGTCGAAAAAAACAACAAAGAGTAAAACCAAATCGAAAAAAAAGTAATGCCTGATGGCAGAAGAATTTATTATAGGTAAATCACTTTCGATTGAAGAAAAATATAAGCTGCTCTTTAAAGAGTTAAAATCATTGTTGAGTAAAGAGGAAAATTTTATTTCCAATCTTTCGAACCTAACAGCAGCTTTAAAGGATACGTTTGATAAGATTAGTTGGGTTGGTTTCTATTTGTTTGACGGGAAAAAATTTGACGGGAATAAACTTTATTTAGGTCCTTTCCAGGGAAAAGTTGCCTGTACACAAATTGATATTGGTAAAGGTGTTTGCGGAACTGCCGCAAAAGAGGTAAAAACCTTGATCGTTCCCGATGTTGATAAATTTCCAGGACACATTGCCTGCGACAGCGACTCGAAATCAGAAATAGTCATTCCGATTTTTGAAAATAAAAAATTGTTCGGCGTACTGGATATTGACAGCCATGAATATGACGCATTTGACAAGACCGATAAAAAATATCTGGAAGAAATTTGTAACTTCTTATCAACAGAAATTATTAATTAGACTATTATTTGAAAGGAAGATATTATTAAATGAATTTTGTGGTTACAGCGCGTAAATGGCGTCCGCAGCGCTTCGATGAAGTTGTCGGTCAGGAACATATAACTGCAACTATAAAAAACGCCATCAAAGAAAATCGAATTCCACATGCGTATCTTTTTACCGGACCACGTGGCGTTGGTAAAACAACAACTGCAAGAATTTTAGCTAAAGCGCTAAACTGTGAAAATCAGAAAGATGCAGAACCGTGTAATAAGTGCTCAAATTGTGTTGCAATTCAAAATTCACAGTTAATGGATATAATTGAAATTGACGGTGCATCGAATAGAGGAATTGATGAGGTACGAACATTGCGCGATTCGGTAAAATACGCACCCACAAAAAGCAAGTACAAAGTATATATTATAGATGAAGTGCACATGCTTACGCGCGAATCTTTCAATGCTTTCTTAAAAACACTTGAAGAGCCGCCGGAATATACAATATTCATTTTTGCTACAACAGATGCACACAAAGTTCCTCTAACTATCATTTCACGTTGCCAGCGTTTCGATTTTAGAAGAATACAGCTCGATAAAATTAAAGAAACACTGAAGATGATCGCGAAGGAAGAAAAAATTGAAATTGATGATAAAACTCTTACAACAATTGCAAAAAAAGCAGACGGAGCTTTAAGAGATGCCGAGAGTTATTTTGATCAGGTCGTTTCCTTCTGCCAGGGAAAAATTGATTCTGCTGTGGTCGCGCAAATGTTGAATTTAATTAATGAAGAAGTGTTCTTTAAAATTTCTGATGCGGTTTTGGATAAAAACTTTAAAGCAGTGTTTGAAGTTACAAATACAATTTACGAAAACGGCTGGGATTTTACTGATTTTCTGGATGGACTGATTGAACATTTCAGAAACATTCTTTCTGTCCTAATTACAAACTCTTCCAATGGCATTGAATCTGCAGAAAACTATAAGAAAAAGTATTTAGAGTACACTGATAAATTTTCCGAAAGTGATGTGCTTCGGTTGTTAAGCTTTTTAAATAAATCTCATCAGGAAATTAGATTCTCGCAGAATCAGAAAATTAAAATTGAAATAATTCTCAGTCATCTCATTGCGCTGGAAAAAACAAACACAATTTCAGAAGTTATCTCCAGCTTAAATTCATCAGATACTCCCAAATTTATTGGTGAACAAAAAGAAGATTATTCTGGCGCAAAACTAACTGGTAAAAAAAAAGCACTCCTAGTAAATAATTCCAAACCACAAAATTTCAGCCAACAAAGTTCAACTAAAATTGTAAATAGTCCTCCTACGAGTGAAATCAAAAGCGCGATTTTAGCAGAACTTAATTTTGATGGTGTTGTGGATAAATGGCAAAAATTTGTCGATTTTATAAGAGAAGAAAAAGGATTAACGCTCGCACCTGCACTACAGAGTTTTAATTTAATTTCGCTTTCTGGAAGCCAGCTTGAATTTTCAACATTCGATGAGCAGGATAAAAAATTGTTTGAAATGCATGAAAATTATATTGAAAAAAAATCTGAAGAATTTTTTGGAAGAAGATTAAAGTTTAACTGGATTACTAAGAAAACTCAGATTAAAAAATCCGACCAAAAAATTACTGCGAAATCACAAACCTCGGCAGACCCATTTGAAGAAGTGATATTGAATGAATTGGGTGGTCAGAAAATTCAATAGTTGCATTTTCATCTTGAAAACGAACATTTTACACTATTTATTTTTGAATTCACATTAAATTTGAATATTTTTGTTTCTTATGTTAAAAGGACTTATCATCGCAATTGATGGTCCTGCCGGTTCAGGAAAGAGCACATCAGCAAAACTATTAGCTCAGAAACTTGGTTATTTGTATATAGATACAGGGGCAATGTATCGTGCAGTAACCTACCTAGCAATAGAAAATAATGCGCTTGGCAATGATGAGCAAATAGTTGAACTGGCAAGAGTATGTGATTTAGAAATGAATTACAAAAATACGAAATTGTCTGTTAAGTTAAACGGTAAGGATGTTTCAAGCAGAATAAGAGAGACGGATGTAAATGAACAAGTTAGTGATGTAAGTAAAATAGGAGCTCTGCGAAAGCTGCTGGTTGAGAAGCAAAGATCGATTGCAGAGAAAAGCAGCGGTGTAGTAATGGAAGGCAGAGATATTACAACAGTTGTTTTTCCTAATGCCGATGTAAAGATTTTTTTGACTGCAAACTTAAATGAACGAGCAAACAGAAGAACGAAAGAATATGTTGAACACGGTTCTATGGCATCGGTAAATCAAATCAAAAATAACTTGGCAACAAGAGATAAAATTGATTCGAGCAGAGACGACAGCCCATTAACAAAAGCTAACGATGCAATAGTGATTGATACAACCAGTATTACAATTGAAGATCAAGTAAGCCTTATTCTCAACAAAGCAAAAAGTGCCGCAAGAGAAAAAGGGATTGAACTAAAGGTTTATTAAGTCGTATAAATAATTATTTACTAACTAAATTTTTGTAATATCTTTTTCCAATTACGACTAGCGGAAATAAGATATTTTTCTAATTCAGGAGGATAAATGTCCGAAGATGTGAAAGAAAAGACATCGTCTGTTTCAGAACTGTATGAAAAGGCAAAGAATAAATTCAATGTAGATGAATACTCACAAGAAGAATTTGAATCACTTGCTACCCTTTACACCGAATCATTCAGAGATGTAAAAGAAGGCGAACTTGTTAAAGGTAAAATTGTACGAATTCAAGGTGATAATGCAATAGTTGACGTCGGTTTTAAGTCCGAAGGTACTATTCCTAAATCAGAATTCCAGGAAAATGAAAACTTTCAAATCGGAGATGAAGTTGAAGTTGTTTTAGAAAGTGTCGAAGATCGGGATGGGAATTTAGTTCTAAGCAAATCGCGCGCTGATTTCTTAAAAATTTGGGATAGAGTACTTAATTCTTATGAGACCGGGGAAATCATGCAAGGTAAAATAATCAAAAGAATTAAAGGAGGAATGGTTGTAGACCTGCTGGGTATGGAAGCATTTCTTCCAGGTTCTCAAATAGACATAAGACCCATTAGAGATTTTGATGCACTCGTTGGGCAAATGATGGACTTTAAAGTTGTTAAGGTTAATATCCCTACAGAAAATGTTGTTGTTTCACATAAAGTACTTGTGGAAGAAGAAATAGCAGATCAAAGAAAGGCTATTCTTGAAAGCCTTGAGAGGGGACAGATTCTTGAAGGAACAGTAAAAGCAATTACTGATTTTGGAGTTTTTGTGGACTTAGGCGGTGTTGATGGATTAATTCACATAACAGATCTAAGCTGGGGAAGAATAAATCATCCGAATGAAGTAGTAAAACTCGATGAAGTATTGAAAGTTGTGGTTACCGATTTTGATGAAGCAAAGAAAAGAATTTCACTCAGCTTGAAAAAACTTCTCCCCCATCCATGGGAAAATATTGATGAAAAATATAAAGTCGGAGATAAGGTATCCGGAAGAGTTGTTTCACTTACAGACTATGGCGCATTCATTGAAATTGAAAAAGGAATCGAGGGACTTATTCACAATTCAGAAATGAGCTGGACACAGCATATCAAGCATCCTTCGCAAGTTGTTGCAATGGGACAGGTTGTTGAAGCTGTTATATTAAGCCTTGACAAAGAAGAAAAGAAAATTTCTCTTGGAATAAAACAGCTTGAGCCGGATCCTTGGCAGTCACTTATGGTTAAATATCCTGTTGGATCAAAGCATAGTGGAGTTGCACGAAACCTAACCAACTTTGGTGTTTTTGTTGAGCTTGAACCTGGAGTGGATGGATTAGTTCACATTTCTGATCTATCCTGGACTAAAAAAATACGTCATCCCGGAGAAGTTGTTAAAAAAGGTGAGACACTTGAAGTTACTGTTTTGGGTGTTGATGTAGAGCAAAGAAAAATTTCACTTGGGCATAAACAAATAATTGATAATCCCTGGGATAGTTTTGAGCAGAAATATTCCGTTGGAAAAATAACCGAGGGTAAAGTAGTTCGGATAATTGAAAAAGGATTGATTGCGGAATTGCCGGATGACGTGGATGGCTTTGTCCCTGCAAATCAACTATCTACTTCGAAGCTTAAAAATCTTGCTAATCATTTCCCAGTAGATGCAGCTTTACCTCTACAGGTAATCGAATTCGATAAGAACAATAAAAAGATTGTTCTAAGTGCTATTGCTGCATTAAAGGACAAATCTGAAAATGAAATTCAAGATTATCTCAATGCTCATAAACTTGAAAGAGTTTCTGTGGACAGCATAAAATCTGCCGAAACAACTGCTATTGACAGCTCTGAATTTCCAATTTTTGAAGTTCAGGAAAGCAGCGGTGAGCAGAAACCAAAAGAAGAATAATTTATTATTATTCTAAAGTTCATTAAATTAAAAGCGGGAGCAATTCCCGCTTTTCTTTTTTATTATGAAAAACAAAGTAGCTTTTCAAACATTAGGTTGTAAATTAAACTTTTCTGAAACATCAACTATCGGTAACCAGTTTGCGGAAAATGATTTCCATGTTGTTGATTTTAAAGATAAGGCTGATGTTTATGTTTTAAATACATGCTCTGTTACCGAAACTGCAGAAAAAGAATGCAGACAAATTATCCGAAGAGCTTTAAGACAAAATCCCAAAGCGTATATAATTGTAACCGGATGTTATGCCCAGTTACGTCCGGAAGAAATTGCAAATATTGATGGTGTTGATGCAGTGCTCGGAAGCAGCGAAAAGTTTAATCTCTTTTCAATTCTTAATAATTTTGAAAAACAGGAACTTGCCTGCATATATGTAAACCCAATTGAAGAAACGACCCATTTTGGAATCGCACATTCTACTGATTCCGATAGTCGCACACGTGCGTTTTTAAAAATACAGGATGGCTGTGATTACAATTGCTCATTCTGCACAATTCCGCTTGCGAGAGGCAGCAGTAGAAGCTTGACTGCTAATAGTGTAATTGAACAATTTAGATCATTGGTAAACCATGGTTACAAAGAAATAATTTTAACAGGTGTTAACGTTGGCGATTATGGCAAAAATATAAACAGCAGTTTGTTTGAACTTGTTTCACAGCTTATAAATATTGAGGGCGAGTTTAGAATCAGAATTAGTTCTGTTGAACCGAATTTAATCACCGGTGATTTACTTCAATTAATTTCCAAATCCGATAAAATGTGTAATCATCTGCACATTCCGCTACAGAGCGGCAGTCCAAAAATTCTTAAATCGATGCAAAGAAGATACACTACAAACGATTATAAAAATCTGATCTTTAAGGCAAAAAAAGTTATTCCCGATCTTTCAGTTGGTGTTGATGTTATTGTCGGATTTCCGAGTGAAACGGAAGCGGATTTTATTCAAACACACAATTTCTTGCGTGATCTTCCTGTTTCTTATTTGCATGTTTTTACATATTCAGAAAGACCCGATACAACTGCGATAAATCTTCCATCTCCCGTTGAAGTATCTGAAAGAAAACGAAGAAATAATATCTTAAGAACCCTAAGCGAGAAAAAGAAAAAACAATTTTATTCTGAAATTGATGACACAATACAGCAGGTTCTTTTTGAGCATAGCAATAACAATGGAATGATGCAGGGATATACATCAAACTATATTAAAGTTAAAGCTGAGTTTAATGAATATTTTACCAATAAATTAACTCCTTTTATTATTGAAGGAACAGATAGTGATGTTTGCTCAGGAAAAATTTTGTCCGAAAAAATGCAATTGACTTAAATTGTTCCAAGGATTAAACTTACTGTAATGATTAAACAGATTATTCCAATTTTAATACTAGTTTTAATTTCATCAGCTGCAGCTCAGCAGATAGATAACTTATCAATTCAAAATTTGAAACACGATGTCAATTCAATTCCTCTTTTAGAGGATGAAACTAAATTAAACTTCAGTCTGGAAGATTCTAAAAGGAATGTTGGGCTTGGTGTAATTTATTCGCTGCTTTTACCTGGAATGGGAGAGCTTTATGCAGATGCATATGACATTGGGAAGTATTTTACCATTGCTGATGGAGCGCTCTGGGGTGCATTTATTGGTATGAATGTTTATTCAAATTGGAAAGAAAACGATTACAAATCTTACGCAGAAAGTCGTGCAAGCATAACTAATGAAAATAAAGACGAATCATATTATGCAACCATAAGCGCATACAGTGATATAGATTCTTATAATGATGAAAAAGCTCTGGAAAGAAATTTTGATGAAATGTACGATCGCGATAAATATTTCTGGAAGTGGAATTCAGAAGTTGAAAGAGAATCATTCAGAGATATGTGGAGTTCGAGCGAGCAGACAAGAAATGATATTAGATTTATAGTTGGGGGTTTAATCTTAAATCGGATAGCAAGCGCAATAAATGCTGCACGTTTAGTGAGTTCTTATAACAGTAGATTAGAAGAAGAATTAAGCTGGAATTTTTCAGTTGGATTTGTAAAAAATCCTACCCTCCCTACAAGCCTTAATTTTAATTTTACAAAAAGTTTCTAAAAGAAAGTTATAATAGACAGGCTACTTTAGAAGCAACATCTTTTTTGTTTCAGAATAACTTCCTGCATCAAGTTTATAAAAATAGATCCCACCTGATAATTGATTAGCATCAAAAACGATTTCGTGCTCCCCCGCCGCTAGTTCTTTGTCAACAAGAATAGCGACTTCATTTCCGATAACGTCATAAACTTTAAGTGAGGCATATCCATAATCCCCAATTCGAAATCTGAGAATTGTTTTGGGATTGAAAGGATTGGGATAATTTTGAAAGAGCTGGAATTTTTCTACAATTATATTATCATCCACATCTGTAAGCGTTTCAATTTTCACCGGGAATTTATGACCAAAGTTCCATCTATCGAATGGATCAGGAATAGAATCCCAGACAAGACTTAACCCGCAGGAATAAATCGTATCCCAGGCAGCAGAAGAATCAGAGGCAGTGTAACCGAATGCCCAGTAAATTGTGTCCTGTGTGGTTGGAAATGGTAGTGAAAAAGCCTGTGTCAATTCATTTGGTGCAAGTGAGTGTTTTACAGAAAAGCTGTCAACTAGCTGCATTTCTCCAAATCTGCCCGCAACATTATATCCGCCAGCTTCAGCAGGACCACCAGTCATATACATCCTATAATAACCTGTTTGCCCGACAAGCAATGTATCAGGTCCTTCAACCCATACGTTAACTGAAGTATCTCTTTCGATAGTGTGGCAGACGCAGCCATTGCCGTTTAATTCCGTTCCGCCAATTAGTGTTATGTCATCAATGTTTGCAACTATAACAATTGAAACAAATGCTATAAACAAAAACGCTATTAAGTAATTTATTTTCACTGTTTTCTGTTACTTTGGAGAGTAAAGATATGAAAAATAGATGATACAATGCGACGAAAAAAATGATATTTACTTTAACAAAACCATCTTCTTAGTTTCAACAAAGGAACCTGCCTGCAACTGATAGAAATATATTCCGCTTGGTAAGTTTTCTGCATACCAAGTTATCTCATACGTACCTGTTTGTTTTTCTTCGTTAACTAATGTCTCTACTTCATTACCGAGCATATCAAAGACTTTTATAACAACATCTGAAGTTTGCAAAACTGGGTAATTTATTATTGTAGAATAATTAAAAGGATTAGGATAATTCGATAGTTTGAAAGCATTTTCTTGATGTACTTCTTTCTCAACATCAGTTACAGGAGGTAATACTCGAAATTGAAAATATCCTGAATCAGGATCAAAAAATTTACCGCTAAAAATTGTTGCGTCAGAAAGAACACATCTAAATTTGATCAAGTCTCCAATTTGAAGATTTGTACTATCCAATGTAACAGTGGCTTCTAGTGGTTCATCGGTAAATGGGAATTTATGTTGGGAGACTAATATAGTGTCGTTTCGAAATATAGAATATTCAGCATAAACTGAATCTACTAGTTCATCATAGTTAGAACTTACCTCAGCACTTAATTGATACGGGAAATGATTGATGGGTCTATCTAAAACTTCTGATAACAAAGTTATGTCAAACTGAAATGGATTATAAGATAAAATTTCATTTTCAAAAGCAATCAGATATTCACAATATCCCGTTAACATAAATAGATCATGATAACTATAGCATTTTGTGCTGATTCCTATATTTTCAACAAATTTAAATCCTACATGAATAGAATACCACCAGGGTCCCGGAGCGGATGTGTAATTATAACTCATTCCGAATTGTATTCTTTGATCACCCAGAATGTTCACTGTATCAATTCCTTCCGACTCAAATTCATAAGGTGATGAACCCCAAATATGCGAAATAAAAAGTGAATCTTTTGGAACATTGAAGTCCGCAGCGAGTTTTATTTGACTTCCAATTGTCGTATAAAGTTTGTTTTCTTCTTCATCCATGTAAAAATATCTACCACCCCAATCGTAAAACGTTTTTCCAAAAACAATAATAGAATCAGTAATAATTCTCGTAACATACTCATGTTCGTTTGGATATATATTTTTATAAAATTGGTATTTATTATCAATATTTAAAGGAAAGAAATTTTGCGAATATAATTGTTCAAATGTGATTAGTGCAATTAGACAAGTAATATATTTTATGGTTTTCACTTTAGTAAAATCATTTTCTTTGTGTCGATGAAATTTCCCGCTTGCAGTCTATAGAAATAAACTCCGCTTGGTAAGTTTTCTGAATACCAACTTATTTCATAACTGCCGGCTTGTTTTTCGTTGTTAACGAGTGTTGCTATTTCATTTCCTAAAACATCATATACTTTAATTGTAACAAAACTTAATTTGGGTATTTGGTATTCTATTTTTGTAGTTGGATTGAATGGATTTGGGTAGTTTTGTAATAATTTAAATTCATTTATGATTGTAACTTCTACTTCAACAGCATCTGAATATTCGAAGCTTCCATCAAAATCTACCTGTTTTAATCTGTAGTAAAGTAGTCCCGGCTCTACCTCAAATAAATTATCAATAAAAATATAATTTTGAATTTCTGTTGTTGTGCCGTTACCTTCTACAAACCCAATCATACTCCAATCTTTTTCGCCTGATTTCCGTTCAATTTCAAAACCAAGATTATTTAATTCAGTTGCTGTCTGCCATTTTAACCGAACTTTATTGTTATTCACATTAGCAGTAAATGAAGTGAGTTCTACAGGAATTCCACCTGAATTATCCGTAAATAAAACAAAACCCACTTGAGCAAACTGAGTTCCCGTAATATACCAGCGGTCCTCATCAATCAATTTAGATTTAGTAAAATAATAGTCCGGAAATTGTGATAGGAGATTATAATGCCAGGTTAGACCGTTATCGATAGTAGCTTCAACAAAAGGAATTGCAGAACCTGTTGGTTGATATTGACCATATACAACAATTACCCCAGAGGATGGATAACTATTTATTCCGTTTATTAAATGTAAATTCGTATAGGCGCAGCATTCAAACCAGGATATGCCGCCATCATCGGATCTAAAAATAACAGCTGTGGCATCAGTTTTTATGCCCGAAATAAGAATGGAGTTTATACTTAAATAGGTAACACTGCTTAGCGAAAATAATTGAGGCAGTGCTGCTCTAATCCAGTTTTCACCTCCATCTGTTGTAATTAGAACGACTCCATAAGAATTAGTTGCATCATCAAATCTACCTACGGCTATTCCGTTTAACTGATCAAAAAACTTTATTTCATTTAAAAAAAGGTAGGATTCAAAATCATAAACATAATCCCAGTTGTTTCCGCCATCAGTAGTTTTCAAAATTGCTGCAAAAGTATTGTTTGCTTGGCCTGTAGCAAGAACAAATCCTGTTTGCATATCTATAAAATGCAATCCAACAAGATAATAGACCGAGTCTTCGAATGTTCCTTTCGGATGCCAGCTTAATCCCCCATCGGTGGTTTCAACGAAATAACCTCTGTAATCCTGCTGATTAGAAAAATCCATACCTAATGTTTTATAATATTCTGTCTGCTTGGATTTTAAAGTTGAATGGCTTATAAAAATATCTTTTGGTTCACCCGTTGGAAAGAAGTTATACGCACCTGCACCATATGCAAAATTTTCATCTATCATTTGAAGGCCGACTATAACCCGCATCGAATCTGGGAAAGCTGCTTCGATCCAATCTGTTCCGCCATTTGTTGTATAATAAGCATTTCCAGCTATCTCAGGCATTACAGTAGTATGCCAACCTCCCATCAAACCAAGGTTTTGATTTATGAAGTCAATTCCAAGTGCTACATCAATATCACCGGGTAAAGTCTGCTGCATCCATTGCGAATGAATAGGATATGAAAAGAGTATAAAAACAATTGTTATGAAATAAGAAAGTGTTTTCATATTACTACCTCTCATTTTAGCAAAATCATTTTTCTTGTTTCAACAAAATTACCAGCATGTAATTCATAAAAATAAATTCCACTTGGCAGTCCGGTTGCATCAAACTCAATTTCATAAGTGCCTGATGGTTTATCTTTGTTTATAAGTGTTGCTATTTCATTTCCTAAAACATTGTAAACTTTTAGTGTTACACGATTCTGGTCAGGCAATTCAAATTTAATTTTTGTTGTTGGGTTAAACGGATTAGGATAATTTTGTTCTAATCTGAATGCAAATAATTCCCCTTCTTCATCTTCAGTATCAACAGGATTGCCGTTCTTAAATTTTACATCCATACTATCGATATCAAAATTGCCAGATTCATCATAGACTTCAACTATTATTCTGTAATCACCATCGGAATAATTATCTGTATCGAAAGCAAGCATTTTTTCAGATAATTCAACCAGCGAATCTCCGTTACTGTTGGTTAAATTATGATAAAAATTTCGCTCTGTATCATTCCAGCTTGAAGGCTGCAACGTATTATCCCTCTGATAAATTACTCCTGCATAGGGTCGATAATTTCCCCCGGAATAAAAAGGATATTTATGATTTAGAATATGTCCAAGAGTTCTTGGTTGAATTATTTCTCCATCAGAAATTCGTTTGACAGTATACCAGGTTGTATAAGCAGGCTGCTGCCACTCAGAATCGCCAACGTAATCAACAACTTTAACTATAATATCTACATCACCTAACAGACTATCGGCATTCAAATAAGTTGCTGATTCATTTACAGCAAACGCAAACCTTGACGCTCTGAAAACCGTATCTATATAAGGCGCAGTAGTATCCGGATAAGGTTGAAGCACTAGAATAGGACTGAAATTGATTCCCCACTCATTGTCGTTGTATAACCAAACCAATCCTGAATCGCTAATGTTTACAAAATGTATGTGTCCCCAAGTACCGCTCCAATCAATTATATCTCCGAGGTAATCATGCACCTGAACGGTATCTCCAACATCAAATTGGATTGTGCTTTCTATTAGGTGAGCAGAAAGCCAACCATCAGACCAGCCGGCTGACTGTGTATCACTAACAGCAATTCTCCAGTAAGCTGCTCCTCCGAGTGTTAAAACTAGTTTAACATAACCATCAATAACTGAGTAAGTTGGCTCACCAATAGGAGTTATTAAATCTAACCCTTGATGCAAATATGATGTTGAAGGATTCGAACCCATATGCTGTTCATAGTGGTTCCAAACAGTTCGCATACTATCGAAAGGGAAAAAAGGCCATGGGATCGGATCATATTCCGAATGTTCTTTTTTGTGAAGATTAATCTTTTCAATGTTCTTTAAAAATTTTGTATCACCGGTTCTTTCTTCAATTAAGTTTCCATTTAATTCATAGATTCGAAGAATTCCTTCAGATTCTGTTTCAGTTTTTCTATGAATACCAGCAACGATTTTATCATCAATCAATTTCAGATCACGAAATGATAAATCTCCACCAATATTTTGTTCGAATACTAAATCACCATTATTAGTTGAGACAACTTTAAGATTATATTTATCAATTATTCCCACCAGGTTTTTAACAGATGAGGTTATAACTTTTCTTGGAAGACTTATACCGGTTTCAAATTCATTTTTAAGCAATGAATTTTTATAAATTAGAACTCTGCTATGTTGTGCAACTGCAACGAATTCATCAGATTCATCAATTGCAAATTGAAGTCCCTTTTCAATTGAATAAGTATTTCCGTTTTGAAGAGAAATGATTGTTATGCCTTGCGGAGTTCGAACTCCCATCACTTCACCGGATGGAGAAAACTCAAACAGAGTTGCACCTTTGAATGATTCTTCAGAGAGGAATTGTCCCGCCTTTGTATAAACAAATAACTTAAGTTTTCCTTTAAAATGTTCGGAAGGATCGTAAAAAATTACTTTACCCGAATTCACAATTGATAAATCACTGCCGGGAATTTTTGCATGTGTGAATATTAGTTTTTCATTTTCATATAATTTCAGACTGCGCAATTCCCTCATTTCATCTGTTACAGCAATTATATCATAAGTGCACCAATACTTTCCATTTTCAGAAGAAACCATTGCAGAAGGATTTACTTCTGAATTTATGATAGTGCCATTAATACTTGTTGATAAATTTTCTACTGAACTTTGAGCAAGCATAGAACTGAAAAGGAGTGAAATAATCAGTGTTGATGTGGTAATAAAAATTCGCATATAATAATTCTTTCTATTTTAGTACAATCATTTTTTTAGTCTCTACAAAATTACCAGCTTTTAACTGGTAAAAATAAATCCCGCTTGTTAACTCACTCCCATTAAATTCAACTTCATAAATGCCGGCTGATTTTTCTTCGTTAACCAGAGTTGCAACTTCATTTCCTAAAACATCGTAGACCTTCAAATCCACAAATCCTAAATCCTCAATCTGAAATTCGATTTTCGTGGTTGGGTTAAAGGGATTGGGATAGTTATGAAATAATTCATACGCTCGTATCTTGGATGTCGTCTCTTGAACATTTGTTAAAGAGAAATCTATTGTTTTATAAATAATACTATCATTGGTAACGCGAGAGGAGTAATATAACTTAGTATCAGTATGACCAACGAATACATTGTTGTCTGTATTAAAGAACTTGCTTGAATACCCAAAAGAGATATTGCATTGATAGGGTGAGAAGTCATA